>JANZZL010000072.1 GCA_026419405.1 Paracoccaceae bacterium | reverse complement strand
CGCGTCAATCTGGTCGTACGCCTTGAACTCGCCAAAGTACTTCGTGATCGCCGCCGTCAGCGTCGTCTTCCCGTGGTCCACGTGGCCAATCGTGCCAACGTTCACGTGCGGTTTCGTCCGTTCGAACTTTGCTTTTGCCATCGCTTCCGGCGCCTCATGGAACGGGGGGCCGCCCCGGCGAGGGGGCAGCCCCGGTGAACATCGCGCGCCCTCTACTGGGCGGGGGGCGAAAAATCAAGCGTCAGTCCTCGATCCGCGGCGGGCGCTCCTTGCCCGAGCTGTCGGCCGTCGCCGCCCGGGCGGCCGCCCGCACCGCGGGATCGGCGCTGAACCACTCCTGGTTCTGCTTCAGCCAGTACTCGATCGCCCGCGCCGCGCTGGCGGCGAGGCTCTGCATCTGCTTCTGCTTGTTGCGCATGATGCCCGAGCCGATGATGCTGTCGGGCGTCAGGAAGCCCGTGCTCTCGAGCACGGTGAGCTGCTTCACCCGCCCGTTGAGCTTCTGGCGCGTCGCGGCATCCCACACCGTGACCGAGATCACCAGCACCGAGCGCGGCTTGATCACCACCGGCACGCCGGGAATGGCCAGCGCATAGGCATCGACGCTGACGCCCATGTGATATTCGCCGGCGCCCGCGTAGCGGCCGAGGCGCCGGTCGATCGCGGCCTTCAGCGCGGCCTCCCATTCCTCGGCGGTCGCGGTGCGGCTCGGCGGCACCTGCCGCGCGGTCTCGCCGACCACGACGTTGAGCCCCAGCCGGAAATCGCCGAGCGGGGCCGGGGGCTTGTCGAGGTCGTCCGCCGCGCAGGCGGCCAGAAGCAGCAAGGCGACAGGCGCGAGGAGACGGGCGAACGACATCGGAACCCTCCGCAAGGCATCCGCGCAGCCATAGCCGAGCCCGCACCCCCGCGCAATTCGCCGCAAGGGCACCGCCTTTGCCGCCGCGCCGCGCCGCCCCTATATTCCCGTCGGAGAGCCTGCCGATGCCGCGTGACGCCGCCCCCGCCGCCGACCTGCCCGTCCGGGTGCCGCTCGTGCGCGAGCCCTGGGGGATCCTCAGGTCGCTCGAGGTGGCACGGCGCAATCTGCTCGAGCTGATCCCCGAGGTCGCCCTGCGCCAGCCCATCGTCTCGGGCCGGACCGGCGTGCGCTGGCACATGGTGATGGACCCCGAGAGCAACCGGCGGATCCTGAAGGACCGGGTCGAGGACTACCCGAAATCCGAGGTGACGAAGAACATCCTCAAGCCGGCGATCGGCGAGAGCCTGTTCATCGCCGAGGGCGCGCACTGGCACTGGCAGCGGCGCGCCGCGGCGCCGGTCTTCTCGGCCCGCAACATCCGCAATCTCGGCCCGATCATGTCGGCGGCGGCCGACCGCGCCGCGGCCCGCCTCGAGGCCGCCGCCGGGCGCGCCGCGAACCTCCTCGACGAAATGGTGACGGCCACCTTCGAGGTGATCTCCGACGTGACCCTCTCGGGCGGCGAGGGCTTCGACCGCGCCGCGGTGCACCGCGCCATCGACAACTACATCGCGCAGACCGCGAAGGTCTCGCTGCTCGACATTCTCGGCGCCCCCGCCTGGGTGCCGCGCCCGCTCCGGCTCGTCTCCTCGGCGGCCATGCGTGAGATGAAGCGCACCGCCGACGCCGCGATCGACCGGCGGCGCGGGCGCGGTCACGCCGGCGTGCCCGACCTGCTCGACCTCCTCCTCGAGGGCGAGGACCCGAAGACCGGCCGGCGCATGACCACCGAGGAGCTGCGCGACAACCTCCTCACCTTCATCGTCGCCGGGCACGAGACGACCGCGCTCACCCTCGCCTGGTCGCTCTACCTCCTCGCCTTCGACCCCGCCCAGCAGGCCCGCGCCCGGGCCGAGGCGCAGCGCGTGCTCCGGGGGCGGACGGCGACGGCGGCGGATGTCGGGCATCTTCCCTTCATCCGCCAGGTGATCGACGAGGCGCTGCGGCTCTATCCGCCGGCGGCGATGGTCTCGCGCACGGCGCGCGTCGCCGACACGCTCTGCGGGCGCGAGGTGCGCCCCGGCGACACGGTGATGCTGCCGTTCTACGCGCTGCACCGCAGCTACCTCCTGTGGGACGACCCCCACGCCTTCCGCCCCGACCGCTTCGCCGACCGCGCCGCCATCGACCGCTTCGCCTACCTGCCCTTCGGCGACGGACCGCGGGTCTGCATCGGCGCCTCCTTCGCGATCCAGGAGGCGGTGATCATCCTCGCCACCCTCGTCTCGCGGTTCCGCTTCAGCCGCATCCCCGGCAAGGATCCGCGGCCCGTGCTCATCCTGACGCTCCGCCCCGAGGGCGGGGTCTGGCTCGGCATCGAGCGCGCCGGCCCCGCCGATGCCGCCTGCGCGGCCTGACCCGCCGCGCCGCTTCATCCTGTCGCAAATACTCCGGGGGTCCGGGGGCAGCGCCCCCGGCCTCAGCCGACCTCGAGCACGATCTTGCCGATATGCGCCGAACTTTCCATCCGCGCATGGGCGGCGGCCGCCTCCTCCAGCGGGAATGCGCTGTCGATCACCGGCCCGACCCTCCCCGCCGAGAGCAGCGGCCAGACCTGCGCCTCGAGCGCCGCGGCGATCCGCGCCTTGGCCAGATCCGACTGCGGCCGCAGCGTCGAGCCGGTGATGGTCAGCCGCCGCACCATCACCTCGGCGAAGTTGAGCTCCACCTTCGGCCCCTGCAGGAAGGCGATCTGCACAAGCCGCCCGTCGTCGGCCAGCGCGCGGACGTTGCGCGGCAGATAGGCGCCGCCCACCATGTCGAGGATGAGGTCGGCGCCGCCCTCGGCCTTCAGCACCGCCACGAAGTCCTCCGTCCGGTAGTCGATCGCCCGGTGCGCGCCGAGCGCCTCGCAGGCGGCGCACTTCTCCGCCGACCCGGCGGTGGCGAAGACCCGCGCGCCGAACTGGCGGGCGAGCTGGATCGCCGTCGTCCCGATGCCCGAGGAGCCGCCGTGCACCAGGAAGCGCTCCCCGCCCCTCAGCCCGCCCCGCATGAAGACGTTGGCCCAGACGGTGAAGAAGGTCTCGGGCAGGCAGGCCGCCTCGCGCAGGCCCATGCCGGCGGGCACCGGCAACGCATGGTCGGCCGCGGTGACGGCATATTCGGCATAGCCCCCGCCGGGCAGAAGCGCGGTCACCGCGTCGCCCTGCCGCCAGCGCGCGACTCCGGGGCCGACGGCCGCGACCGTCCCCGCCGCCTCGAGCCCCGGCAGCGGCGAGGCGCCGGGCGGCGGGGCGTAGCTGCCCGCGCGCTGGAGCGCATCGGGCCGGTTCACGCCCGCGAAGGCCACGCGGATCAGGATCTGTCCCGCGCCCGGCCGCGGGACCGGCACGCGGGCGGGCACCAGCACCTCCGGCCCGCCGGGGCGGGAGATCTCGACGGCACGCATCGTCTCGGGCAGGTCGGGCATCGGGCTCCTCCGGGCGGATCCCGTTCGCTCTAGGGCGGATCGGGCGGCAGGGAAAGCCTCAGCGCCGGCCCCAGCTTCCGGGCATGGGGATGTCGGGCATCCGCGGCGGCCGGCGGATCCGCGCCGCCAGCCGCGCCGGCCCCTCCGTCAGCCGCGCCAGGGTCGGGTTCGCGCGCAGCCGCGCCTTCGCCTCCTCGATGCGCATCACGTCGGCGATGCGCCGGTCGAGGAACTCCCAGGTCGCGGCATGGTCGGGCGAGGTGTCGCCCAGCCAGTAGAGAACCGTCGCGGCGTAGACCGCCGAAAGGGTCGCGCGCTTGGTGTACCAGTTGAGGTCGTCCGAGGTGTCGCCCAGCGCCGTCCAGATCGCGTCGGCGGTGCCCCAGACGAGCCTCGCGCCCTCGGGCGCCAGGTGCGGGAGCGCGAAGAGCGCGGCCCCCCGGCGCACCGCCTCGCGGTCGCCGGCCGCCGCCTCCAGCCGGCAGCGGACGGCGGCGGCCACGCGATCGCGGAAGCGCATCCCCGAGAGATCCATCGCCGCGAGCAGCTCCCGCATGCGCGCGTCGCCGCGCCGGTGGAACGCGACCGCGAGGTCCACCGCCCCGCGCGGGCAGGCGGCCCGCGCCAGCGCCGGCTCGATGCCCGCCTCGGCCGCGGCGGCCCGGAAGGCGGCCTCGCTCCAGCCCTCGAAGGCGACGTGCGGCAGGATGGCGTCGAGCAGTCTTTCCCTGATGTCGTCCATGCGATCCCCGTCTCTGCGGCCTCCCGGCCGTGCTGGACAAGCCGGGGCCGCCTTGCTATACGGCCACGTCCTGCATCTCATGCAACTCTAACCCAGGAAGGTGGTGACAACCACATGCAGGTAAGCGTTCGCGACAACAACGTCGATCAGGCGCTCCGCGCGCTGAAGAAGAAGCTCCAGCGCGAAGGGGTCTTCCGCGAGATGAAACTCAAGCAGCATTTCGAGAAGCCCTCGGAGAAGAAGGCGCGCGAGCGGGCCGAGGCGATCCGCCGCGCCCGCAAGCTCGCGCGCAAGAAGGCCCAGCGCGAAGGGCTGCTCTGAGCCTGGCGGCCGAGCGGACGGGGCGGCCAGGCCGCCCGAGCGAGAACCCCCGGTGCGAAGGCCCGGGGGTTTGTCGTATCAAGGTCTCGCGATGGCAGACCGCAGCGATCACTGGAACGCCGTATTCGGCGCGCGCGCCGACACCGGGCTCAGCTGGTTCGAGGCCGAGCCCGCGCTCTCGCTCGGCCTGATCGCCGCCCATGCGGCGCCGGGCGATCCGGTGCTCGATGCCGGTGGCGGCACCGCGCGCCTGGTCGATGCCCTGCTCGACCGCGGCCTGGGGCCGGTCAGCGTGCTCGACGTCTCGAGCGCCGCCCTGGCGGCGGCGCGCGCCCGGCTCGGGCCGCGCGCCGATGCGGTGCGCTGGATCGAGGCCGACCTCACGCGCTGGGTGCCGGACGCGACCTTCGCGGTCTGGCACGACCGCGCCGTGTTCCACTTCCTCACCGATCCGGCCGAACGCGCGGCCTATGTCGCCGCGATGGACGCCGCGCTGCGCCCCGGCGGCACGGCGATCCTGATGACCTTCGCCGAGGACGGGCCCGAGTCCTGCTCGGGCCTGCCGGTCGCGCGCTGGTCATCGGACGCGCTCGCCGCCGAGATCGGGCGCCTCGCCCCAGGCCGCTTCCGCCGGATCGGCAGCCGGCGGCACATGCATGTCACCCCCGCCGGCCGCAGCCAGAGCTTCCAGGCCACCCTCCTGCGCAAGCGGCCCTGAGCGGCGGCAATCCCTTGCCGGGCGGGGCCGGACCGCCCTGCGGCGGGCTTTCCTCATGCCCCGGGCGGATGCTACCCATCCCCCGCAACCCGGAGCCACCGATGACCGCGATCGCCCGCCGGAGCCTGCTTCTCGCCCCCCTCGCGCTCGCCGCCTGCGGCCGCGGCGGGCCCCCGCCCGAACCCGCGCGCCGCGCCCATGCCGGGCCCGCCGAGATCAACCGGCTGATCGCCCGCTACGCCCGGGAATACGGCGTGCCCGAGGATCTCGTGCACCGCGTCGTGGTCCGCGAGAGCCGCTACAACCCGGCCGCGCGCAACGGGCCCTACTACGGGCTGATGCAGATCCACCCGCAGACCGCCCGCACCATGGGCCACCGCGGGCCGGCCGAGGAGCTCCTCGACCCCGAGGTGAACCTCCGCTTCGGGGTGCGCTACCTGCGCGGCGCCTGGCTTGTGGCGCGCGGCAATCCCGATGCCGCGATCGGCTGGTATTCGCGCGGCTACTACTACGAGGCCAAGCGCCTGGGCCTGCTGGAGGAGACCGGGCTGCGCGGCTGACCCCGGCCTGCCGGCCGCGCGGTCACACCGGCAGCGCCGTCGTCTGCAGCACCGTCCTGAGCGAGAAGCTCGAATGCATCTGCGCCACGCCCGGCAGCCGGGCAAGATACTGCCGGTGGATGCGGGCGAAATCCTCGGTGTCGCGCGCCGTCACCTTCAGCAGGTAGTCCGCCGTGCCCGCCATCAGGTGGCACTCCAGCACCTCGGGCACCCGGCGCACCTCGCGCTCGAAGGCGTCGAGCAGCTCGTCGGCCTGGCCCTGGAGCGTGATCTCGACGAACACGGTCGTCGGCCGCCCGAGGCGGCGCGCGTCCACCAGCGCCACGTAGCCGGTGAGGTAACCTTCCTCCTCAAGCCGCTGCACGCGCCGGTGGCAGGCCGAGGGCGAGAGGTTCACCCGCTCGGCCAGCTCGGCATTGGTGATCCGCCCCTCGCGCTGAAGGGCGGCGAGGATTCGGCGGTCTGTGGCGTCCAGATCCATGTCTGCGCAAGATCCTCCCAAAGATCGGCAACTTCGGAGAAGAACATACGACGACTGAAGCCGCGCGCCACCGTTCTTTCAATCACCTGCGATGCATCCTGCGGCATCATGGCCCCAGAGGGAGAAGGAGACGCGCCATGAGGATCGGCTGCCCGAAGGAGATCAAGCCGCAGGAATTCCGCGTCGGCGTCACGCCCGACGCCGCGCGCGAGGCCGTGGGCCACGGCCACGAGGTGCTGATCGAGACCGGCGCGGGCGCCGGCGCCGGCTTCACCGACGAGGACTACGTCCGGGCAGGCGCGCGCATCGTCCCGACCGCCGAGGAGGTCTTCGCCGAGGCCGAGATGATCGTGAAGGTGAAGGAGCCGCAGCCCGCCGAGCGCAGGCGCCTGCGCGAGGGGCAGGTGCTGTTCACCTACCTCCATCTCGCGCCCGACCCCGAGCAGACGCGCGACCTGATCGCCTCGGGCGTCACCGCCATCGCCTACGAGACCGTCACCGACAAGACCGGCGGGCTGCCGCTGCTCGCGCCGATGTCCGAGGTCGCCGGCAAGCTCGCGCCGCAGGTCGGCGCCTGGACGCTGCAGAAGGCCAACGGCGGGCGCGGGGTGCTGATGGGTGGCGTGCCCGGCGTGGCGCCGGCCCGCGTCGTGGTCATCGGCGGCGGCGTCGTCGGCACCCACGCCGCGCGCGTGGCCGCCGGCATGGGCGCCGACGTGACCGTGCTCGACCGCTCGCTGCCGCGCCTGCGCTACCTCGACGACGTGTTCGGGCGCGACTTCCGCACCGTCTACGCCTCGGCCGCCGCCACCGCCGAGCTGGTCGCCGGGGCCGACCTGGTGATCGGCGCGGTCCTGATCCCCGGCGCCGCCGCGCCGAAGCTCGTGAGCCGCGCGCAGCTCTCCACCATGAAGCCCGGCGCGGCCATCGTCGATGTCGCCATCGACCAGGGCGGCTGCTTCGAGACCTCGCGCCCCACCACCCACCAGGATCCGATCTACGAGGTGGACGGGATCCTGCACTACTGCGTGGCGAACATGCCGGGCGCCGTCGCCCGCACCTCGACGATCGCGCTCGGCAATGCCACCATGCCCTTCATGCTCGCGCTCGCCGACAAGGGCTGGAAGAAGGCCTGCGAGGACGATCCCCACCTGCTCAACGGCCTCAACGTCCACCGCGGCAAGCTCACCTGCTACGCCGTGGGCAAGGCGCTCGGCATCGACGTGCTCTCGCCGCAGCTCGCCCTCAAGCTCTGACCCGGAACGCGGACGGCCCGCCGGGCCGGCGGGCCGTCCCCCCTGTCGCAGCCCCGCGGGCGCGGGCGGCGTCAGCCCCGCGCGCGCAGCGCGTCGCGGATCTCCATCAGCAGCTCCTCCTGCGTCGGGCCCTTCGCTGCCTCCGGCGCCGGGGCCTCCTTCCCGATCGCCATGTCGCGCATCCGGTTCACGGCCTTGACGAGCAGGAAGACCACCCAGGCGATGATCAGGAACTTGATCACCGCGTTGATGAAGTTGCCGATCCTGAACTGCGCGTCGCCCAGCCCGAAGCTTACAGCGCTGAAGTCGATCCCGCCCACGACCAGCCCGATCAGCGGGTTCACCAGATCGTCCACCAGCGAGGTGACGATCGCGGTGAAGGCCGCGCCCATGATGATGCCGACGGCCATGTCCATGACGTTGCCGCGGGCAATGAAATCCCTGAATTCCTTGATCATTATCCGAGTCCCCACTGGTTCGGTCACGCATGCCCGCGGCCGGTTCCCTCATCGCGCGGACGCACACCCTGTAACACCTTTCCCCACAGCGGAAGAAGGTTTTTTTCGGCTCGGCAACGGCTTAGGAGAGGGCGGAGCGACCCGAACCAGGAGCAGCCGCAATGGCAGATCTCTCCGCCTTCCCGATCACCCGGCGCTGGCCGCCGCGCAACCCCTCCGTGATCCAGCTCTACTCGCTGCCCACGCCGAACGGGCAGAAGGTGTCGATCGCGCTCGAGGAGTCGGGGCTGCCCTACGAGGCGCATCGCGTCAGCTTCGACGCCAACGACCAGTTCACGCCCGAGTTCCTCTCGCTCAACCCCAACAACAAGATCCCCGCGATCATCGACCCCGACGGCCCCGGCGGCCGGCCGCTGCCGCTCTTCGAATCGGGCGCGATCCTGCTCTACCTCGCCGAGAAGACGGGCCGCCTCGTCCCCGCCGACCCCTGGGACCGCTGGCAGGTCGTCCAGTGGCTGATGTTCCAGATGGGCGGCATCGGCCCGATGTTCGGGCAGGTCGGCTTCTTCCACAGGTTCGCCGGCCGCGAGATCGAGGATCCGCGCCCGCGGCAGCGCTACTACGACGAGGCGCGGCGACTGCTGCGCGTGCTCGAGGGGCGCCTCGAGGGCCGCGACTGGATCGCGGGCGACTACTCGATCGCCGACATCGCGATCTGCCCCTGGCTCCGCACCTTGCGCGACTTCTATCAGGCCGGCGAGCAGGTCGGCTGGCACGAGCTCTCCCGCGTGCCGGCCTGGCTCGACCGCTTCCTCGCCCGCCCGGCGGTGCAGCGCGGGCTGGCGATCCCCGCGGCCGCCTAGGGCGCGGACTCAATTGATCGCAACCAGATGCGTGCTGATGCGAGAGCGACGGCAGCGAGGAAGTTGCTCGCGTGCTTCTCGAAGCGGGTGGCGATGCGTCGGAACTGCTTGAGTTTGCAGAAGAACCGCTCGA
>JANZZL010000105.1 GCA_026419405.1 Paracoccaceae bacterium | reverse complement strand
CCCCGGCGCTCTGCCCGCGCTCTCCCTCTCCGCCCCCCGCCTGCCGCCCCGGCGTGGCGGCGCCCCCGCGCCTGTCTGCCGCCCCCCCCCGCGGCCTGCCTGCCGCCACCCGCGCTCTGCCCGGCGCCCCGCCTGCCGCCTGCCGCCCCCCCGCGGCCCCCGGCCCCCGCCGCCGCCCGGCGCGCCCACTGCGGCGGCGGCCGCGGCCGGCATGTCGCTTTCCGGCGGGCGGCCCCGCGCGCGCCGGCGCATCGCTGGCATCGCTTCGCGCATTGAGGCCGGCGGTGCCGGCGCTATGGTTGCCGGAAGGAAGGGGGCGGGCGGATGTTCCTCAGCGTCTTCGAGATCTTCAAGGTCGGGATCGGCCCGTCCTCGTCGCACACGATGGGCCCGATGGTCGCGGCCGCGCGCTTCCTCGAGCGGCTGCGCGCCTCGCCCTTCCGCGCGAAGGGCCTGCGGGCAAGCCTGCACGGATCGCTCGCCTTCACCGGCGTCGGCCATGCCACCGACCGCGCGGTGATCCTCGGCCTCGCCGGCTTCCGCCCCGACGACTACGACGCCGCCAAGGCCGAGGCCGCGCTGGAGCGGATCCGGGCGGAGAAGGCGGTGGCGCCCGAGGGGCTCGGCCCGCTCGCCTTCGACCCCGCGGCCGACCTCCGGTTCGACTACGGCCCGCCCCTGCCCGGCCATGCCAACGGCCTCGTGCTGATGGCGACCGACGCCCAGGGCGACGTGATCCTGCAGGAGACCTACTACTCCATCGGCGGCGGCTTCGTGCTGACCGAGGCTGAGCTGGCCGAGGCCAGGGGCGGGCGCGAGGCGCCGCAGGCGCCGGTCCCCTACCCGTTCCGCACCGCCGCCGAGATGCTGGCGATGGCCGAGGCCTCCGGCCTGTCCATCGCCGAGATGAAGCGGCGCAACGAGCTCTCGGTGATGCCGCGCGAGGCGCTCGAGCGCGGCCTCGCCCGGATCTGGGAGGTGATGAACGCCTGCATCGACCGCGGGCTGGCGGCCGAGGGAATCCTGCCGGGCGGCCTCAAGGTCCGCCGCCGGGCGAAGGCGATCCACCAGAAGCTGCTGGCCGAGCGCGGGCTGAACCTGACCGCGCCGCACACGATCAACGACTGGATGAGCGTCTACGCCATGGCGGTCAACGAGGAGAACGCCGCCGGCGGCCAGGTCGTCACCGCGCCGACCAACGGCGCGGCCGGCGTGGTGCCGGCGGTGCTGCGCTACTGGCTCGACCACGTGCCCGGCGCCGGCCCCGCGGGCATCGGCGACTTCCTGCTGACCGCCGCCGCGATCGGCGGCATCGTCAAGCACAACGCCTCGATCTCGGGCGCCGAATGCGGCTGCCAGGCCGAGGTCGGCTCGGCCTCGGCGATGGCGGCGGCCGGGCTCTGCGCGGTGATGGGCGGCACGCCGATGCAGGTCGAGAACGCCGCCGAGATCGCGCTCGAACACCACCTCGGCATGACCTGCGACCCGGTGAAGGGGCTGGTGCAGATCCCCTGCATCGAGCGCAACGGCCTCGGCGCGATCAAGGCGGTCTCGGCCGCCTCGCTGGCGCTCAGGGGCGACGGGACGCATTTCGTGCCCCTCGACGCCGCCATCGAGACGATGCGCCAGACCGGGGCAGACATGCACGAGAAGTACAAGGAGACCTCGCTCGGCGGGCTCGCCGTCAACGTGCCGAACTGCTGAACCCGCGCCCCCGTCCCGGCGCCGCCCCGGCCCCCTCGCCGCTCCTCCGCCGGCCCTCGGTCGCGCCCTCCCCCTCGCGGCCCCTCCCGGCGCCGCGCGGCCGCCCGGCCGCCCGTCGCGGCCCCGTCAGCGTCGCTCCGCCGGCCCCCGGTCGGGCGCCGGCCTCAGCCGGGCGGTGTGCCGAGCGCCCGCGCCGCCGCGACCGCCGCGGCGATGCCCGCGCCCACCGCGCGGTCGAGCCCGGCCCTGCGCATCGCGCGCATTCCCGCCGCGGTGGTGCCGGCATAGGCGATCATCCCGGCGACGTGCGCGCCCGGCGGCGGCCCCTCGGCGATCAGCTCCCCGCCCGCGCGGAACATCTGCCGCACCGCCCTCAGCGCCCGGTCGGCCGGCACGCCGGCCGCCTCGGCCTGCCACAGGACGGCATCGGCGAAGAGCGCGACGAACCCCGGCATCGGCCCGGTCAGCGCGGTGAAGACGTCGATCTCGGCCTCGCTGCCGACCTCCTCGACGGGGCCGCAGGCCGAGAGCAGCCCAAGCGCCAGCGCCCGGTCCGCCGCGGTCGCGCCCGGAGCGGCCACGAAGGGCGAGAAGGCGAGGCCGCGCGCCGCGGCCGGGCTCGACATCGCGCGGATCACCCGCGCGGTCCCGGCGATCCCGGCCAGGGCCGCAAGCGGAATCCCGGCCATGACCGAGATCACCGGCCGCGCACCGGCGGCGAGCGACAGCGCCCAGGCGTCGCGCGGTGCGACCGCGAGGATCACCGCGTCCGAGGCCGCGACCAGGGCGGCCGGATCGCGCATCACCCGCAGGCCCGCCACCCCCGCGAAGCGCCCCCGCGCGCCGCTGCGGTTGCCGAGCACCAGCCGCTCCGGCGGGACGCCGCCGCGCGTCATCGGCGCCTGTGCGATCGCCGACCCGAGCGCCCCCGTGCCGCCCAGGATGCCCACCACCGGCCCGCCCGACTTTCCCCCCCTCCCATGCCTGCCCTCCTGCCGATCACCGCGGCGAATCCTCGACCCTGCGCCGCCCGACGGCGCGCCCGGAGGCGGCGCCGCAGGCACCGCCGGCGTCAGCGCCCGCGCTCCGTCGGGCCCGCCCCGGCCGGATTTCCCGCCCCGGCGTCGCTTTCGGCATGGACGGCCCGGCGCGCAGCGGCTAGGCGGTGGGGCCGTGACCGCCCCGACCGCCCCCGCCCCCGCCTTCGCCTCCGACCGGATCCTGCCGGGGGTCGCGCTGATGATCGCCTTCTGCGTCGTCGCGCCGCTGATCGACGTCTCGGCCAAGCTCGCCGCAGCCACCGTGCCGGTCGGCCAGATCACCGCGGCGCGCTTCCTCGTCCAGGCCGTGCTGATGGCGCCGATCGTCCACGCGCTCGGCCATTCCTTCCGGCTCGCGCCGCGCGCCCTCGGCCTCGCCTGCCTGCGTGCGCTGCTGCTGATCCTGTCCACCTACACCTTCGTCTCGGCGGTGGCGGTGATGCCGGTCGCCGACGCGCTTGCCATCGCCTTCGTCGAGCCCTTCCTGCTGCTGCTCCTCGGCTGGGCGATCTGGGGCGAGCGGGTCGGGCCGCGCCGGATCCTCGCCTGCGCGGTCGGCTTCGCCGGCGCGCTCCTCGTGATCCGCCCCTCGCTCGCGCTGTTCGGACCGGTGGCGCTCTACCCGCTCGGCACGGCGCTCTGCTTCGCGCTCTACATGCTCGTCACCCGCAGCCTCTCGCGCGCGGTGCACCCCGTGCCGATGCAGTTCCACACCGCGGCCATCGGCCTCGCGCTGTGCCTGCCGGTGCTCGCGCTGGCCGAGGGCTCGGGCCTCGCCCCGCTCGACCCGGTCTGGCCGCGGGGCACCGACTGGGCCTTCCTCGCCGGCGTCGGCCTCGCCGCCACGGTCAGCCACATGGCGATCAGCTACGCGCTGACCTACGCGCCCTCGGCCACGCTCGCGCCGCTGCACTACCTCGAGATCGTCAGCGCCGTGTTCTTCGGCTACCTGATCTTCGGCGACTTCCCCGCGCCCCTGACCTGGGCAGGCATCGGCCTGATCGCTGCCTCCGGCCTCTACATCATCCACCGCGAGCGGCGGCTGGCCCGGCAGGTCGCGCCGCCAGCGCACTGATCGCGGCGGCGAGGCAGTCGCGCGGCAGGAACACCAGCATCCGCGGCGCCGAGAGCCGCAGCCGCACCCTCCCGTCCACCGCCAGGTTCGAGGTCCCGATCCGCCCGCCCGGCGCCAGGCGCAGCCCGTCGATCGGCCAGCGCAGGCCCTCGCTGCGCCCGCTCACCTCGCCCATCGGGAACAGCGACACCCGGGTTCCGGCCGGCACCGACAGGTCAAGCTCGGGCGGCGCGGCGAAGGCCACGTCGCAGGGGCCGAGCAGCACGACGGCCCGCCCGGCATGGGCGATCAGCGACGAGAAGGCCGCCATCTCGTGGTCGAGCCGCGCGCCGGTGAAGCCGACGGCCACGACCAGCGGCGCCGCGATGGCCGCAAGGCACTTGTCGAAGTCGGTCGTCTCCTGATCGGCGATGCGGTGCACCCGCCCGGCCGGCAGCGCCGCCAGCGTCGCGGCGTCGAGCGAATCGAGGTCGCCGATCACCGCCTCGGGCATCGTGCCGAGGCCGAGCGCGGCCGCCGCCCCGCCGTCGGCCGCCACCAGCCGGGGGGCGTGCGCGAGCGCCAGCCGCAGCAGATCGGCCGTCACCTCGCCGGCCCCGAGGACCGTGACCCCCACGGTCGATCGGACAATCGTTCCCTCGGTCAAGTATTGTTTCCCTGCCACAAACAAATCACATTTCAGTCGCGAAAAGATACTCCGGATTCCTCGCTTCTGTTCTCATTTCGGGGTCCATGGACGGTATCGGGTGCGGTGGCGGGCGTTGCAGGATGTAGGGTAGTCGATTGAACGGCAAGCGGATCCTCACTGTCACCTACGGCACGTTCTCGTGCACGCTCGAGGGCTTCGACGATGCCTTCGACACGATGAAGGCCATCGCCGAGTATTTCCGCGAGCTCTCGGCGCAGGACCGCTACTTCGGCGCGGTCCCGCCGCAGCCCGATCCCGAGATGCTGCGCGAGATCGCCGAGCGCGAGACCCGGCGGCGCATCGAGGCGCGCCACGACGAGGGCGGAACGGTGCTCAGCCCGCAGGGCGAGGGCGCCACGCCGGCGCAGACCCCGGCCCCGGCCGTCGCGCCGGCCGCCGGGCGGCAGCCTGCCGGGGGCGAGACGGTCGCGGCGCGGCTGGCGCGGATCCGCGCGCTCGTCGCCAGCCAGCGCGGACGGCAGGCCGAACCGCAGGGGTCGATCTTCGCCGAGGACGAGGGCGAGGAGGACGGGCTCGGCGACGCCTTCGCCGATGCCTTTGGCGCCGCGTCCGGAACCGCACCGGAGGCGCGCGCGCTTCCCGCCGCAGGTCTGCCCGCCGAGCCCGCTCCCTTCGCCGAGGCGGCCGAACCCGCTCCGGCCGTCGAGGAACCGCCCCTTGCCGAGGCGCCCACTGCCGAGCCCGCCGCGCCCTTCGCCGAGACGCCCTTCGCCGAGGCCGCGGGAGCCCCGATGACCGCCGAGGCCGCGCCCTTCGCCGAGGCCGCCGAGTCCCCGGCGGCCGACCTCGCCGCCCCCTGGGCCGAGGCGCCTGCCGCCGAGGCCGCCGAAGCCGCTCCGGCCGCCGCGGAACCGCCCCTTGCCGAGGCGCCCTCCACCGAGCCCGCCGCGCCCTGGGCCGAGGCGCCTGCCGCCGAGGCCGCCGAACCCGCTCCGGCCGCCGAGGAACCGCCCCTTGCCGAGGCGCCCGCCGCCGAGGCCGCCGCGCCCTTCGCCGAGACGCCCTTCGCCAAGGCGGCCGAAGCCCCGGTGACCGCCGAGGCGCCCACTGCCGAGCCCGCCGCGCCCTTCGCCGAGGCGACCGCGCCCCGCGCGGTCGATCCCGCCGCGCTGGCCCGGGCGACGGCCGCGATGGCGGCGGCCTGGAGCAGGGCGGAGGGCGGCGCCGGACCGCGCCCGGAGGAAGCGGCCGGGGCCTCGGAGCCCTCGGACGCCGGCGGCGCGGGCGGGGGCGGCGCCCCGGTGTCGATGTTCCCGCAGCTCCGGCCGGCCTGGGCGCGCGACGGCGAGGGGCCGCTGCACCGGCCGCGCAACGGCTTCGGCACGCCCGCCGACGCCCCCCGCACCGCCCCGGCCGCCGCTCCCGCCCCGGCCCGGCCCACAGAGGGCGAGGCGCGGGTCGAGGAGCAGCTCCGCTCGATCCTCCGCGCGCTCGGCGCGACCGGGCTGGCCGACGACGCCGGAACCCAGGGCCGCCACGAGACACCTGCCGAGGCGAAACCCGGCGCCGCCGCGGAGCGCCCGGCGGCTGACCCTGCCGCAGGCGCCGGGGAGGACCCGCAGGCCCGTCTTGCCCTCGGCGCCGTCCAGCGCGCCCTGGGCGAGGACGACATCGACCGCATCGCCGCCGTGGCGCAGTCGCGGCTCTCCGAGGCCGAGACGCTGCGCCGTCAGGCCGCCATCGCGCATCTCAAGGCCGCCGTGGCGGCGACCGAGGCCGACCGCGTGCTGAGCGCCGAGGACCAGGACACCGGGCCGAGCGAGCTCGACCGCTACCGCGAGGACCTCAACCGCGCGGTCCAGCAGGCGGCCGAACCGGTGCAGCCGCTCCAGAGGCGGCCCGCGACGCTGGTGCTCGGCGCCTCGCTGATGGTCGTCCCGCCCGAGGCACGGCGCGCCGCCGCGCCCGAGCGGCACGGCCTCACCGAGGACACGACCGGCGCCACCGAGACCGGAACCGCCCCCATCAGCTTCGCCGAGTTCGTCGATGCGGTCTCGCCCGAGGGCCTGGCGGAACTGCTCGAGGCGGCGGCGGCCTACCTCTCGGTCCACGAGAAGCGCAAGCACTTCTCGCGCCCGCAGATCATGCGCAAGGTCGCTTCTGTGGCCGGCGAGACCCGCTTCTCGCGCGAGGAGGGGCTGCGCTCCTTCGGCGCGCTGCTGCGCCAGGGCCGCCTGCAGAAGCTCGAGCGCGGCCAGTTCGCCCTCGCCCCGAACTCCCGCTTCCGGCAGGAGACGCGGCCCTGAGGCCGCGGCGGCCTCAGTCGCGCGCCTCCGGGTCGGGCTGGCCGACGCCGCGGAACACCGCGCGCAGCGGCAGCGCCCAGACCACGCCCAGAAGGAGGTAGACGGCCAGCTCCAGCCACACCGGCGGCCGTTCGAACAGGCTGACCGCGAACACCGCCGCGGCGATGTAGAGCGGCAGGCCGACCGCCAGGACGAGGAGCGACAGGCGCTTGCGGGTGCGGTAGCTCAGGGCCATGCGGTCGGAGCCTCTGCAGTGTGGGCCGGCCGGCGGTCAGTCGGCGAAGGGGTCGGTCACGAGGATCGTGTCGTCGCGCTCGGGCGAGGTGGACAGTAGCGCGACCGGGCACTGGATCAACTCCTCGATCCGGCGGACGTACTTGACCGCCGCCGCCGGCAGCTGCGCCCAGCTCCGCGCGCCGGCCGTGCTCTCGTGCCAGCCCGCCATCGTCTCGTAGACCGGCCGCACCCGCGCCTGCCGGTCGGCCGCCGCGGGCAGGTGGTCGAGCACGGCGCCGTCGATCTCGTAGCCGACGCAGATCCTCAGCTCCTCGAACCCGTCGAGCACGTCGAGCTTGGTGAGCGCGATGCCGTTCACCCCCGAGGTCGCGCAGGTCTGCCGCACCAGCACCGCATCGAACCAGCCGCAGCGCCGCTTGCGGCCGGTGACGGTGCCGAACTCGCGGCCGCGCTCGCCCAGCCGCTCGCCGGTGGCATCGGTCAGCTCGGTCGGGAACGGACCCTCGCCCACCCGCGTCGTGTAGGCCTTGACGATGCCCAGCACGAAGTCGATTGCGCCGGGGCCGAGGCCGGTGCCGGCCGCCGCCTGCCCGGCCAGCGTGTTCGACGAGGTGACGAAGGGATAGGTGCCGAAGTCGATGTCGAGCAGCGCCCCCTGCGCACCCTCGAACAGGATCCGGCTGCCCGCGCGCCGCCTCTCGCCCAGCACCTTCCAGACCGGGCCGGCAAAGGGCAGCACCTTCGGCGCGATCTCGAGCAGCTCGGCGATCAGCCGGTCGCGGTCCACCGGCGGCAGGCCGAGCCCCTTGCGCAGCGCGTCGTGATGCACCAGCGCGCGGTCCACCCGCAGCTCCAGCGTCGGCCGGTCGGCGAGGTCGGCCACGCGGATCACCCGGCGGCCCACCTTGTCCTCGTAGGCCGGGCCGATGCCGCGGCCCGTGGTGCCGATCCGGGCGACCGAGGCCTGCGATTCCCGCGCCCGGTCGAGCTCGCCGTGGAACGGCAGGATCAGCGGCGCGTTCTCCGCGATCATCAGGTTCTCGGGGCTGACCTGCACCCCCTGCGCCTCGAGCCGGGCGATCTCGTCCACCAGATGCCAGGGGTCGAGCACCACGCCGTTGCCGATCACGCTCAGCTTGCCCGGCCGCACGATCCCCGAGGGCAGCAGCGAGAGCTTGTAGACGGTGTTGCCGATGACGAGCGTGTGCCCGGCATTGTGCCCGCCCTGGAAACGGGCGATCACGTCGGCCCGCTCCGACAGCCAATCGACGATCTTGCCCTTGCCCTCGTCGCCCCACTGGGCGCCCACCACGACGACGTTGGCCATGCTCCGGTCCCCGCACCGCTCCGACTTGCGGCGTCCTATAGCGGCGGCGGCCGGCAGGCGAAACCGCAAATCGACGCCGGGCCGCGCGCCGCTGGACAGCGCCCGCGCGCCCCTGCTAGGCAGGCGGCGGGTTCCTCCGCCGGGGCACGACATGGGCTTCCTCCTGCGCTGGCTCTTCGCCTTCCTCCTGCTGGCGGCGACCTTCAACCCCACGCCCTGGAACTTCGTGCGCTGGGCCGAGGCGAACTGGCGCGATGAGACGCCGCTCGCGGTGCTCTTCGGGCTGGTCCTGCTTGCGGCCTACGCGGTCTACCTGCGTGCCACGCTGCGCTCCATCGGCCCCCTCGGCATGCTCCTCGTCGCGGCGCTCGTCGCCGCGCTCCTCTGGGTGCTGATCGACCTCGGCGTGCTCGGCCTGTCGGACCCTGCGCTCAACACCTGGCTCGGGCTCTTCGCCCTGTCGGTCGTGCTCGGCATCGGGCTCTCCTGGTCGATCGTGCGCCGGCGCCTCTCGGGGCAGGCCGACGTCGATGACGTGGACGAGAACTAGGCTTGCGGGCCGGGCCGCGAGGGCCTAGATAGCCGGCGAACCCGCCGGGATGCCCGCCCATGGAAGTCGTCGTCCTCGTCATCCACCTGATCCTCGCCCTCGCGCTGATCGGCGTGGTGCTGCTCCAGCGCAGCGAGGGGGCGGCGCTGCTCTCGGGCGGCGGCAGCATGACGGGGCGGCCTTCGGTGACGCCGCTCGGCAAGGTCACCTGGGCGCTCGCCGTCGCCTTCATCGCCACCTCGATCGCGCTCACCATCATCGCGGCGGCGGGGTCCGAGCGCGGATCGGTCGTCGACCGGCTCGGCGCGCAGCCCGCGCCCGCGGCCGAGACGCCGGCGCTGCCCTCGGGCGAGGACCTGCTGCCGCCCGCCCCGGCCGAACCCGCCGCACCGCCCCGCGCCGACTGACGGCCACAACAGCTTGCCCCCGCGTCAGCGCCGGGGGGAACATGTTGGGGCGCCGTTGCCTGCCTTGGGGGAATCGCGTATAGCTCAAATCCCGTGATCCGGCGCTCCCCGGGGGCGCCGGCATGCATCAGAGGCGGCAGAGATCGCGGGGGTTCCGGGCATGGCGCGCTACGTCTTCATCACCGGCGGGGTGGTCTCCTCGCTGGGCAAGGGGCTCGCCTCGGCCGCGCTCGGGGCGCTGCTCCAGGCGCGCGGCTTCTCCGTCCGGCTCAGGAAGCTCGACCCCTATCTCAACGTCGATCCCGGCACGATGAGCCCCTTCGAGCACGGCGAGGTCTTCGTCACCGACGACGGCGCCGAGACCGACCTCGACCTCGGCCACTACGAGCGCTTCACCGGCGTGCCGGCGCGGCGCACCGACTCGGTCTCGGCCGGGCGCATCTACCTCAACGTGCTCGAGAAGGAGCGCCGCGGCGACTACCTCGGCAAGACGATCCAGGTCATCCCGCACGTCACCAACGAGATCAAGGACTTCCTCGCCATCGGCGAGGACGAGGTGGACTTCATGCTGTGCGAGATCGGCGGCACGGTGGGCGACATCGAGGGCCTGCCGTTCTTCGAGGCGATCCGCCAGTTCGCGCAGGAACGCCCCCGCGGCCAGTGCATCTTCATGCACCTGACGCTGCTGCCCTACATCGCCGCCTCGGGCGAGCTCAAGACCAAGCCCACCCAGCATTCGGTCAAGGAGCTGCGCGCCATCGGCATCGCCCCCGACGTGCTGGTCTGCCGCTCCGAGAAGCCGATCCCCGAGAAGGAGCGGGCGAAGATCGCGCTGTTCTGCAACGTCCGCAAGGAGGCGGTGATCGCCGCCCCCGACCTCGCCACGATCTACGAGGCGCCGCTGGCCTACCACCGCGAGGGGCTCGACCAGGCGGTGCTGGATGCCTTCATGATCTCGCCCGCCCCGAAGCCCGACCTGCGGCGCTGGGAAGACGTGATGGACCGCCTCGTCAACGCCGAGGGCGAGGTGCGCATCGCCGTGGTCGGCAAGTACACCCAGCTCGAGGACGCCTACAAGTCGATCGCCGAGGCGCTGACCCACGGCGGCATGGCGAACCGGGTGCGCGTCCGGGCGGAATGGATCGACGCCGAGATCTTCGAGCGCGAGGATCCCGCGCCCTATCTCGAGCCCTTCCACGCCATCCTCGTCCCCGGCGGCTTCGGCGAACGCGGGACGGAAGGCAAGATCAAGGCGGCGCAGTTCGCGCGCGAGAAGGGCGTGCCCTATCTCGGCATCTGCCTCGGCATGCAGATGGCGGTGATCGAGGCGAGCCGCAACCTCGCCGGCCTGCCCGACGCGGGCTCCGAGGAGTTCGACCACGAGGCCGGCCGCAAGCGCTTCACCCCGGTCGTCTACCACCTCAAGGAATGGGTGCAGGGCAACCAGACCGTCGCCCGCCGGCCCGAGGACGCCAAGGGCGGCACGATGCGGCTCGGCGCCTATACCGCGGTGCTCGCGCCCGGCTCCAAGGTCGCCTCGGTCTACGGCACGACCTCGATCGAGGAACGCCACCGCCACCGCTACGAGGTGGACATCCGCTATCGCGACCGGCTGGAGAAGTGCGGCCTCACCTTCTCGGGGATGAGCCCCGACGGGCGCCTGCCCGAGATCGTCGAGATCGAGGGGCATCCCTGGTTCATCGGCGTCCAGTTCCACCCCGAGCTGAAGTCGAAGCCCTTCGCGCCGCACCCGCTCTTCGCCGACTTCGTGCGCGCGGCCAAGGAGATGAGCCGGCTGGTCTGACCCCCCGCCCGCGCGCCCGCCGCCGCGACGAGCGCCGGTTCCGCGCAGCCAGCGGAGCTGCCCCGCCCGCGCGCCCGCCGCCGCGACCCTTCCGCTCTGGCACCACATGGCGGGACACAGGCCCCCGCCCGCGCGCCCCCGCCTGCGCGCCCCCGCCCGCGCGCTGCCGCCCGCGCGCTGCCGCCAGCGCGCTGCCGCCAGCGTCGGAAAACCGTCACAGGCGCGTGATCTAACCGCGCCAGCGCACCTCCGGAGGCCCGCCATGACCCAGACCGACACCGACACGCCCGCCCGCGACTGGCTCGAGGCCGAGCTCGCCGACACGCTCGACGAGGACTACGAGCTCGAGCTCGAGGACGCGATCCTCTCGCGCAGGATCGCCGAGATCTACCGCCGCGCCCATCCCGACACGATCCCGCGCTCGGAATACTTCCCCGCGCTGCTGCGGCTCCAGGCCGAGCTGATCAAGCTCCAGGACTGGGTGATCCACCGCAAGGAGAAGGTCGTCGTCATCTTCGAGGGCCGCGACAGCGCCGGCAAGGGCGGCGTGATCAAGCGCATCACCCAGCGGCTCAACCCGCGCGTGGTGCGCGTCGTCGCCCTGCCCGCGCCCTCGGACCGCGAGCGCACCCAGTGGTATTTCCAGCGCTACGTCCCGCATCTGCCCGCCGGCGGCGAGATCGTGCTCTTCGACCGCTCCTGGTACAACCGCGCGGGCGTGGAACGGGTGATGGGCTTTGCCACCGAGGCGCAGGTCGAGGAATTCTTCCGCGACGTGCCCGAGTTCGAGCGGATGCTGGTGCGCTCGGGCATCCGGCTCGTCAAGTACTGGTTCTCGATCACCGACGAGGAGCAGCAGATGCGCTTCCTGATGCGCATCCACGACCCGATGAAGCAGTGGAAGCTCTCGCCGATGGACCTTCAGTCGCGGGTCCGATGGGAGCAGTATACCAAGGCCAAGGAGGAGATGTTCGCCCGCACCAACATCCCCGAAGCGCCCTGGTACATCGTCGAAGGCAACGACAAGAAGCGGGCGCGGCTGAACTGCATCGACCATTTCCTGACGCTCATCCCCTACGAGGATGTGCCGCACGAGGAGATCACCCTGCCCGAGCGGGTGTTCAACCCGGCCTACGAGCGCGCCGTGCTGCCGCCGGAGCTGTACGTGCCGCGCAAATACTGAGCAGGCAGCGCGCGACAGGCGACAGGAACACCCGCCCCGGGCC
>JANZZL010000128.1 GCA_026419405.1 Paracoccaceae bacterium | reverse complement strand
ATGGCAAAAGCAAAGTTCGAACGGACGAAACCGCACGTGAACGTTGGCACGATTGGCCACGTGGACCACGGGAAGACGACGCTGACGGCGGCGATCACGAAGTACTTTGGCGAGTTCAAGGCGTACGACCAGATTGACGCGGCGCCTGAGGAGCGTGCGCGGGGGATCACGATTTCGACGGCGCATGTGGAGTACGAGACGGCGGCGCGGCACTATGCGCATGTCGACTGCCCGGGCCATGCGGACTACGTGAAGAACATGATCACGGGCGCGGCGCAGATGGACGGCGCGATTCTTGTGGTTTCGGCGGCGGACGGTCCGATGCCGCAGACGCGGGAGCACATTCTTCTGGCGCGTCAGGTGGGGGTTCCTGCGCTGGTGGTCTACATGAACAAGGTGGACCAGGTGGACGACGAGGAGCTTCTGGAGCTTGTGGAGATGGAGGTTCGGGAGCTTCTGTCGTCCTACGAGTTTCCTGGTGACGAGATTCCGATCGTGAAGGGGTCTGCGCTGGCGGCGATGGAGGGGCGTGACCCCGAGATCGGGGAGAAGTCGATCCGTGCGCTGATGGAGGCGGTTGACACCTACATCCCGACGCCGGACCGTCCGATCGACCAGCCGTTCCTGATGCCGATCGAGGACGTGTTCTCGATCTCGGGGCGTGGCACGGTGGTGACGGGCCGCGTGGAGCGCGGCGTTGTGAGCGTGGGCGACGAGGTGGAGATCGTGGGCCTGCGCGCGACGCAGAAGTCGACGGTGACGGGCGTGGAGATGTTCCGCAAGCTGCTCGACCGTGGCGAGGCGGGGGACAACATCGGGGCGCTGCTGCGGGGCATCGACAAGGACGCGGTGGAGCGCGGCCAGGTCCTGTGCAAGCCGGGTTCGGTGAAGCCGCACACCGAGTTCGAGGCGGAGGCCTACATCCTGACGAAGGAGGAGGGCGGGCGGCACACGCCGTTCTTCGCCAACTACCGGCCGCAGTTCTACTTCCGCACGACCGACGTGACGGGCACGGTGAAGCTGCCGGCCGGCACCGAGATGGTGATGCCGGGCGACAACCTGAAGTTCACCGTCGAGCTGATCGCGCCGATCGCCATGGAGGAGAAGCTCCGCTTCGCCATCCGCGAGGGCGGCCGCACCGTCGGCGCAGGCGTCGTCTCCAAGATCCTGAAGTAACGGCAACGGGTTCGATGTGGGGCGGGCAGGCCCCGCCCCACCTCTCAACTCTGGAAAGGCTGACGTCATGCAGAGCCAGAACATCCGCATCCGCCTCAAGGCGTTCGACTACCGCGTGCTCGATGCCAGCACGCAGGAGATCGTGAACACCGCCAAGCGGACGGGCGCCCAGGTGCGGGGTCCGATCCCGCTGCCGAACAAGATCGAGAAGTTCACCGTGCTGCGCGGTCCGCACATCGACAAGAAGTCGCGCGACCAGTGGGAGATCCGCACCCACAAGCGGCTTCTCGACATCGTCGATCCGACTCCCCAGACGGTGGACGCGCTGATGAAGCTCGACCTCGCCGCCGGCGTGGATGTCGAGATCAAGCTGAACTGAGGAGGGCATCGCGATGCGCTCTGGAGTGATCGCACGGAAGCTGGGCATGACCCGGCTCTTCCTGGACGACGGCCGGCAGATCCCGGTGACCGTCCTGCAGCTCGACGGGTTGCAGGTCGTGGCGCAGCGCACCGCCGAGAAGGACGGCTACACCGCCGTCCAGCTCGGCGCGGGCGCGGCCAAGGCCAAGCGCACCACCGCGCCGATGCGCGGCCATTTCGCCAAGGCGAACGTGGCGCCCAAGCGCAAGCTGGTCGAGTTCCGCGTCAGCCCCGAGAACCTGATCGCCGTCGGCGAGGAGATCACCGCCGACCACTACTTCGCCGGCCAGTATGTCGATGTGGCGGGGACCTCGATCGGCAAGGGCTTCGCGGGGGCGATGAAGCGGCACAACTTCGGCGGCCTGCGCGCCAGCCACGGGGTGTCGGTCAGCCACCGCTCGCACGGCTCCACCGGTCAGCGCCAGGACCCCGGCAAGGTGTTCAAGGGCAAGAAGATGGCCGGCCATCTCGGCGCCGTCCGGGTGACCACGCAGAACCTCCAGGTCGTGCGCACCGACGCCGACCGGGGGCTGATCATGGTCAAGGGCGCGGTTCCGGGCGCGAAGGGCGGCTGGGTCACGATCAAGGACGCGGTCAAGAAGCCCGTGCCCGGCAACGTGATCCTGCCGGCGGCGCTGAAGTCGGCGGCCGAGCAGGCCAAGCGCGCGGCCGAGGCCGCCGCCGCCGCCGCGGCCGCCGAGGAGGAAGCGGCCCGCAAGGCGGCCGCCGAGGCCGAACAGGCGGCGCTCGAGGCGGCCGAGGCCGAGGCGGCGGCTGCCGCCGAGGCGGGCGGGGCCGAGGAAGCTCCGGAAGGGGACGAGAAAAATGAAGGCTGATGTCATCACCCTCGAGGCCAAGAAGGCCGGGTCGGTCGAGCTTCCCGACGAGATCTTCGGGCTGGAGCCGCGCGCCGACATCCTGCACCGCGTGGTGCGCTGGCAGCGGGCCAGGGCCCAGGCCGGCACGCATTCCACGCTCGGCAAGTCGGACGTGAGCTACTCGACCAAGAAGATCTATCGCCAGAAGGGCACCGGCGGCGCCCGCCACGGCTCGCGCAAGGCGCCGATCTTCCGCAAGGGCGGCGTCTACAAGGGCCCGGTGCCGCGCAGCCACGCTCACGACCTGCCCAAGAAGGTCCGCGCGCTCGGCCTGCGCCATGCGCTCTCTGCCAAGGCGAAGGCGGGCGCGCTCGTGATCCTCGAGGCGGCCGAGCTCAAGGAGCCCAAGACCGCGACCCTCGCCAAGGCGCTCAAGACCCTCGGCTGGAAGCGCACGCTCGTCATCGACGGCGCCGCGGTCAACGAGAACTTCGCCCGCGCGGCGGCCAACATCGAGGGTCTCGATGTGCTGCCGTCGATGGGCGCCAACGTCTACGACATCCTGCGCCGTGACACCCTGGTGCTCACCAAGGCCGGGGTCGAAGCCCTGGAGGCCCGCCTGAAATGAGCGCCAAACCCGAACACTACGACGTGATCGTGAAGCCCGTGATTACCGAGAAGGCGACGATGGCCTCCGAGGCCAATGCGGTCGTCTTCCAGGTGGCGCGGGAGGCGACCAAGCCGCAGATCAAGGAGGCGGTCGAGGCGCTCTTCGGCGTCAAGGTGAAGGCGGTCAACACCACCCTCACCAAGGGCAAGGCGAAGCGCTTCCGCGGTCGCCCCGGCGTGCGCTCGGATGTCAAGAAGGCCTATGTGACGCTCGAGGAAGGCAACTCGATCGACGTCACGACGGGCCTCTGACGCAGGGCCGGGCCGGCGCGCGCCGCGCCCCTTGACAACACCGGGCAGGGCGGGGTTTACCCCGCCATCCCATCGAAACCGGTCCCGCGGGACCTCGAAGCAGACGGAAGACAGGAAGCATGGCACTCAAGTCGTACAAGCCGACGACGCCTGGCCAGCGCGGGCTGGTTCTGATCGACCGTTCGGAGCTTTGGAAAGGACGCCCGGTCAAGGCCCTCACCGAGGGCATGATCAAGAAGGGCGGCCGGAACAACACCGGACGGATCACGATGCGCCACCAGGGCGGCGGGGCGAAGCGCCTCTACCGCATCGTGGACTTCAAGCGGCGCAAGTTCGACATCCCCGCGACGGTGGAGCGGATCGAGTACGATCCGAACCGCACGGGGTTCATCGCGCTGATCCGCTACGAGGACGGCGAGCAGGCCTACATCCTGGCGCCGCAGCGCCTCGCGGTGGGCGACCAGGTCGTCTCCGGCCTCAAGACCGACGTCAAGCCGGGCAACGCGATGCCGTTCACCGGCATGCCGATCGGGACGATCGTGCACAACGTCGAGATGAAGCCCGGCAAGGGCGGCCAGCTCGCGCGCGCCGCCGGCACCTATGCCCAGTTCGTCGGCCGCGACGGCGGCTATGCGCAGATCCGGCTTTCGTCGGGTGAGCTGCGCATGGTGCGGCAGGAGTGCATGGCCACCGTCGGCGCGGTGTCGAACCCCGACAACTCGAACCAGAACCTCGGCAAGGCCGGCCGCAAGCGTCACATGGGCATCCGGCCCACGGTGCGCGGCGTGGCGATGAACCCGATCGACCACCCGCACGGCGGCGGCGAGGGCCGCACCTCGGGCGGCCGTCACCCGGTCACCCCCTGGGGCAAGGGCACCAAGGGCACCCGGACCCGCAGGAACAAGGCGACGGACAAGTTCATCGTCCGCTCGCGGCACGCGAAGAAGGGGCGCTGATCCATGTCTCGTTCTGTCTGGAAGGGCCCGTTCGTCGATGCCTACGTCCTCCGCAAGGCCGAGAAGGCCCGCGAGGGCGGCCGCAACGAGGTGATCAAGATCTGGTCGCGCCGCTCGACCATCCTGCCGCAGTTCGTCGGCCTCACCTTCGGCGTCTACAACGGCCAGAAGCACATCCCGGTCCTCGTGACCGAGGAGATGATCGGCCAGAAGTTCGGCGAGTACTCGCCCACGCGCACCTACTACGGCCACGCGGCCGACAAGAAAGCCAAGAGGAAGTAAGCCATGGGCAAGGAGAAGACCCCCCGCCGCGTGGCCGAGAACGAGGCCATGGCCAAGGTGCGCATGCTGCGCACCTCGCCGCAGAAGCTCAACCTCGTGGCCCAGCTGATCCGCGGCAAGAAGGTCGAGAAGGCGCTGGCCGACCTCACCTTCTCGAAGAAGCGCATCGCCGGCGACGTCAAGAAGTGCCTGCAGTCGGCCATCGCCAACGCCGAGAACAACCATGGGCTCGACGTGGACGAGCTGGTGGTCGCCGAGGCGTTCGTCGGCAAGAACCTGGTGCTGAAGCGGGGCCGCCCGCGGGCGCGCGGGCGCTACGGCCGGATCCTCAAACCGTTTTCCGAGCTGACGATCAAGGTGCGTCAGGTCGCCGCGCAGGAGCAAGCGTAATGGGACAGAAGGTCAACCCCGTCGGCATGCGCCTTCAGGTCAACCGCACCTGGGACAGCCGCTGGTTCGCCGACGGCCGCGAATACGGCAAGCTCCTGCACGAGGACCTGAAGATCCGCAAGTTCATCGAGAAGGAGGCCGCGCAGGCCGGCGTCTCGAAGGTGATCATCGAGCGCCCGCACAAGAAGTGCCGGGTGACGGTGCACACCGCGCGGCCGGGCGTTATCATCGGCAAGAAGGGTGCCGACATCGAGACGCTGCGCAAGAAGCTCGCGGCGATGACGGCCTCGGAGCTGCACCTCAACATCGTCGAGGTGCGCAAGCCCGAGCTCGACGCGCAGCTCGTGGCCGAGTCGATCGCCCAGCAGCTCGAACGCCGCGTCTCGTTCCGCCGCGCGATGAAGCGGGCGGTGCAGAACGCGATGCGCATGGGCGCGCTCGGCATCCGGGTGAACGTCTCGGGCCGCCTCGGCGGAGCCGAGATCGCGCGGACCGAGTGGTACCGCGAGGGCCGGGTGCCGCTGCACACCCTGCGCGCCGACATCGACTATGCGCTGGCCGAGGCCTCGACGCCCTACGGGATCATCGGGGTCAAGGTCTGGATCTTCAAGGGCGAGATCATGGAGCACGACCCGCAGGCGCGCGACCGCCGGCAGGCCGAGCTCCAGGAAGGCGGCGCCCCGTCGCGCCCGCGGCGCGACCGCTGAGGAGTAGACGGACATGCTGCAACCCAAGCGCACCAAGTTCCGCAAGATGCACAAGGGCCGGATCCACGGCGAGGCAAAGGGCGGATTCGAACTCAACTTCGGCCAGTACGGCCTCAAGGCGCTCCAGCCCGAACGGGTGACGGCGCGCCAGATCGAGGCCGCCCGCCGCGCCATGACGCGCGAGATGAAGCGTCAGGGCCGGGTCTGGATCCGCATCTTCCCCGATGTGCCGGTGACCTCCAAGCCCACCGAGGTCCGCATGGGCAAGGGCAAGGGCTCGGTTGACTACTGGGCGGCCAAGGTGAAGCCCGGCCGGATCATGTTCGAGATCGACGGCGTGACCGAGGCCACCGCCCGCGAGGCGCTGCGCCTCGCCGCGATGAAGCTGCCGATCAAGACCCGCGTCGTCGTCCGCGAGGACTGGTAGGCGCGGCTCACCGGAGCCATGCCCCCGCCGGCGACGGCGGGGGTTGCCATGCGAAGGTTTCCCGTGTATCGGGGCGCCTTCACCACGACCTCCACCGGAATCAGGGTGACCCGCCGCTTCGGGACAGGGGCCTGCCGGTGATGTAGACAAGGAAGACCGACGCGATGGACGTCAAGGAACTCAGGACCAAGACGCCGGACCAGCTCCGCGACGAGCTGGTGGCGCTCAAGAAGGAGGCGTTCAACCTCCGCTTCCGGCAGGCCACGGGCCAGCTCGAGAACACCGCGCGGATGCGCGCCGTGCGGCGCGACGTCGCGCGCGTCAAGACCGTGCTCAACGAAAAAGCCCGGCAAGCGGCGAAGTGAGGAGAGCGCAGAGATGCCCCGTCGGATCCTGCAAGGCACCGTGACCTCGGACAAGAACGACCAGACGATCACCGTCCTGGTCGAGCGCCGCTTCAAGCACCCGCTGCTCCAGAAGACGGTGCGGAAGTCGAAGAAGTACCGCGCTCACGACGCGGAGAACAGGTTCAAGGTCGGCGACGTCGTCCGCATCGAGGAATGCGCGCCGATCTCCAAGACGAAGCGCTGGAGGGTGGTGACCGAAGCCTCGGCCTGAAGGTCCCCTCCATCCGGTTTGAACGAAACCCTGGGACTGGTTCCCAAAGGTCGGGAGAAACCAAATGATCCAGATGCAGACCAATCTGGATGTGGCTGACAACTCCGGCGCGCGCCGGGTGCAGTGCATCAAGGTCCTGGGTGGCTCGCATCGCCGCTACGCCTCCGTGGGCGACATCATCGTGGTGTCGGTGAAGGAGGCGATCCCGAAGGGCCGCGTGAAGAAGGGCGACGTGCGCAAGGCCGTCGTCGTGCGCACCGCCAAGGAGGTGCGCCGCGAGGACGGGACCTCGATCCGCTTCGACCGCAACGCCGCGGTGATCCTGACCAACCAGGGCGAACCGGTGGGCACCCGGATCTTCGGGCCGGTGGTGCGCGAGCTGCGCGCCAAGAACTTCATGAAGATCATCTCGCTGGCGCCGGAGGTGCTCTGATGGCCGCGAAGCTGAGGAAGGGCGACCGCGTGATCGTGCTCGCCGGCAAGGACAAGGGCAAGAAGGGCGAGATCACCCAGGTCCTGCCGAAGGAGAACAAGGCGGTGGTCGAGGGCATCAACATCGCCATCCGCCACACCCGCCAGTCGGCCCAGGGGCAGGGCGGTCGCGTGCCCAAGGCCATGCCGATTGACCTGTCGAACCTCGCGCTGATCGACAGCAACGGCAAGGCGACGCGCGTCGGCTTCCGCTTCGAGGACGGCAGGAAGGTCCGCTACGCCAAGACCACGGGAGAGGCGATCTGATGCTGGACGCTGCGAGCTACACCCCGCGCCTCAAGGCGCTCTACCGCGACAAGATCCGCGCCGCGCTCAAGCAGGAGTTCGGCTACCGCAACGACATGCAGATCCCGAAGCTCGAGAAGATCGTGCTCAACATGGGGGTCGGCGAGGCGGTGAAGGACACCAAGAAGGTGAAGAACGCCGCCGAGGAGCTGAGCCTGATCGCCGGCCAGAAGGCGGTGATCACCCATGCGCGCAAGTCGATCGCCTCGTTCCGCGTGCGCGAGGACATGCCGCTCGGCGTCAAGGTCACGCTGCGCGGCGACCGGATGTACGAGTTCCTCGACCGGCTGATCACCATCGCGCTGCCGCGCGTCCGCGACTTCCGCGGTGTCAAGGGCACGTCGTTCGACGGCCGCGGCAACTATGCCATGGGCCTGAAGGAGCACATCGTGTTCCCCGAGATCGACTTCGACAAGGTCGACGAGGTCCTCGGCATGGACATCATCATCTGCACCACCGCGCGGACCGACGCGGAAGCCAAGGCGCTGTTGAAGCACTTCAACATGCCCTTCACCAGCTGACGCGCGGAAGGAGAGAGACGAATGGCAAAGGTTTCGATGGTCGAGCGCGAGAAGAAGCGCCAGCGCCTGGTGAAGCGTTACGCCGCCAAGCGCGCGAAGCTGAAGGCGATCGCCCGCAACCCCGACCTGCCCATGGAGGAGCGCTTCAAGGCCCAGCTCAAGCTGGCGGAACTTCCGCGCAACTCGTCGGCGACGCGGCTGCACAACCGCTGCGAGCTGACCGGGCGCCCGCGGGCCTACTACCGCAAGCTGCGGATGAGCCGGATCATGCTGCGCGAACTCGCCAGCCGGGGGCAGATCCCCGGCATGGTCAAGTCGAGCTGGTGAGGAGGGATCAGGAATGTCGATGAACGATCCGCTCGGCGATATGCTGACCCGCATCCGCAACGCGCAGATGCGCGGGCGGTCCACGGTCCGCACGCCGGCCTCGCGGCTCCGCGCCTGGGTGCTCGACGTGCTGAAGGACGAGGGCTACATCCGCGGCTACGAGAAGGTGACCGATGCCAGGGGTCACGCCGAGCTCGAGATCAGCCTGAAGTATCACGAGGGCGCGCCCGTGATCCGCGAGCTGCGCCGGGTGTCGAAGCCCGGCCGCCGCGTGTATCTCGGCGTGAAGGAGCTTCCGAGCGTCCGCCAGGGCCTCGGGGTCTCGATCGTCTCCACGCCCAAGGGCGTGATGTCGGACTCGGCGGCGCGCGCGGCCCATGTCGGCGGCGAAGTGCTCTGCACCGTGTTCTGAGGAGGGGGCCATGTCTCGCATTGGCAAGAAACCGGTCGAGCTGCCCGCGGGGGTGACCGCCTCCGTCTCCGGCCAGACCGTGGAGGTCAAGGGCCCGAAGGGCACCCGCCGCTTCACCGCGACCGACGACGTGACCATCACGCTCGACGGCAGCACGATCACCGTCGCCCCGCGCGGCGCCTCCAAGCGCGCCCGCCAGCAGTGGGGGATGAGCCGGTCGATGGTCCAGAACCTGGTGACCGGCGTGACCCAGGGGTTCCGCAAGGAGCTCGAGATCAACGGCGTCGGCTACCGCGCGCAGGTTCAGGGCAAGGTCCTGAAGCTCGCGCTGGGCTACAGCCACGATGTGGATTTCGAGATCCCCGAGGGTGTGACGGTCACCGCGCCCAAGCAGACCGAGATCGTCGTCGAGGGGATCGACCAGCAGCTCGTCGGCCAGGTCGCGGCCAACATCCGCGAATGGCGCGGCCCCGAGCCCTACAAGGGCAAGGGCATCAAGTACAAGGACGAGTACATCTTCCGCAAGGAAGGCAAAAAGAAGTAGGGGGCGCGACGGAGATGGCGAACAAGAAGAGAGAGCTGTTCCAGAAGCGCCGCCTGCGCGTGCGCAACAAGCTGCGCAGGTCGGCCGCCGGGCGCCTGCGCCTGTCGGTCCACCGGTCCAGCAAGAACATCAGCGCCCAGCTGATCGACGACGCGCGCGGCGTGACCCTCGCCGCGGCCTCGACGCTCGAGAAGGAACTTGGCGTGGTCGGCAAGAACAACGTCGCGGCGGCCGCGAAGGTCGGCGCGGCGCTGGCCGAGCGCGCGAAGAAGGCCGGAATCGAGGAGTGCTACTTCGACCGGGGCGGGTTCCTGTTCCACGGCAAGGTGAAGGCCCTGGCCGACGCCGCGCGCGAGGGCGGACTGAAGTTCTGAGTGCGGGCGGCCTCCGGGCCGCCCCGATGATCCGGGCCCCGGACCCGTTCCGGCGCACTGGGATCGGCTGCAACGGCGTGCGCAAGGCGCCACTGAGAAGGGAAGTGCCAGGCAATGGCAGAACGTGAACAGCGCCGGGAGCGCCGCGAGCGCGAGGAAACCCCGGAATTCGCCGACCGTCTGGTGGCGATCAACCGCGTCTCGAAGACCGTGAAGGGCGGCAAGCGCTTCGGCTTCGCGGCGCTCGTCGTGGTCGGCGACCAGCGCGGCCGCGTCGGCTTCGGCAAGGGCAAGGCCAAGGAGGTTCCCGAGGCGATCCGCAAGGCGACCGAGCAGGCCAAGCGCTCGATGGTCCGCGTCGCGCTGCGCGAGGGCCGCACCCTGCATCACGACATGGAAGGCCGCCACGGCGCCGGCCGCGTGATCATGCGCGCCGCCGTCCCCGGCACCGGCATCATCGCCGGCGGCCCGATGCGGGCGGTGTTCGAGATGCTGGGGCTGCAGGACGTGGTGGCGAAGTCCCTCGGCTCGCAGAACCCCTACAACATGATCCGCGCCACCATGGACGGCCTGTCGAAGCAGTCGAGCCCCCGCATGGTGGCCGCACGCCGCGGCAAAAAGGTGGCCGACATCCTGCCCAGGCGCGACGAGGCGCCGGCCGAAGCGGCCGAAGCGTAAGGAACCCGCACCATGGCGAAGAAGACCATCGTCGTGAAGCAGATCGGCAGCCCGATCCGCCGCCCGGCCGTGCAGCGCGCCACGCTGAAGGGCCTGGGCCTGAACAAGATGCACCGCACCCGCGAGCTCGAGGACACGCCCGCCATCCGCGGCATGGTGGCCTCGATCCCGCATCTCGTGCGGATCGTCGAGGAGAAGGGCTGACGGGGCGAAGGGCTGACGGGGCGTCGCTTCCGCCGGGCCGGGCCCGGCCGCCCGCAGATCATCATGCGCCCCGCGCCAGCGCGGGGCGCAAGTCGTTTCCTCAGGTCGTCTCGGCCGCGAACTCGATCTGCGCCGGGTCGTAGCCGAACAGCACGAGAAGCTCGGTCAGCCGCTCCTGCAGGTGCTGCCGGGTGGGCAGCAGGCCGTTGTTTCTGGCGAACTGCTGCGCCTTCACCCGCAGCAGTTCGCGGATCAGGCTCTGCACCCGGGCGTCATCGAGGTCCGACAGCAGCGTAAGGGCGAGCGAGGACTTCCGCAGGATGTAGACGCTGCGCTCGTTGAGCTCCACCGAGACGATCTGCACCTGCGGAACCGTGAGCACCAGCTTCGGCTCGCCGGTGTCGGACGTGGTCTCCTCGACCCCGAGGTTCTCGAGGTCCATGCCGACATGCAGCGTCACCGTCCCGTAGGCGACGATCTCGTCCCGGCCGAGGCGCGTGCTCACCGCCTCGTGGGCGACGACCTGGAGGGTGATCCGGTTGGTCACGAGGTTCTTGACCATCTCGCTTCTCAGAAGCGTGGTCGCGCCGGGCAGCGGTTCAGCGCGCGGCCCGTTCCAGGCGACCGCCACGGCCGTGCCGGCAGCCGTCGCGGCCATCAGCAGCAGCACCGACACAATCCTCTTCAGGGGCATCGTCAGACCTCGTGACGGAGGCGCCCTCTCCGGGCGCCTGCATTTGCGAACAATCCGCCGCTTAGCCTTGATTTGCGGCGATCTTGGGGCTGCGCTGCGGCAGCTTTCGCGCTTTCCCGCGCCCGGATCTCCCGGCCGCCCTTCGGCCGCACCCCCCCCTTGGGATCGCTTGCGCGGGGCCCGCTTTGACCCTATAGAGCCGCGGTCGGCGCCGGCGTGCGCCCGACGGCATCGTGCAACGCCGCGTTCGGCCCCCTTCGCTCAGGGGCCGCATCCGGCAAGGAGAGAGCGACATGAAACTGAACGAACTGCGCGACAACGCGGGCGCCAGCAGGAAGCGGATGCGCATCGGCCGCGGCCCGGGCTCGGGCAAGGGCAAGACCGGCGGCCGCGGCATCAAGGGCCAGAAGTCCCGCTCGGGGGTGGCGCTGAACGCCTACGAGGGCGGCCAGATGCCGCTCTACATGCGGCTGCCGAAGCGCGGCTTCAACAAGCCCAACCGCCGGAAGTTCGCGGTGGTGAACCTCGGCCTCATCCAGAAATTCATCGACGCCGGCAAGCTCGACGCCAGGCGCGAGATCACCGAGGACGTGCTGGTCGATGCCGGCCTCGTGCGGCGCAAGCTCGACGGGGTGCGCATCCTCGCCAAGGGCGATATCTCGGCGAAGGTGAAGCTCGCCGTCACCGGCGCCTCGAAGGCGGCGATCGAGGCGGTCGAGAAGGCGGGCGGCACGCTGACCGTCGCGACCCCGGCCGCCGCCGAGGCCGCGGCCGAATAACGCTTGTGGCAGGCGGCCGCGCCGCTTACATGAGCAGGGGTTCCCGCGCCGCCCGACCGGATGACGGTCCGGCGGCGCGTCGCTGACAGGTTCGGAGCATCATGGCGTCTGCAGCAGAGCAAATGGCGGCGAACATCAGCTGGTCGGCCCTGGGCAAGGCGACCGAGCTCCGCCAGCGGATCTTCTTCACCATCGGCCTGCTGATCGTCTACCGCGTCGGGACCTACATCCCGGTGCCGGGCATCGACGGCACGGCGCTGCGCGAATTCGTGCAGCAGGCCTCGGCCGGCCTCGGCGGCATCCTCAACATGTTCACCGGGGGCGCGATCAGCCGCATGGGCATCTTCGCCCTCGGGATCATGCCCTACATCTCGGCCTCGATCATCGTGCAGCTCATGGCGGCGATGGTCCCCTCGCTCCAGCAGCTGCGCAAGGAGGGCGATCAGGGCCGCAAGAAGCTGAACCAGTACACCCGCTACGGCACGGTGCTGCTCGCCACCTTCCAGGCCTACGGGCTTGCCGTCAGCCTCGAGGCGGGCAACCTCGCCCACGACCCCGGCCTGTTCTTCCGCGCCGCCTGCGTCATCACCCTGGTCGGCGGCACGATGTTCCTGATGTGGCTGGGCGAGCAGATCACCGCGCGCGGCGTCGGCAACGGCATCTCGCTCATCATCTTCGTGGGCATCATCGCCGAGCTTCCCGCGGCGCTCGCCCAGTTCCTCGCGCAGGGGCGCTCGGGCGCGATCTCGACGCCGGTGATCCTCGGCGTGATCGCCATGCTGCTCGTGACGCTCGCCTTCGTGGTGTTCATGGAGCGGTCGCTGCGCAAGATCCACATCCAGTATCCGCGCCGCCAGGTGGGCATGAAGATCTACGACGGCGGCTCCTCGCACCTGCCGATCAAGGTGAACCCCGCCGGGGTGATCCCGGCGATCTTCGCCTCCTCGCTCCTGCTGCTGCCGGTGACGATCTCGACCTTCTCGGGCCAGCAGGCGGGCCCGGTCATGTCCACGATCCTCGCCTACTTCGGGCCGGGCCAGCCGCTCTATCTGCTCTTCTTCACGGCGATGATCGTGTTCTTCACCTACTTCTACACGCACAACGTCGCGTTCAAGACCGAGGAGGTGGCCGAGAACCTCAAGAACCAGGGCGGCTTCATTCCCGGCATCCGGCCCGGCAAGCGCACCGAGGAATACCTCGAATACGTCGTCAACCGCATCCTCGTGCTCGGCTCGGCCTACCTCGCGGCGGTCTGCATGCTGCCCGAGTTCCTGCGCTATGAGTTCGCCATCACCGCCTACTTCGGCGGCACCTCGATCCTGATCATCGTCTCGGTCGCGATGGACACGATCCAGCAGATCCAGTCGCACCTGCTCGCGCACCAGTACGAGGGGCTGATCGAGAAGTCGCAACTGCGCGGCAGGAAGCGGCCCGCGACCCGGAAGGCGCCGGCGCGCCGATGACGAACCTGATCCTTCTCGGGCCGCCGGGCGCCGGCAAGGGCACCCAGGCGCGCCTGCTCGCCGAGACGCGGGGCCTGACGCAGCTTTCCACCGGCGACATGCTGCGCGAGGCGCGCGCCTCGGGCAGCGCGATGGGCCGCAAGGTCGCCGAGGTGATGGACCGGGGCGATCTCGTCACCGACGACATCGTGATCGGCCTGATCGAGGAACGCCTCGCCGCCCCGAACGGCAAGGGCTTCATCTTCGACGGCTTCCCGCGGACGCTGGCGCAGGCCGATGCGCTCGGCGCGTTGCTCGACCGGCTCGGCCTGACGCTCGACGCGGTGATCGAGATGCGGGTCGAGGACGAGGCGCTCGTCCGCCGGATCTCGGGCCGCTTCAGCTGCGGCACCTGCGGCGAGGTCTATCACGACCGCACCCGGCCGACCCGCAGGCCAGGCGTCTGCGACGTCTGCGGCTCGACCGACCTGCGCCGCCGGCCCGACGACAATCCCGAGGCGCTGCGCAACCGGCTTCTCGAATACTACAAGAAGACCTCGCCGCTGATCGGCTACTACCACGCCAAGGGCAAGCTCGCCTCGGTGGACGGTCTGGCCGGGATCGAGGAGGTGGCCGCCGCCATCGCCCGGATCCTTGACAGGGCGTGAAGACCCGGCCTTGACGCGCCCGGCAAAAGCCCATAAGTCACGGCGTCTCGCACGAGAATCGCCTTGTTTCGCTGGGTTCCCGCCCAACCGGACACGGGGCTGACCGAGCGGCCCGGCGGCCTTCGCGCCTCCCGGGCCTCAGTTGTGAAAAAAGGTTCTGGAGCTACGGAACCGCAACGGAAGGACCACGCATCGTGGCACGCATCGCAGGCGTCAACATCCCCACGGGCAAGCGCGTTCCGATCGCGCTGACCTACATCCACGGCATCGGGCCGTACATCGCCCAGAAGATCTGCGAGGCGGTGAACATCGAGCCCTCGCGCCGCGTGAACGAGCTGACCGACGCCGAGATCCTGGCGATCCGCGAACACATCGACGCCAACTACACCGTCGAGGGCGACCTGCGCCGCGAGACGCAGATGAACATCAAGCGGCTGATGGACCTCGGCTGCTACCGCGGCCTCCGTCACCGCCGCGGCCTGCCCGTGCGCGGCCAGCGCACCCACACCAATGCCCGCACGCGCAAGGGGCCTGCCAAGGCCATTGCGGGCAAGAAGAAGTAACCGGAGGGCAGGGCAATGGCACGCGACAAGGTGCGCACCAAGCGCAAGGAACGCAAGAACATCGCCGCCGGCGTGGCGCATGTGAACTCGTCGTTCAACAACACCAAGATCCTGATCTCCGACGTGCAGGGCAACGCGATCGCCTGGTCCTCGGCGGGGACGATGGGCTTCAAGGGCAGCCGCAAGTCCACCCCCTACGCCGCGCAGATGGCCGCCGAGGATGCCGGCCGCAAGGCGCAGGAGCACGGCGTCAAGACGCTCGAGGTCGAGGTGCAGGGGCCGGGCTCGGGCCGCGAGTCGGCGCTGCGCGCGCTCGCCGCCGTCGGGCTCCAGATCCCCTCGATCCGCGACGTGACGCCGATCGCCCACAACGGCTGCCGCCCGCCGAAGCGCCGCCGCGTGTGAGTTCCGTCTTCCGGTCCGGGCCGTGCGGGACAGCGCCGCGCGGCCCGGGCCTTTCGTCATTGTGATCCTCGGGCGTCCGCCGCTTCGGACATGGGCAGCGGACAGGAATGGAGGCGACAGGCATGATCCACAAGAACTGGGCCGAACTCATCAAGCCAGCGCAGCTTGACATCAAGCCCGGCGCCGACCCGGCGCGGCAGGCGACGGTGGTGGCCGAGCCGCTGGAGCGCGGCTTCGGGCTGACGCTCGGCAACGCGCTGCGCCGGGTGCTCCTGTCCTCGCTCCAGGGCGCGGCGATCACCTCGGTCCAGATCGACAACGTCCTGCACGAGTTCTCCTCGGTGCCCGGCGTCCGCGAGGACGTGACCGACATCGTGCTGAACCTCAAGGGCGTGGCGATCCGCATGGATGTCGAGGGGCCGAAGCGTCTGTCGATCTCGGCCAAGGGCCCGGCCGTGGTCACGGCGGGCGACATCTCGACCAGCGCGGGCATCGAGATCCTCAACCGCGATCACGTGATCTGCCACCTCGACGACGGCGCCGAGGTGTTCATGGAACTGACCGTCAACTCCGGCAAGGGCTACGTGGCGGCGGAGAACAACCGCCCCGAGGACAGCCCGATCGGGCTCATCCCGATCGACGCGATCTACTCGCCGGTCAAGAAGGTCAGCTACGAGGTCACCCCGACCCGCGAGGGCCAGGTGCTCGACTACGACAAGCTGACCCTGAAGGTGGAGACCGACGGCTCGATCACCCCCGAAGACGCGGTGGCCTATGCCGCCCGGATCCTTCAGGACCAGCTGTCGATCTTCGTGACCTTCGAGGAGCCGGAGAGCGCGCACAAGGGCGAGGCCGACGACGGGCTGGAGTTCAACCCGCTCCTGCTCAAGAAGGTGGACGAGCTCGAGCTTTCGGTGCGCTCGGCGAACTGCCTGAAGAACGACAACATCGTCTACATCGGCGACCTGATCCAGAAGACCGAGGCCGAGATGCTGCGCACCCCGAACTTCGGCCGCAAGTCGCTGAACGAGATCAAGGAGGTGCTTTCGGGGATGGGCCTGCACCTCGGAATGGAGGTCGAGGACTGGCCGCCGGAGAACATCGAGGAGCTGGCCAAGAAGTACGAGGACCAGTTCTGACGGTGCACGTCCTGTGCACGGGTTGTGCACGGGTTGTGCATCCCGGGAAACCGGGCAATCCCGCCCCAAGGAGAGCGGGCCTGAGCGCAGGGCCCGCCGGACAAAGCAGAACCGAGAAGGAGACACAAGATGCGTCACGGCCAGGGCTACCGCCGCCTGAACCGCACCCACGAGCACCGCAGGGCGCTGTTTTCCAACCTTGCCGGCGCGCTGATCGAGCACGAGCAGATCAAGACCACGCTGCCGAAGGCCAAGGACCTGCGCCGTGTGGTCGAGAAGCTGATCACGCTCGGCAAGCGCGGCGACCTGCACGCCCGGCGCCTCGCCGCGGCCGATCTCAAGCAGGACGCCCACGTCGCCAAGCTTTTCGACGTGCTCGGGCCGCGCTACAAGGACCGCGCCGGGGGCTACACGCGGGTGCTGAAGGCAGGCTTCCGCTATGGCGACATGGCGCCGATGGCGATCATCGAGCTGGTGGACCGCGACACGACGGCGAAGGGCGCCTCGGACCGGGCGCGCCTCGAGGCCGAGGAAGCCGCCGCCGGGGCGGACTGAGGCCGCCATGCCTTCTGCCGGAAACACGAAAGCCCCGCTTCCGCGGGGCTTCTCTTTGCAACCATCCGTCGCGGGGCCGTCAGTTCGCGCGGTTCTCGACGGTGCGGGTGCCGGCCTCGGCCAGACGCTCCATCAGGATTTCGCCGGCGCTCGGGCCGATGTCGGCGCTGTGCTCGCCGAGCAGATTCAGAAGCTCTTCCCGTGCCTCGGCGGGCAGGGACAGCAGCTTGAACACAAGGTCTCCGTCCGTCACAACCACAACTTTCACCTCGCTGCACCACGGCCTTGACACATCACAATTTACGGTTGACTGGTGTTTGCGCAACTTATCTAAAAAGACATGTCGCTTCAGGCTAGGATCGACCTCGAGCTCAAGAATCTCGCGCCGTTCGCGCCGAAGGGGTATTTCATAGGGCTCCACATCCGCTTCACCTCGCCGCTGATGTCGTTCCAGACCTACGACCAGGCCTGGCTCGACCACTACACCGAGAACGGCTACGTCCTGCGCGACCCGATGACCGCCTGGGGCTTCAGCACCACGGGCTGGGTCCGCTGGAGCGACCCGAAGCTGATGGACCCCTTCGGCCTCTTCAGGGAGGCCGCTGAATACGGTCTGAAGTACGGCGTCACCATGTCTTACGGTCCGATACGTTCGCGCACCATCGCCAGCTTCGCGCGGGATGACCGCGAGTTCGAGACTGCGGAGATCCTTCAGATCCAGGAGGTGGTGCACCGCCTCCACGAGATGACGGAACCTCCGCACGACCTGACGCGGGCTCAGGTCGAAGCCTTGAAGTGCATTGCGGGGGGCGACCGGCACGCAGCCGCGGCTGCGAAGCTCGGTATCTCGGAGAGCGCGCTCAAGGCGCGCATCATGGCGGCGCGGACGCGGCTGATGGCGCGCACCACGGCTGAGGCGATCCAGCGCGCCAAGGACTACCGGCTGCTTTAGGGCGGCCGTCCTCCGCACGGTTAGTTTAGTTCGACCAACCTGCAGGAGGATGACATGCAGACCACGACCCTCTCCTTCGAGAATCTCCACAACCATGGAGAGCTCTTCGCCAACATGCTGCGCGCACGGCGGGAGCTGTTCATCGTGCACAACAAGTGGGATCTGCCTGAGGCGCTGGGCATGGAGTACGACCAGTACGACACGCCCGCCAGCCGCTGGGTCGTGGTGCACGACGAGTTCGGCCGCGTGCTCGCCGGAAACCGCCTGACCCCCACCACCGCCCGCTGCGGCATCTACACCTACATGATCCGGGATGCGCAGCGTGGGCTGCTCGACACGATCCCCTCGAACCTGCTCTACGAGGAGGCCCCCGTGTCGGACACGATCTGGGAGAGCTCCCGGCTGTTCGTCGCCCATGATGTGCCGGCGGCGATCCGGCGGCAGGTGCACACCCGCCTGATCCAGGAGCTCGGCGCGGCCGCCCGCAGCCTCGGCGCGTCGCACTGCCTGACGCTGCTCTCGGCGACCTGGCCGCGCTGGGCGAACCGGGTGGGCGTGAAGATGGAGGCGATGGGGCCGGTGCTGACCATCGACGGAGTCGACAACCAGGTCGTCTCGATGGACTTCACCTCCACGCTCCATTGAGCGCGCGCCCATTGCGGATCAGGGCCGGCGGGCGCATTCCTTCGGCGGATTCCGTCCGGAGAAAACCCCGCGCACCGTCCCCGGCGCCGCGTTCATGTCCTCCGCCCTGTTGCAGGGCCCCGGGCACGCGGAGACCCGCGTGCCCGACCCCCGGAGAGAAACCGGACCTGCCCTTGCGCCGGTCGCGCCCCGCGCCGCGCCGGCGGCGGTGACCCTCTGCCCGCGCCGACAGGGCGCCGCGCCGCCCCTCAGCCGACCGTCGCTTCTCCGCTTCCCCCTCAGGCGGCTCCCGGCCGATCAGGCCCTGCCCAGGGGCCCCGCCCGCGCCGGCGCGCGACCCGCTCTGCCGGCGGCCGCGCGGTGTCGGACGGCCGCCCGGCCGGAGGTCCGCCGGCAGCCGGCCGGTGCCGGCCGGCGCGAAGGGTGATCCTGCCGGCCTGTGCCCGCGCTGGCCCGCGGAACTACCCGTGCCTGCCGCGACCCGCGCCCGCGCCGCCGGCGAACGGCGGCCGACACCGGAGCCGCGCCCAGGCCGCCGCGTCCGGCCCGGCGCCGGCCCGCCAGCCCGCTTCCCTGCGCGCACCCGGCGGACTAGTCTCGGCCGATGGCCGACCTCTTCGACCGCCTCGATCCGACGGATGCACCGGCAGCCCCCCGCCCGCTGGCCGACCGCCTGCGGCCGCGGCAGCTGTCGGAGGTGATCGGCCAGACCGGTCTGCTCGGCCCCGAGGGGGCACTCACCACGATGCTCGCCTCGGGCAGCCTGCCGTCGCTGATCCTCTGGGGGCCGCCGGGGGTGGGCAAGACCACCATCGCCCGCCTCCTGGCGGAGGAGACCGATCTCGCCTTCGTCCAGATCAGCGCGATCTTCACCGGGGTGCCGGAGCTCAGGAAGGTGTTCGAGGCCGCGAAGCTCCGCCGCCGGAGCGGGCAGGGGACGCTGCTGTTCGTGGACGAGATCCACCGCTTCAACCGGGCGCAGCAGGACGGGTTCCTGCCGCACATGGAGGACGGCACGATCGTGCTCGTCGGCGCCACGACCGAGAACCCGAGCTTCGAGCTGAACGCCGCGCTCCTGTCGCGGGCGCAGGTCCTGGTGCTGGAACGGCTCACGCTGGCCGACCTCGAGCGGCTCGCGCAGCGCGCCGAGCGGGAACTCGGCCGCCCGCTGCCGCTGACCGGCGCGGCGCGCGAACGCCTGCTCGAGATGGCCGACGGCGACGGTCGGGCGCTGCTCAACCTCGTCGAGCAGGTGATGGCCTGGGCCGTGGAGGGGCCGCTCGACGTGGCCGCGCTTGCGCAGCGCCTCCGGAAGCGGGCGGCGCAGTACGACAAGTCGGGCGATGCGCACTACAACCTGATCTCGGCGCTGCACAAGTCGGTGCGCGGATCGGACCCCGACGCGGCGCTCTACTGGCTTGCCCGGATGATCGAGGGCGGCGAGGATCCGCGCTACCTGGCCCGCCGGATCACCCGCATGGCGGTGGAGGACATCGGCCTTGCCGATCCGCAGGCGGTGACGCTCTGCCTGCACGCCTGGGAGAGCTACGAGCGGCTGGGCAGCCCCGAGGGCGAGCTCGCGCTGGCCGAGGCGGTGGCCTACCTCGCGCTCGCGCCCAAGTCGAACGCGGTCTACGTGGCCTGGAAGGCCGCACTTGCCGAGGCACGTCGCACCGGATCGGAGCCGCCGCCGAAGCACATCCTGAACGCCCCGACGCGGCTGATGAAGGAGCAGGGCTACGGCGCGGGCTACGAGTACGACCACGATGCCGAGGATGCCTTCTCGGGGCAGGACTACTTCCCCGAGGGGATGAAGCGGCCGGTCCTCTACCGCCCGCCCGAGCGCGGCTTCGAGCGGGAGCTGAAGAAGCGGCTGGACTACTTCGCCCGGCTCAGGGAGAAGCGGCAGGGCGGTTGACTCCGCCGCGGGCCGGACCGACAGAGACACCATGTTCGCCATCCTCGCACAGGTCGCCGCGGGCGGCGCCATTGGCGCTACGGCCCGCTATCTGATGGGCATCGGGGTGATCCGCCTCGTCGGGCACACCCAGTTCCCGGTGGCGATCCTGTCGGTCAACGTGCTCGGCTCGTTCCTGATGGGGGTCTTCGTCACCGCGGCGGCCCACCGCGGGCTGACCCACCTCTCGCCCTTCGTGATGACGGGGATCCTGGGGGGGTTCACCACCTTCTCGACCTTCTCGCTCGAGACCGTGACGCTCTACGAACGCGGCGATGTCGCGGGCGCGCTGCTCTACGTGGCGCTCTCGGTCATCCTGTCGGTGCTCGGCCTCGCCGCGGGGCTGTGGCTCGCGCGGGGGATCGTCGCATGAGCGGCGTGCAGACCCTGACCGTGTCGGAGGACGAGGGCGAGGGCCGGCTCGACCGCTGGATCAAGCGCCGGTTTCCGCAGGTGACGCAGGGGCTGGTGGAGAAGCTCTGCCGGACGGGCCAGATCCGTATCGACGGGGCGAGGGCCAGGGCCGGAAGCCGGGTCGCGCCCGGCATGACCGTGCGCGTGCCGCCGCTGCCGGAGGCGGCGCCGCCGCCCGCGCGCGCGCGCCTGCCCGAAAGCGACGCGGAGATGATCCGCGCGGCGGTGATCTGGAAGGACGACCACATCATCGCGCTCAACAAGCCCCCCGGCCTGCCCAGCCAGGGCGGCAGCGGGCAGGGCAGCCGCCACGTGGACGGCCTGGCCGAGGCGCTGAGGTTCGGCCTGCCCGAGAAGCCGAGCCTCGTGCACCGGCTCGACAAGGACACCTCCGGCGTGCTGCTTCTCGCCCGGTCGGCGAAGATCGCCCGGCGGCTCTCCGAGGCGTTCCGCGCCCGGGCCACCCGCAAGATCTACTGGGCCGCCGTCGCCGGGGTGCCGAGCCCGCGCATGGGCACGATCCGCTTCGGTCTGGTCAAGGCGCCGGGCCGCGGCCGGGGCGGCGAGGGCGAGAAGATGCTCTGCGTGCATCCCGCACGGATCGAGGCGACCGAGGGCGCCAAGCGCGCGACGACCGACTATGCGGTGATCGAGGCGCTCGGCCAGCGCGTGGCCTGGGTGGCGCTGGTGCCGATCACGGGGCGCACGCACCAGCTGCGCGCGCACATGGCCGAGATCGGCCACCCGATCGTGGGCGACGGCAAGTATGGCGGTTCGGGCCAGGAGAATCCCGGATCGGGCTGGGGCGCGCAGCTCGGCGGCGAGATCAGCCGCAAGCTGCACCTGCACGCGCGCTCCATCGCCTTCGATCATCCGGTGACGGGCAGGCGCATCACCATCACCGCCGACCTGCCGCCGCACATGGCGCGGACCTGGAAGGCGCTCGGCTGGAACCCCGCCGAGGCGCCCGCCGATCCCTTCGCCGAGGCCGGGGCGCGCTGATGCGGCGGCTCGTCGTGTTCGATGTCGATGGCACGCTCGTCGACAGCCAGGGGCACATCCTCGCGGCCATGGAGGCCGCCTTCGCGGGCTGCGGCCGGCCGATGCCGCCGCGCGAGGCGGCGCTTTCGGTCGTCGGGCTCTCGCTGCCCGTCGCGCTCGCCCGGCTCTTTCCCGATGCCGGCGAGGCCGAGCTCGGCGCCATGGCCGAGGGCTACCGGTCGGCCTTCCAGCGGATCCGGCTGTCGGGCGCGGGCGCCTCGCCGCTCTATCCCGGCACGCGCGAGATGCTCGCCGGCCTTTCGCGGGCGCCCGGAACCCTGCTCGGGCTGGCCACGGGCAAGTCGCGGCGCGGGCTCGACCACCTGCTCGACCTGCACGGGCTCGCGCCCTTCTTCGCGACGCGGCAGGTGGCCGACGATCACCCCTCGAAGCCGCATCCGGCGATGCTGGAGGCGGCGCTTGCCGAGACCGGCGCCGAGCGCGGCGCCTCGGTGATGGTGGGCGACACGGCCTTCGACCTGGAGATGGGCCGCGCCGCCGGGTTGCGCACCGTGGCCGTCACCTGGGGCTACCACCGGCGCGAGATGCTCGCGGGCGCCGATGCGCTGATCGGAAGCTGGGCCGAGCTTCCCTCGGTGCTGGCCGACTTCGCGGAGGCGGCATGAGCGGCTGGAAGGCCCGGCGATTCTGGACCGAGGCGCGGGCGGCGCCGGCGGCCGGGGGCGGCTGGGAGGTGCTGCTCGACGGCCGGCCCGTGCGCACGCCGGCGAAGGCGCGGCTGGTGCTGCCCACGCCGGCGCTGGCCGAGGCCGTCGCCGCGGAATGGGCCGCGCAGGGCCAGGAGATCGCGGCGCATGCCATGCCGCTGACGCGCGCCGCCAACGCCGCCATCGACAAGGTGCGCCCGGGGCGCGCGGCGGTGGTGGCGATGCTCGCCGCCTATGGCGAGACCGATCTCGTCTGCCATCGCGCCGAGGCCCCGGCGGAACTGGTGCGCCGGCAGGCCGGAGCCTGGGATCCGCTGCTGGCCTGGTGTGCCGAGGCGCTCGGGGCGCCGCTGGTCCCGACCACGGGCGTGATGCCCAAGCCCCAGCCACCGGCCAGCCTCGCCGCGCTGCGCGCCGCGCTCGAGGCGCTCGACGACTTCGAGCTGACGGCGGCGCATGACCTCGTGTCGCTGCCGGGGTCGATCGTGATCGGCCTCGCGGCCGTCCGCGGCCACGGCGAGATCGAGGCGTTGTGGCAGGCCTCGCGGATCGACGAGGCCTGGCAGCAGGAACTCTGGGGCGAGGATGCCGAGGCCGCCGAGGTGGCCGGCCGGCGGCGGGCGGACTTCCATGCGGCGGCGAGGTTCCTCGCGCTCGCCCGCGGCCACGGGTGAACGGGCGCAGACCGGGCAGATGCCGCGGGAACGGGCATGACGCAGGGTCCGGACCGGACCTTTTCCTTGACGTATTCCCGCGCTATGGCCCAAAGTCCCTCAGGCGGAGGGGATAACCGCTCTCACCGATCAACCCGGCGCACCGCCGGCACAAGCCGCCGCAAGGGCGGACAATCAGGAAGAGGTAAATATGCACAAGACGATCCTCATCGGCGCGCTGACGGCGGCCGGTCTCGCGGCCGGCGCATCGGCGGCTGCAACGGTCGACGACGTGAAGGCGCGCGGCGAGCTGATCTGCGGCTCGAACACCGGGCTGACCGGCTTCGGTGCCCCTGATGCGAACGGCAACTGGCAGGGCTTCGACGTGGCGCTGTGCCGGGCGATCGCCGCGGCGGTGCTGGGCGACCCGAACAAGGTCCGCTTCGTGCCGACGACCGGCGAGACGCGCTTCACCGCGCTGGCCTCGGGTGAGGTCGACGTGCTGATCCGCAACTCGACCTGGACCTTCTCGCGCGATACCGAACTCGCCTTCGACTTCGTCGCCGTCAACTACTACGACGGCCAGGGCTTCATGGTGAAGAAGGACCTCGGCGTCGCCTCGGCCAAGGAGCTCGACGGCGCCACTGTCTGCATCCAGACCGGCACCACGACCGAGCTGAACCTCGCCGACTTCTTCAAGGCGAACAACATGACCTACACGCCGGTCAACGTGCAGGACGACAGCCAGGCCCAGCAGCAGTATCTCGCCGGCGCCTGCGACGCCTACACGACCGACGCTTCGGGCCTGGCCGCCTCGCGCGCCACGATGGCCGACCCGGAGAACCACATCATCCTGCCCGAGATCATCTCGAAGGAGCCGCTGGGCCCGGTGGTTCGCCACGGCGACAACAACTGGGGCGACATCGTGCGCTGGACCTTCTACGCGCTGGTCACGGCCGAGGAGAAGGGCATCACCGCGGCCAACGTCGAGGAGGTCGCCGCCTCGTCGACCGACCCCGAAGTCCGCCGCCTGCTCGGCGTCGAGGGCGACATGGGCGCCAAGATCGGGCTCGACAACGAGTTCGCCAAGCGCGCCATCGCCGCGGTGGGCAACTACGGCGAGATCTTCGAGGCGAACATCGGCGAGGCCACGCCGATCGGTCTGGCGCGCGGGCTGAACGCGCTCTGGACCCAGGGCGGGCTCCAGTACGCCCCGCCCTTCCGCTGAGACGGAAGCCGGGCGCGCCCAGGGACGGGCGCGCCCTTCCTTTCCTGACAGCCGGACGCATGCTGCCGGGGCCTGGGGCGGCCGCGGCAGCCCTCGGCATATCGACGTCCGGCCTCTGACTGGCGGGGGCATATCATGGCCTTGGCACCGGATGCGCCGAAGGACTCCTTCCGGCTCAGCATGCTCATCTACGACACGCGGTTCCGCGCGATGACGATCCAGGTCATCGTGCTGATCCTCTTCGGGCTCGCGGTCGCCTGGCTGCTCAACAACACGGTCCAGAACCTCGCCGCCAAGGGCAAGACCTTCAACTACAGCTTCCTGTGGGTGCGCGCGGGCTACGACATCGAGCAGACGCTGATCCCCTACACCAACGACAGCACGCATTTCCGGGCGCTGCTCGTCGGGCTGACGAACACCCTCGTCGTGGCGCTCGTGGGCTGCATCGGGGCCACCATCCTGGGCGTCATCGTGGGCGTGCTGCGGCTGTCGAAGAACTGGCTCGTCGCGCGGATCATGACGGTCTACGTCGAGATCTTCCGCAACATCCCGCTGCTGCTGTGGATCCTGATCATCTACGTCCCGATCTCGGAGATCGCGCCGGCGCCCTCGGCCTTCCGCGTGACCGAGGAGATGCAGGCGGCCGGCCAGGCTCCGGCGGCGAGCAAGATCCTGTTCGACACGGTGGCGGTGACCAACCGCGGCATCTACGCGCCGCTGCCGCTCTTCTCGCGCCCGCTGGGGTCGGTGGATCTCGGGCCGGTCTCGCTGAACCTGACCTTCCTGTCGATCGTGGCCGTGCTCGGCGCGAGCATCCTCGCCTACCGCGCGCTGCGCGCCCGGGCGCGGGCCGTGCAGGAGGCGACCGGGGTGCGCCCGGTCACCTGGTGGAAGAGCCTGATGATCCTCGTATTGCCCACGGCGCTGCTGCTGGCGGCGATGGGCCTGCACCTCGAGATTCCGGAACTCACGCGGTTCAACTTCACCGGCGGGATCCTGCTTCAGCACGCCTTCACCGCGCTGACGCTGGCGCTGATCCTCTACACCGGCGCCTTCATCGCCGAGATCGTGCGCGCCGGGATCCTCGCCGTCTCGAAGGGCCAGACAGAGGCGGCCTATGCCCTCGGGCTGCGCCCGAACCGCACGATGAGCCTGATCATCCTGCCGCAGGCGCTCAGGGTGATCATCCCGCCGCTGATCAGCCAGTATCTCAACCTGACGAAGAACACCTCGCTCGGCATCGCGGTGAGCTACCTCGACCTGCGCGGCACGCTGGGGGGCATCACCCTCAATCAGACGGGCCGCGAGCTCGAGTGCATGCTGCTGATGATGCTGATCTACCTGACGATCAGCCTGATCATCTCGGCGGTCATGAACGTCTACAACAGGTCCGTCCGGCTGAAGGAGCGCTGAGATGAGCGAGACCCACGCCGCGACCGTCAGCTATGTCCGCGACACGATGCTGCCGCCGGCCGAGGCGCCCGTCACCGAGCGCGGCGCGATCAAGTGGCTGCGCGAGAACCTGTTCTCGGGCTGGCTGAACACGCTCCTGACCCTGATCGCCCTCTACATCATCTTCGTCGCCGTCCGCGCGGTCATGCCCTGGCTGATGAACTCGGTCTGGAACGCCGCCTCGCTCGGGGAATGCCGGCAGATCGTGGCGGCCGCCGGCGAGGGTGCCACCGGCGCCTGCTGGGCCGTGATCCGCGACCGCTGGCACCAGTACATGTTCGGCTTCTACCCGCGCGAGCTCTACTGGCGGCCGGTGCTCGCCTTCGGCCTGCTGTTCGTGGCGCTCGCGCCCGTGCTCTACTACGGCAACCGCAGGGCCGAGCTGACGCTGACCGCCACCGCCGGTGCCTTCGTCATCGCTGTCCTCTTCGCGCTCGGCACCCCGTTCGGAATCGTGGCGGCCGTCACCGTGCTGATGGCCGCGCTTCTCGCGCTCGCCTGGGCGGCGCCGAAGCGGCTCGTCTGGGTCACGGTGTTCTACGCGCCGGTCTGCTACCTGCTGCTCTGGGGCGGGTCGGTCTGGGCGCCCGTCACCGCGATCGCGGGCTTCGCCCTGCTTGCGGCCGTGTTCGTCGCCCTGCAACCGCGCGTCGGCGTGCCGGTGGCGCTGGGCGCCGGGCTGGTCGCGGCCGTTCTCTGGTGGGCCTATCCCGACGCAACCGTCGCCAGGGCGCTGTCCTCGATCCTGCCGATCGGCCTCACGGCGGTGCCCTCGACGCAGTTCGGCGGCTTCCTGCTGGCGATCACGATCGGGGTCACGGCGATCTCGTTCTCGCTGCCGCTCGGCATCCTGCTGGCCCTGGGGCGGCAGTCGAACATGCTGATCGTCAAGGCGCTTTCGGTCGGGTTCATCGAGTTCATCCGCGGCGTGCCGCTGATCACGCTGCTGTTCACCGCCTCGCTGCTGCTGCAGTACTTCCTGCCGCCGGGGACGAACTTCGACATCATCCTGCGCGTCATCATCCTGGTGACGTTCTTCGCCGCCGCCTACCTGGCCGAGGTGATCCGCGGCGGCCTCGCCGCGCTGCCGAGGGGCCAGTACGAGGCGGCCGATTCGCTGGGCCTGGACTACTGGCAGGCGCAGCGCCTCGTCATCCTGCCGCAGGCGCTGAAGATCTCGATTCCCGGCATCGTCTCGACCTTCATCGGGCTGTTCAAGGACACCACGCTCGTCAGCTTCGTCGGCCTGATGGACCCGCTGCGCGGCGTGACCCAGATCGTGCGGGCCGACATCAATTGGAAGGGCATCTACTGGGAGCCCTACATCTTCGTCGGCGCGATCTTCTTCCTGATGTGCTACGGCATGTCGCGCTACTCGATGTATCTGGAGCGGAAGCTCCGCACCGACCACCGCTGAGGAGGGGCCCGATGTCCGACGCCGTCATCGACCGCAAGATCGACCGGAGCCACATGCAGGTCTCGAACGAGGTGGCGATCCAGATCGAGAAGATGAACAAGTGGTACGGCCAGTTCCACGTCCTGCGCGACATCGACCTGACCGTCTACCGTGGCGAGCGCATCGTGATCTGCGGCCCCTCGGGCTCGGGCAAGTCCACCCTGATCCGCTGCATCAACGCGCTCGAGGAGCACCAGAAGGGCCGGATCGTCGTCGACGGCACGGTGCTGTCGTCCGACCTCAAGAACATCGACAAGATCCGTTCCGAGGTCGGGATGGTGTTCCAGCACTTCAACCTCTTCCCGCATCTGACGATCCTCGAGAACTGCACGCTGGCGCCGATCTGGGTGCGCAAGATCCCGCGGAAGGAGGCCGAGGAGACGGCGATGCACTTCCTGCGCAAGGTGAAGATCCCCGAACAGGCGCACAAGTATCCCGGCCAGCTCTCGGGCGGGCAGCAGCAGCGGGTGGCGATCGCGCGGTCGCTGTGCATGCGGCCGCGCATCATGCTGTTCGACGAGCCCACCTCGGCGCTCGACCCCGAGATGATCAAGGAGGTGCTCGACACCATGATCGAGCTGGCCGAGGAGGGGATGACCATGCTGGTCGTGACGCACGAGATGGGCTTCGCCCAGGCCGTGGCGAACCGGGTGATCTTCATGGACCAGGGCCAGATCGTGGAGCAGAACGAGCCGAAGGAGTTCTTCTCGAACCCGAAGAGCGAGCGGACGAAGCTGTTCCTGAGCCAGATCCTCGGGCACTGAGCGGCGCAGCTCAGCCGCCGCCGCGGTCGGAGGGCGTGAAGAAGTCGCGCACCGAGCCGCGGCCGGGTTCGAGCGCCGCCCAGTCGTCGATGGCGAAATCGACCACCAGCGTCGCCGCCGTCGGGTAGCGGGCGAAGTCGGGATCGGCGGGCGGCCGCGCGGGGAGCATCGCGGCGAATTCGCCGATACCGGGGTTGTGACCCACCATCATCACCGTGCGGCCCTTGGCCTTTCCAAGCGCGGCGAGCAGCGTCGCCGGATCGGCGTGGTAGAGCCCGGGCATCCAGCGGGGTTCGGGCGGGTCGGGCAGGCCCTCGGCCACGCCGGCCCAGGTCTCGCGCGTGCGGCGGGAATCCGAGGAGAGCACCTCGTCGGGGAGGTATCCCCGCGAGGCGAGCCAGCGGCCGAGTTCGCGCGCCGCCCTGCGGCCGCGCCCGTTGAGCGGCCGTTCGCGGTCATCGAGACCGGGCCTGTCCCAGCTCGACTTCGCATGCCGGGTCAGGATCAGGCGGCGGTGGCCTTCGGGAATGCTCACGGGTGGAAGCGCCTCATGTGGTAGGCGGACTGCTCGGGCAGCCTGCCATAGGCCTGCGACACCGGGCAAGCGCGGCGCACGGCGCAGCCGAGGCCCATGCAGCCGGCGCCCGCGGGCGTGTCGAGGAACGCATGGCAGGCGGGCACGTCGTAGCCCGCATCCGTCAGCGCCCCGGCCGGGCAGGCGCTGCGGCAGGGCTGGCCGGCGCAGGTGGCACAGGGCGGTGCGGCGGGCGGGGGCGGCAGGTCGAGCCTTTCCTTCAGCGCCAGCGCGCCGCGGAAGCTGACCATCAGACCGGCGCGGTCGTGGACCAAGAGGCGCACCGGCGAGGGCCAGGCGCGGCCCGACCGCTGGGCCCAGGACAGGAACGGCAGCCAGGGCGGGCCGGTGAAGGGGAAGAGCGCCTTCGCCCCGAGGTCGCAGGCGATGCGCCCGATCACCCGGCGCGACCAGCGGTCGAGCGGGTCGGGCCGGCCGTCGCGCCACTCCGCCCCGGCCGTGAACCGCGCCCAGAACCCCGGTTCGTGCGGGCCGAGGAGCAGGAGCGTCGCGCTGCCGGGGGGCAGGTCCGGCTCGCCCGGCTCGGGATGGAAGCCGCCCAGGATGGCGAGCCCCTCGGCGCGGAGCCGGTGCCCGATCGCGGCGAGATCCGGCGCGCTCATCGCGGCGGTTGCCCTCCCGCCCGTCGTCGCGATCCCGCGGCCGGGATCGCTCCTCCCGTTGGGCCGGGCGCCGCGCTGGCGCGCGGCGCGCCTCCGGCGGGAGTATTTGGCACAGGGTGACGGGGATCAGCCACGCCGGGGCTTCACGCGCGGTTCGGTCGAGCGGATGATGGAGCCCGCGCCGTGGTCGGTGAAGAGTTCGAGCAGGCAGGCATTGGGCGCCCGCCCGTCGAGGATCACCGCCGCGCGCACCCCGCCCTCGACCGCGGCAAGCGCGGTCTCGACCTTGGGGATCATGCCGCCCGAGATCGTGCCGTCGGCGATCATGGCGCGCACCTCGTCGGGGGAGAGCTGGGTCACCACCTCGCCTTCGGCGTTCCGCACGCCGGGGACGTCGGTGAGCAGCAGGAGCCGGTCGGCCTTCAGCGCCGCGGCGATGGCGCCCGCGGCGGTATCGCCGTTGACGTTGAAGGTCTCGTTCTCGGCCCTGCCGGTCGCCACCGGGGCGACCACCGGGATGATGCCGGCCGAGAAGAGGTCGCGCAGCACCTGCACGTTGAGCTCGACCGGACGGCCGACATAGCCGAGTTCCGGGTCGTCGGGTTCGCAGACGATCATGTCGTCGTCCTTGCCGGAGAGGCCCACGGCCCGGCCGCCGGCATCGTTGATCGCCTGCACGATGCGCTTGTTGACGAGGCCCGAGAGGATCATCTCCACGACCTCGACGGTCGCCTTGTCGGTCACCCGCTTGCCGCGGACGAACTCCGAACGGATGCCGAGCTTCTCCAGCATCTCGTTGATCATCGGCCCGCCGCCGTGGACCACGACCGGGTTCACGCCGACCTGGCGCATCAGCACGATGTCCTGCGCGAAGCTCGCCATGGCCTTCTCGTCGCCCATGGCGTTGCCGCCGAACTTCACCACGACCACGGCCCCCGAGTAGCGCTGGAGATAGGGCAGGGCCTCGGAGAGCGTGCGGGCGGTGGCGATCCAGTCGCGGTTCATGGTCTGCGTCTTCATCCTCTGGCTCCCCGGGGGGTCGGCGCTTCCTGTTAGGGCAGGGGGGCGCGCGCCTCAAGCCCGGTCGGACACCGATGCGGCGGATTGCCGAATCCGGCAGGACCGCTAGGTTGGCCCCGCGGAGGACGGATGATGTCAGGCGAACAGCGCACGCTGCTGCTGACGGGTGCGAGCCGGGGGATCGGTCATGCGACCGTCAAGCGGTTCTCGGCCGGCGGATGGCGCGTGCTGACCTGTTCGCGCCAGCCGTTCGACCCGCGGTGCCCCTGGCCGGGGGGTGAGGAGAACCACATCCAGGTGGACCTCGCGGACCCCGAGCAGACGATCGCGGCGATCGAGACGATCCGCAGCAAGCTCGACGGCAGGCTCCACGCGCTGGTCAACAACGCCGGGATCTCGCCCAAGGGGCCGGGGGGCAGCCGGCTCAGCACGCTCGACACCGACCTCAGGACCTGGGGGCACGTGTTCCACGTGAACTTCTTCGCCCCCGTGGTGCTGGCGCGCGGGCTGAAGGACGAGCTTGCCGCGGCGAAGGGGGCGGTGGTGAACGTGACCTCGATCGCCGGAAGCCGGGTGCACCCCTTCGCGGGCGCGGCCTATGCCACCTCCAAGGCGGCGCTGGCGGCGCTCACGCGCGAGATGGCGCACGACTTCGGGCCGATGGGGGTGCGCGTCAATGCCATCGCGCCGGGCGAGGTCGAGACCTCGATCCTTTCGCCCGGAACCGAGAAGATCGTCGAGAGCCTGCCGCTCCGGCGGCTCGGCCAGCCGTCGGAGGTGGCGGACGTGATCTGGTTCCTCTGTTCGGACCAGTCGAGCTACGTCACCGGCGCCGAGATCGAGGTGAACGCCGGCCAGCACGTCTGAGGCGGCTCACGCGAGCGCGGCGATGATCGCCCGCAGCGTCTCGATGCCCTCGCCCGTCTCGGACGAGGTGAGAACGATCTCCGGGAAGGCGGCGGGGTGCCTGGCCAGCGCGCCCCGCACCTGGGCCAGGACCTTCTCCCGGTCGGCGGCCTTCACCTTGTCGGCCTTGGTCAGCACCGCCTGGAAGGCGACCGCGGAGCGGTCGAGCAGGGTCAGGATCTCCTCGTCGACCGCCTTGATGCCGTGCCGGGCGTCGATCAGGACGAAGGCCCGGCGCAGCGTCGCCCGCCCCGCGAGATAGGCCCTGAGCAGGCGCTGCCAGCGTGCCACCAGCGCAGGCGGTGCCTCGGCGAAGCCGTAGCCGGGAAGATCGACGAGATAGAGCCTCTCGCCCAGGGTGAAGTAGTTGATCTCCTGCGTCCGTCCGGGCGTGTTCGACGCCCGTGCGAGGTTCCTGCGGCCGGTGAGCGCGTTGACGAGCGACGACTTGCCCACGTTGGAGCGCCCGGCCAAGCAGACCTCGGGCCGGTCGGGGGGCGGCAGCGCCTCCATCGCCGCGACGCCCCTCAGGAACTCCGCGCCCCGGGCGAAGAGGCGCCGGCCGGCCTCGCGCGCCTCCGCCTCGGGCTCGGGGGCGAGGGGGAAGGCCAGGGTCACAAGACCACCTCGTCGCCGATGGCCACCCGCCCCCCCGTCGTGACGGTGGCGTAGACGCCCATGTCCTCGTGGCCGTAGCCCTCGGCCAGGGCGCCGAGCGTGTCGGCATCCTGCCGGCCGGTCTCGGGGTTCGCCCCGGTCGCCCGGCAGCGGGTGATCCGCGCCTCGACGCTGAGTTCGGCCGCACCGATGCGGATGGTGCGGCCGACGAGGTCGAATTCCTCCCAGGGGGCCAGGCCGTCGAGCCAGAGGTTGCCGCGCCAGCGGTGGATCGAGAGCTCGCGCCCCATGCGCGCGCCGAGCGCCCGGTTCGACGCGAGGTTCAGCACCGCGACGAAGGGAGAGGGGACATCCGAGAAGGGCTGGTCGCCCGCGCGCAGGATCGCCGCGGGCGCCGGGCGGTTCTCCGGCCAGAGCGGGCGCAGCCAGTGCACCAGCGCCGCGGCCTCGGCAGGCTCGTCCGGCCGGCCGGCGATCTCGCCGGCCTCGGGGTGGGCCAGTGTCACCCGGCGCGACGCCTCGTCGAGCCGGCAGCGCACGGCCATCAGGGCGGGCGCGGCGACGCCGCGCAGGAAGTTCTGCTTCGGCCCCCAGCCGCCCTCGAGCCGCGCGCCCTCGGTCGCCACGGCCCAGACCCGGTCGAAGGGCAGGGCGCGGCCGGTCTCGAGCGCGGCGGCGCCGATCTCCTCCCACCCCGCGGCCTTGATCGGGTGGCGGACGATGCGGGCGAGCCGCGCCGTCACTTGCCGCCCGGCTTCTTGGTCGCCGGAGGCGCGGCCTTCTTCCGGCTGAAGCTGCTGCGGATGTTGCCGAACAGGTCGGGCCGGTGGCCGTGGCTCCACATGATCAGATACTGCTGGGTGAAGGTGATCACGTTGTTGGCGATCCAGTAGACCAGCAGGCCCGAGGCGAAGGGCGCGAGCATGAACATGAAGATCCATGGCATCCAGGCGAAGACGGCCGCCTGCGTCGGATCGGTGGGCGCGGGGTTCAGCTTCTGCTGGAACCACATCGAGATGCCGAGCAGGATCGGCAGGATGCCGAGGAAGATCAGCGCGAGGAAGGTCCCCGGCTCGGGGGCGGGGAAGGGCAGCAGCCCGAACAGGTTCATGATCGAGGTCGGATCGGGCGCCGAGAGGTCGCGGAACGGGCCGAAGAACGGCGCGTGGCGAAGCTCGATCGTGACGAAGATCACCTTGTAGAGCGAGAAGAAGATCGGGATCTGGATGAGGATCGGCAGGCAGCCCGCCGCCGGGTTCACCTTCTCCCGCTTGTAGAGCTCCATCATCTCCTTCTGGAGCCGCATCCGGTCGTCGCCCGCCCGCTCCTTGATCTTCTCCATCTCGGGCTGGAGCTCCTTCATCCGCGCCATCGAGACGTAGGACTTGCGCGCCAGCGGGAAGACGATGGCCTTGATGATGAAGGTCAGCGCGATGATCGCAAGGCCCATGTTGCCGATCTGGGCGTTGAGCCAGTGCAGCGCGGCGAAGATCGGCTTGGTCAGGAAGAAGAACCAGCCCCAGTCGATCGAATCGAGGAACCGCGGGATCCCCTCATCGTTCTGGTAGCGGCGGATCGTCTCTCACTCTTTCGGGCCGGCGAAGAGGCGCGTGGCCACCTCGGCGCCGGCACCGGGGGCGAGCTCGACCACCGGCTGGCGGGCGACGGTGCGGTAGAGGTCCGCGCCGGGGAAGTACTTGGCGACGGCGGTGAAGCCCCGGTCGGTCGAGGGAATCAGGATCGTCTGCCAGTAGTGGTCGGTGAACCCGATCCAGCCCCGGCCCGCCACGGCCGTGACCTGCGCCGGGCCGCCTTCCTCGGCGCTGACGGGGGAGGAGGCCATGTCGTCGTAGGCGATCTCGGTCAGCACGCCGTCGGCCACCTGGATCGCCCCCTCGTGCAGGATGAAGAACTTCTTCATGTCGGGCGGCAGGCCGTGGCGTTCGACCACGCCGAAGGCGTAGAGGCTCGCCGGGGCGGCGCCGGCGTTCTCCACGCGGTCGGTGACGGTGAACATGTAGTCCGCGTCGATCTCGACCGTCCGGGTGAAGCGCAGGCCCTCGGGGCTGGTCCAGGCGAGCGTCACCGGGGCGCCGACCGCGAGGGTGCCGCCGCCGGTCTGCTGCCAGAGCGTCTCGGGGCCGGGCATCGCGCCGCTGTAGCCCGCGCCGGGGCCCCAGCCGAAGTGGGCGAAGGTGGCGCCACCCGAGGTCTCGGGGCTGAGGAGCGTCACCGTGGGCGCGCCCGGCTCGATCGTCTCGCGGTATTCCTTGAGCGCGAGCTCGTCGATGCGCCCGCCGAGGAGCGAGATGCTGCCCGACAGCTTGGGCGTGTCGATCCGGATGCGGGGGGCGTCCGCCGCAGGCGCGGCCGTCTCGGCGGCGGCCGGGACGGCGCCTGGCGCGGCGGCGGGGGCGCCCTCGGCGGCGATGTCGGCGCCGGGGGCGGGCGCAGCGGTCTGCGCGGCCGGTTCGGCGGGCTGGGGAACCGGCTCCGGCGGCGGGAACAGCACGTACCAGACCACGATCACGAGGAAGCTGAGCACCGTGGCGAGGATGAGGTTCTTGCTCTGGTCGTCCATGCGGCGGAGGCCCTGACGCTGTCCGGAAGTCCGGCCGGTTCAACAATCCGGGCGCCGAAAGGTCAAGGGGAATCGCGGTCACACGCCGGTGCGCGCCCCGCCCTCCGGCGCTGCGGCGGCGGCGAGCTGCCGCCGGGGCTGCGGCGGCCCGTCGCGCGGGCGCACCGGAGCGCTCCGATGCCCCCCGATGCCCCGGCCGATTGCCGCGGCAGGTTCCGCCGCAGCGTCGCCATGGCCGTTCCTGCGGCCTTCCCCACCCGACCCTCGCGCCGGCGTCCCACGCCGGCCCCTCGCGCCGGCCCCTCGCGCCGGCCCACCGGGGGGCTGGCCTTGGCCCGTCGCGCGTGCCCGGAAAGCCCTCAAGCCGGCGCGGGCGCCGGCCGCTCCCGGGGTGCGCCGCGGCCCAGAGCGCCGCCACCGCGCGCCCGGCCGGCCTCCGCCGGCCGGCCGGGTCAGGCGGGGCCGGGCGGTGCAGGCGGGCCGGGCCGGGTGGAGGGGCAGACGGGTCGGGCCGGGCGGACGG
>JANZZL010000092.1 GCA_026419405.1 Paracoccaceae bacterium | reverse complement strand
GCGCGGGTGGGGCGTCCCACCGGCGGACGAGCGCCGCCGTCGCGGCATCCGCCGCCGCGAGTTCGATGGGCGCCGCGCCGCCGCTGCCCGCGCCCGCCGCGGGTGCGTCCGGGCCGCCGCCGAGCCCGATCCACGCCCCGGCATGGACCGCGGAGGCGAGCGCGAGGAACACCAGCGCCTCGGCCGCCCTCCTCACCGCGGCACCGTGACCAGCGTGAGGGGCCCTGCGCCGGCCAGCCGCGGCAGGAGCGCCGCGAGGGTCGCGGCCGGCAGGGCGGCATCCGCGCGGATCTCGACCGGAGCGCCGGGCGGCAGCGCGGCCAGCGCCGCGGCGCCGCGCAACGGGCCGAAGGCGATCGTGCCGTCGGCGGCGATGTGAAGCACCGCAGGGCCGTCCGGCAGGCCGCCGGCGGCGGCGGTCTCGGGCAGGAGCATCTCGAACGGCGGCACCGGTTCGAGTTCGGCCGCCAGGAGCAGGAACACGAGCAGCAGGAAGACCACGTTGATCATCGGGACAATGCCCTCGCCCCGGGCGCGGCGGCGGGGTGCGGCAAGGCGCATCGGCTCATCCCCGCCCGGTGAGGAGCAGCGTCCCGAAGCCGGCGCCGCGCAGAAGCTCCATGACGGCGACGAGGTCCTGAAGCGTGGCGCCGCCGGCCGGGCGCAGCACCACGGGCGCGTCGGGCGCGGGCATCAGCGCGGCGAGGGCCGCAACGAGGTCGGGCCCCGCCATCGGCCGGCCGTTCAGCGCAAGGCCCCCGGGCGAGACCTCGACGAGGCGCGGGGCGCCTTCCCAAGGGGCGGAGCCGCCCGGGCGGGCGAGCCGGATCGCGCCCTCGGGCGCGAAGCGGGCGGCGACGAGGAAGAAGACGAGCAGCAGGAACACCACGTCGATCATCGGCGTGAGGTTCGGCCGGCGTCGGGCGGGGCGGGCGCGGAAGGCGAAGCTCATTCCGCGGCCTCCCCGAGGCGGCGGGCCACCGCGGCAGGGCTGCGCGTGAAGACGCGCGTCGCCAGATCCTCCATGCGGGCCCCGGCCCGCTCGAGCGCGCCGTCGAAGAAGGCGAGCGCCGCCGCCGCCGGGATCGCCACGCCCATGCCGGCGGCAGTGGTGAGCAGCGCCTCCCAGATGCCCCCCGCGAGCACGGCGGGGTCGGCGCGGGCGCCCGAGGTCTCGAGCGCGCGGAACGCCTCGATCATGCCGAGGACGGTGCCGAGCAGCCCCAGGAGCGGCGCGAGCGTGACGATGAGGTCGAGCGCGCGCAGCCCGGCGCGGGCCTCGCCAAGCAGGCCCTGCGCGATGCGCTGGGTCTCCTCGCGGGCCGCGGCCTCGGTGAGGCGCGGGTCGGCGCGGGCGGCCATCGCCGCGGCGGCGAGCCGGGCGTGGATCCCCCTGTGCCCGGCAAGGCGCCGGGCGGCGCCGGCATCGCCGTCCACCCAGGCGCGCACGGCTTCCTCGGCGGCGGCGGCCGACCACAGGCCCAGCGCGGCGAGACGCCAGAGCTTCCACAGGATCAGCGCGAGCCCGAGCACGGAGAGCGCGGCGATGGCCCACATCGCCGGGCCGCCGCGGTCGAGGAAGGCGACGAGGCCGGTCATCGGGCGGCCTCCGGCGGAGGGGGGCTGCCTGCCCCCCGCCCGGCCTGGCGGCCGGGCCCCCCCGGGCGTTTTCGGGACAAGGGGAAGACGGCGGAGGGAGGCATCAGGCGGCCTCCTCGGAGGGTGCAGGACGAAGCGCGGCACGCAGCGCGTCGAGCCCCTCGGTCAGTGCGGCGGGGCCGGGCTGGAGGATGAGCGGCGACCTGATCTCGTGGATGCGGCCCTTGCGCACGGCGGGGATCGTGCCCCAGCCGGGGCGGGCGGCAATCCGTTCCGGGCGGCCCCTGCGGCCGCACCACGAGGCGAGGATCACGTCCGGGGCCGCGGCGATCACCGCCTCGGGGGGCACGATCCGGTCGCGGGCGCAGGCGCGGCGGGCGAGGTCGGCAAACACGTCCTCTCCGCCGGCGATGCCGATCAGTTCGCTGACCCAGCCGATGCCGGAGATCAGCGGATCGTCCCATTCCTCGAACCAGACCCGGGGGCGGCGGGCGGGAGCCTCGGCCCGGATCGCCGCGAGCCGGGCCTCGTAGCCGGCGGCAAGTGCCTCGGCCCGGTCCGCCGCGCCGGTCAGCGCGCCGAGCGTGCGGATCATGGCGAGGATGCCCGCCACGTCGCGCTGGTTGAAGGCGTGGACCGCGATGCCTTCGCGGATCAGCGCCTCGGCGATTCCGGCCTGGAGGTCGGAGAAGGTGAGCACGAGGTCAGGCGCCAGGGCGAGGATCTTCGGCACGTCGGCCGAGGTGAAGGCGCCGACGCGCGGCTTCTCGCGCCGGACGCGGGCGGGGCGCACCGCGTAGCCGGTGACGCCGACGATGCGGTGCTCCTGCCCGAGCAGGTAGAGCGTTTCGACCGTTTCCTCGGTCAGGCAGACGATGCGTTCGGGCGGCCAGGCCATGTGCCGCGGGTCTCCTCGCGCCCCCGGACGGGAGCTGTTGCGGTTGCGGGGGGCAGGACATGCGGCCCCGCGCCCCGGTGCATGTCGCATCACCACGGCGGGAAGGCCCGTCGCCGCGGACGCGCCCCCCGCGCGCCCGACCGGTGATCGCCGCGGCAGGTCTCCTGGCTCGCGGGTCGTCGCGGGGGCCGGCCTTCCCGGGGCGCGCCCCAGTGGCACCGGTTGGCCCACGCTCGCCGCCTACAGTTGCGGGGGCAGCCGCGGCCTTGGGGCGCGCCCCGCACCGCGTTCCCTCTTCGCCGGACGGCGTCGCCGCCCGGACCGTGGCAGCGGCGAGGTTACCGCCCGGGGGTGCCGCGCTTCAAGCCCGGAGCGACATCGCGGGCGCGGGACGCGACGCCGTGCTACTCTGGGCGAGTCGCCCTTGGCCGAGGAGGCGCCGATGTCACCTGCCGTCACCCTTCTGGTGGGAAGCACCAAGGGCCTGTTCCTGATCGAGGGGGATGCCGCGCGCGCCGGCTGGACCGTGCGCGGCCCCTGCTGCGGCGGCTGGCCGATCAACCATGCGATCGGCGACCCCGCGAGCGGCACGATCTGGGCCGCGGGCGGCAGCGACTGGCACGGGGCCGGTGTCTGGCGCTCGCAGGACGGCGGGGCGAGCTGGACGCTCTCGAAGCTCGCCGACGGGCAGGCCGATGCCTGGATCGCCGAGAACCCCGCCATGGCCGCCGAACTCGGGATCGCGCCGGGGCCTTCCGGCGCCTTCTCCGGCGAGGTCGCGGCGCTCTGGTCGCTGGGCCGGGCGGGAGGCAGGCTCTATGCGGGAGCCAAGCCCGCGCAGCTCTTCGCCAGCGATGACGGCGGGGAGACCTGGACGCGGGTGCAGGGCCTGAGCGACCACCCCTCGAGCGGGAGCTGGGCGCCGGGCGCGGCCGGGCTGACGCTGCACACGATCATCGCCGATCCGGGGAACCCGGCGAAGCTGTGGGTCGGCATCTCGGCGGCGGGGGTGTTCGCCACCGAGGACGGCGGGGCGACCTGGGAGCGGCGCAACCGCCGCTCGAACGCGCCGGCGCGGCGCCACAGCCACCCGGCGGCGGGCGACGACACCGAGACCGGGCACTGCGTGCACAACATGGTGCGCGCGCCAGGGCCGGGCGACCTCCTCTACCAGCAGAACCACCACGGGGTGTTCCGCAGCGCCGACGGCGGGCGGAGCTGGGACGAGATCACCGAGGGGCTGCCCTCGACCTTCGGCTTCCCGATCGCCGTGCATCCGCGCGACCCGCTGACGGTCTGGACGCTGCCGCTCAACGGCGACACGGCCGGGCGCTTCCCGCCCGATGCCTCGGCCGCCGTCTGGCGGAGCCGGGACGGCGGCGCGACCTGGGAGGCCAGGCGCGCGGGGCTGCCGCAGGGCGCCTGCTTCTTCACCGTGCTGCGGCAGGCGATGGCGACCGACGCGGGCGAGCCGGCCGGCGTCTACTTCGGCACCAATTCGGGGTCGGTGTTCCTCAGCCGCGACGAGGGCGAGAGCTGGGAGGAAATCGTCCGCCACCTGCCGACGGTGCTCTCGGTCGAGACCCTTGCGCGGGCCTGAGGGCCGCCGCCCGGGGCGCGCGGTCAGCCGGCCAGTTCCCGGGCGAAGTCGCGCCGGATCGCGGCGCCCTCGCGCACCGGATCGAAGGCGAGGTGGAAGCGGGACCGGAACGACCAGATGTCGGGCCGGATCGGGCGCATCCGGCCCAGACCCGCCCAGAGCCGGCCGCGGTGATCGGGCAGGAACCCGACGTAGGCGCCCGAGAGGATCAGGAGCTCCTGTGCCTCCATGCTGCCGACGGTGGCGCGCGCCGTCACCCGGCCGAGGCGGTAGGTGTCGTCGAAGTGCTGGTAGCTGCGCACCGAGAACGCCGCGCTGAGGAAGTCGGCCTGGCCGATCCGGGAATCGTCGAGCGCGAACCAGGGATGGCTGCGCCCGCAGAACAGGTGGTGTTCCTCCGACGGCAGCTCCACATACTCGATGCCCGGCATCGGCTGGAACCCCGGTCCGATCACGATGTCGCGGGCACCCGAGAGGAGGCTCTTCTGCAGCGCCGCCGGCGTGTCGGTCTCGAGTTCGACGAGAACCTCGGGGCGACGTGCGGCGAAGCGGGCGATGGCGCCGGGGATGTCGATGCCGGGGAAGGTGGTCATCGCATCGACGGTGCCGATGCGAAGGCGCGTGGTCTGCCGACCGTGGATGCGGTCCATCGCGGCCTCGAAACGCTCGAGGTCACGCAGCAGCGTCTGGGCCGCGGCATAGGTGTCCTCACCCGCCGGAGTCAGCCGGAAGCCGCGCCGCCCGCGCTCGCAGAGCCGCTTGCCAAGGTTCCGCTCGAGCGTCGCGATATGGGTCGAGAGCGTGGACTGCGCCATGTTGAGGGCGATCTGCGCCTCGCGGAAGCCGCGGCAGTCGACCACGGTGCAGAAGATGCGGATCAGCCTGAGATCGGTGTCGCTGAGGCGGCGCATGGGCGATCACTTCGAGAATTACCGATGCAATATCGCGGAAACCCGTCATTCCTTCCAGCCCGGCCGTGACCCTAGCCTGAGGCGGGAGGCACCGCTTCGAGGGAGGGTTCGGGATGCGCTTCTGGAAGGTCTCCGCTGCCGGTCTGGCCGCCGGGGCATGTCTGGCGGGCGCCGCGCTGGCGCAGGACACGACGATCCGCGTGCTGGCCCCGACCTGGGTCGGCTTCGCCCCGGCGCTGGTGGCGCAGGATCTCGGCTGCTACGAAGCCGAGGGCTACGCTCTCGACTTCCGCTTCGAGGACGACCGCGCGAACGTCATGGCGGCGATGGAGCGGGGCGACATCGATGCCGACATGCGCACGGTGGGCGAGCATCAGGGCCGGCCCCGCGTGCCCGAGACGCCCGGCACGATCATCGGCACGATCGACATCTCGGTGGGCGGCGACGGCGTGCTGGTGGATGGCAGCATCTCGGATGTCTCCGACCTTGCCGGCAGGACGGTGGCGATCGAGCCCAACATCCCTGCGCGGCTCCTGCTCCAGATGGCGCTGGCCGAGGCGGGGCTTTCGCTCGACGACGTGCAGCTGCGCGAGATCGCCACCGCCGACACGATCGCGGTTCTGGCCGACCCATCGGTGGCCGCGGTCGGCACCTACGAGCCGTTCCTGAGCCAGGCGGTGACGGCGCTGCCCGACCGCAACCCGCGGATCCTGCTGTCCTCGCGCGACAAGCCCGACCTGATCGTGGACATCATCACCGCGCGCGACGACGAGCTGGCCGCGAACCCGGGCAAGTTCCGCGCGCTGCTGCGCTGCGTCTACCGGGCGGTGGACTTCTTCGGGCAGGATCCGGCGCGCTTTGCCGAGCTGGCCGCGCCCTACTACGGGCTGACGCCCGCGGAGGTGACCGAGATCATCGATACCTCGCTGGCCTACACGACCTACGAGGAGGCGGTCGCCTACCTCGGCACCGGCGGCGGCACGGGAAAGCTGCACGATGTCTTCCGGCAGGTGATGCAGCTCAACCTCGAATACGGCGCGGCCGACACCGCGCTCGACCCGGGCCAGGAGATCGACAACACGATCCTGACCGGGCTGTGGGACGGGGTCGAGCGCTGAGGCATGGCCGGAAGCCGGCACAGGATCCTGATCGGCACCGCGGCGAGCCTCGGGCTGATCCTGCTGTGGGAGGCCGTGTCGCGGTCGGGCGCGGTGTCGGCGCGGTTCCTGCCGGCGCCCTCGGTGGTCGTTGCCACGCTCTGGACGATGATCGCCGAACGGGGGCTGCTCTACCACGCCGGGGTCTCGACCCTTCGGGTCTGGGTGGCGTTCCTGATCGCGGCGGCGATGGCGGTGCCGATCGGCATCCTGATGGGTTCGGTGCGCTGGATCGGCGCGGCGCTCGAGCCGGTGATCGACTTCATCCGCTACCTGCCGGTGCCGGCGCTGGTGCCGCTGTCGATCATCTGGTTCGGGGTGGGCGAGAGCACGAAGATCTTCCTGCTCTGGCTCGGCACCTTCTTCCAGCTCGTGCTGCTGGTGGCCGACGACGTGCGGCGCGTGCCGCACGAGTTCCACGAGACGGCGATGACCGTGGGCGCGCCCGGCTGGCGGCGGCTGACCGACGTCTCGCTGCCGGCGATGCTGCCGACGCTGGTCGACAACATGCGCATCACGCTGGGCTGGTGCTGGACCTATCTCATCATCGCCGAGATCGTGGCGGCCGACAGCGGGCTCGGCTTCGTCATCTGGCAGGCGCGTCGGTTCTTCCAGACGCCCGAGGTGATGGCCGGGGTCATCACCATCGGCATCATCGGCCTGCTGACCGACCAGGTCATCCGCGCGGCGCACCGCCGCTGGTTCCGGTATCTCGTGCGATGAGCTACCTCGAGTTCCGCTCGGTCACCAAGCGCTACGGCCCCGTCGAGGTGGTCGCCCCCTTCGACCTCGAGGTGGCCGAGGGCGAGTTCGTCGTGTTCCTCGGCCCCTCGGGCTGCGGCAAGACCACGCTGATGCGCATGGTGGGCGGGCTCGAGCAGCCGAGCTCGGGCCGGATCCTGCTGAGGGGCCAGCCGCTCGGCCCGCCCGACCGGCGGCGGGGCATGGTGTTCCAGTCCTATTCGGCCTTCCCCTGGCTGACCGTGGCGGGCAACGTCGCCTACGGCATGCGCTACCGGCGCGACCTGACGGCGGCCGAGAAGCGCGCGCGGACCGCCCATTTCCTGCGGCTGGTGGGGCTGACCGACTTCGCCCACCAGTGGCCGAACCGGATCTCGGGCGGCATGCGCCAGCGCGTCGCCATCGCGCGGACGCTGGCGGCGGGGTCGGAGATCCTGCTGATGGACGAGCCCTTCGGCGCGCTCGACGCGCTGCGCCGCGAGCGGCTCCAGCTCGAGCTGCGGCGGATCCAGCGCGAGGAGGGCCGGACGGTGATCTTCGTCACCCACGATGTCGAGGAGGCCGCCTTCCTCGCCGACCGCGTCATCGTCTTCACCCGGCGGCCGGCGCGCATCCTGGCCGAGGTGGACGTGACCGCGCGGCTCGGCCCCGAAAGCACGCTCGAGCTGCGGGGGAGTGCGGAGTTCTTCGCGCTGAGGAACGAGCTGCTCGCGCTGGTGCGCTCGACCGACGAGGAGGAGGAGGCGACGGCGCCATGAAGGGGATCGCGGGGGCGCGGGTGGTCATCACCGGCGCGAGCCGGGGCATCGGGCGCGGCGTCGCGGCGGCGCTGGTCGCCGCGGGGGCCGAGGTGCTGGCGCTGTCCGACGACGAGGCCGCCCCCGAGGCCGCCGCGGCGATCGGCGCGCGGGGCCTGCGGGTGGATGTCACCAATCCCGCCGCCGTGGCCGCCGCCCTGGCGCCGACGGGCCGCATCGACATCCTGGTGAACAACGCGGGCCTCGAGCGCATCACCCCGGCCGATGACACCGCGCCCGAGGCGATCGCGCTGTTCCGGCGCATCCTCGACATCAACGTGGCGGGCATGGCGATCGTGACGGCGCATGCGCTGGGGCGCATGGGGCCGGGCGGGCGGATCGTCAACACCGCCTCGATCTGGGGCCGGGTGGCCGAGCCGCTGTTCGGCGCCTATGTCGCCTCGAAGCACGCGGTGATCGGGCTGACCAAGACCTGGGCGCGGGAGCTCGGCCCGCGCGGCATCCGGGTGAACGCGGTGGCCCCCGGATGGGTGCGCACCGAGGCCTCGATCCGCTCGGCGCAGGTGCTCGCCGCCCGGTCGGGCCGGTCGGAGGGGGAGATCATCGGCGCCGTCGAGGCGGCGCAGGCGCTCGGCGGCGGGTTGATGGAGCCCGACGACATCACCGGGGCCTACCTGTTCCTCGCCTCGGAGCTGTCGGCCAACATCACCGGGCAGACCCTCGGCATCGACCGGGGCGAGGTGCCGTGGTGAGGGTGGCGCTGGTCACCGGGGCGGGCCGCGGCATCGGCGCGGCGACGCTCGAGGCGCTTTCCGCCGCAGGCTTCCGCGCCGTGGGGCTCGACCTCGAGGGCGCGGAGCTGGCCGCCGACGTGACCGACCCGGCCGCGGTCGCCGCCGCGCTCTCGGGGCTCGACCGGATCGACGTGCTTGTGAACAACGCGGGCGTGCTGATCGAAGGCCGGCTCGCCGACATGGCGCTTGCCGACTTCGACCGGCAGGTGGCGGTGAACCTGCGGGGGGTCTGGATCGTCACCCGGACCGCGCTGCCGAAGATCCCCGAGGGCGGGCGGATCATCAACATCGCCTCGGAACTCGCCTACGCGGGCCGAGCCGGGGCCTCGGCCTACGCCGCGACCAAGGGGGCGATCCTGTCGCTCACCCGCTCCTGGGCGCGGGAGCTGGCGCCGCGCATCCTGGTGAACGCCGTCGCGCCGGGGCCGGTCGATACCCCCCTTCTCGGCTGGGAGCGCATGACGGCCGCCGAGCGGGCGCTGGAGGCGCAGAACCCGCTCGGCCGGATCGGGCGGCCCGAGGAGATCGCGCCGCTCGTCGCCTTCCTCGCCTCGCCGCAGGCGAGCTTCGTCACCGGCCAGTGCTTCTCCGCCGACGGCGGGGCGGCCATGCACTAGGGAGACCGAGCCATGCTTCTCCACCCCCTGCCCTGGCCCGACGGCCGCCGCCTGGCCGCCGCGATCACCTTCGACATCGACGCCGACAGCCTGATCCGCAACGCGCGCCGCGAGGACGGGCACCTGCGGCTCTGTCCGGTGACGATGGGGCGCTACGGGCCGACCGTCGCGGTGCCGCGGATCCTCGAGACCTACCGGCGCCTGGGGCTGCGGCAGACCTTCTTCATGCCCGGCTGGGTGATGCAGACCTATCCCGCCACGGTCGAGGCGATCCTGAAGGACGGGCACGAGATCGGGCACCATTCCTGGCGCCACGAGGATCCGATGTCGCATTCCGACGAGCGCGAGGCCGAGCTGTTCGGCCGCGCGATGGAGGTGCATCTGCGCCTGACGGGCCGCAAGCCGCGCGGCTATCGCGCGCCGGTCTACAACGTCACCCCCGCGATCCTCGACCGGCTGATCGCCGAGGGCTTCGTCTACGACAGCTCGCTGATGGCCGACGAGATGCCCTACCTCATGCGGACCCCGGCGGGCGAACTTCTGGAGATCCCGCCGCACTGGGGCTGCGACGACTGGCCGCCCTTCGCCCATTTCGAGGAGATCGGCTACCTGATGCCGGTGCGCGCGCCCTCGGACGGGCTGCGCGCCTTCTTCGAGGAATACGATGCGGCGCGGAACGCGGGCGGCTTCTGGATGCCGGTGCTGCACCCGTTCCTGACCGGGCGGCTCGCCCGCTGGGCGCATTTCGAGGCCTGGCTGGAACGGACCCTCGCCGCGGGCGAAGCCTGGTTCGCGCCGCTCGAGGAGATCGCTGCCCATGCGCTCGCCCACCGCGCGCGGCTGCGGGTCGAGACCCTCCCCTACCCCGGCAAGGACGACTGACATGGCGCATGGCTACGAGACAGGGCGGCTCAACCTGCCCTTCGTCGGCATCTCGACCTTCGGCAAGAACCCCTACCAGCCCGACTGGGGGGCGATCGACGCCGATGTCGCGGTCCTGGGCGCGCCCTTCGATTTCGGCACCCAGTGGCGCGCCGGCGCGCGCTTCGGTCCGCGCGCGATCCGCGAGGCCTCCACCCTGTTCTCCTTCGGCCATGCCGGCGCCTACGACCACGAGGACGACACGACCTATCTGGACGGCGTGCGCATCGTCGACATCGGCGATGCCGACATCGTGCACACCGACACGGCGAAGAGCCACGCCAACATCGAGGCGGGCGTGCGCGCGATCCTGAAGGCGGGCGCCCTGCCGGTGGTGCTGGGCGGCGACCATTCGGTGAACATCCCCTGCATCAATGCCTTCGCCGAGCACGGGCCGATCCACATCGTGCAGATCGACGCGCATCTCGATTTCGTGGACGAACGCCACGGCGTGCGCCACGGCCATGGCAACCCGATGCGGCGCGCCGCCGAGAAGCCGTATGTGACCGGGCTCAGCCAGTTCGGGATCCGCAATGTCTCGTCCACCGCGAAGGAGGGCTACGATGCGGCGCGCGCCATGGGGTCCGACATCCTCTCGGTCCGCCAGATCCGGCGGCTGGGGCTCGAGGCGACGCTGGCCCGGATCCCTGCGGGGCGCGACTACTACGTCACCATCGACATCGACGGTTTCGACCCCTCGATCGCGCCGGGGACGGGGACGCCGAGCCACGGCGGGTTCCTCTACTACGAGGTCCTCGAGCTGCTCGACGGGCTGGCGAGGCGCGGCCGCGTGGTGGGCATCGACCTCGTCGAGGTCGCGCCCGACTACGACCACACGGGAACGACCGCGATCCTCGCCGCGCAGGTGCTGCTGAACTTCATCGGCCGGATCTTCGCCGCCAGGCCGCGGCCGGCGTGATCGGGCCGGACCGCGCGGCGCCGGCCTATCCGAAGATGCCCACGGGGGCCGGGGCAAAGCCGGGGAACAGCCGCGCCGCCTCGGCCTTCATGTGGCGCTGCATGACCTCGGCCAGAACGTGCCGGTAGTCGGTGGTGATGGCGAGGTCGGCGCCGTCGTCCAGCGCCTCGTTGGCAAGGCCCGGCCAGGTGCCGAGCATCCGCCCGCCCCTGACCGCACCGCCGAGGACCAGCATCGCGTTGCCGTGGCCGTGATCGGTGCCGTTGTTGCGGTTCGCGCGGAGCCGGCGGCCGAACTCGCTCATTACCACCACGGTCACGTCCGACCGCCGTTCTCCCAGATCGCGCCAGAAGGCCATGAGCGATTGCGCAAGCTGCCCCGTGAGACGCGCGAAGTCGCCGGCCTGCTCGTCATGGGTGTCCCAGCCGCCGAAATCGACCGTGGCGACGCGCAGGCCGAGATCGAGCTTGATCGCCTGCGCCACCTTGCCCAGCGCCGGCGCCAGCGTCGCGTTGTCGGGGTAGGGCACCGCGGGCACGTAGTCCCGGAGCCCCTCGGGGGTTCCGATCCGCGCGCGCAGCATGTCGGAGAGCGCGGTCAGCCGTTCGACCGGCGGGCCGAGCAGAGGATGGCGGCCGAAGCCCGCCCGGAGGCGGCTGGCGAGGAGCGGCGCGAAGTCGTTGCCTTCGGCGAGAACGAGATCGTTGAGCCGCCCGGCGACGGCAACCCGGCTCCAGCCGCGCAGCGATCCGGGCAGGGTGTCGCCGACGGCCAGGGCCGGAAGCGCGCCCTCGGGCTGCGCCTCGGCCAGCCAGCGGCCGATCCAGCCGCCGGAAGCGGTGGTGCCGGGCGTGGCACGCTCCATGCGCTCCTCGGCATCGAAATGGCTGCGCGTGCCGTCGGTGAGCCCCGCGGCATGGATCACCGCAAGCTCGCCCGCCTCGAACAGGTCGGCGAGCGGGCGTGCCTCGGGGTGGAAGCGGAAGTCGGCATCGGCCGCCTGGTGAGACAGCACGATACCCGGCGCATCGCCCGTCCGCAGCACGCGCAGCGCCTCGGGCCGTGCCGCGATGTAGTCGGGGTCGGCCGTCGGCGCGATCAGGTTCAGCCCGTCGGCGCCGCCGCGCAGGAAGATCACCACGAGGGTCGGCTCGCGCATCGCATCCTCCTAGCGGAACAGGAATTCGGGCGTCAGCGCGGCCGCGGCGACGAAGCCGGAATTGACCCACTCGCGCCCCCCGGCATCCTCGGGCATGGTGTCGCCGGGATCTGCCTGCATCGCCGCCGGAACATCGGAGAGCGCCCCTTGCGCGAGGCCGAAGCGCTTCTCCCAGTAGGCGGCGGTGCCGGCGAACGTCGCCGCCGGGGCCTCGGTCAGCGGGGTCCGCACCAGTTCCATCCAGTCGGCATGCAGGTAGAGGGCGAGGTCCACCAGACCCGCGACGACGCGCGTCGTCGCCCAGTCCTCGGTGCGGTCGGCGTGCCCGGTCGGCGGGCGCACCTCGTGCTGGGTCCAGCCGGCGCGCCTGAGGTGCCAGTGCACGGCGCCCGCGTCGCGCGGCACGACCTCGGCGCCGGTCGTCCGCAGCAGCGCGGCCGCGAATTCGAACGGACGGCGCAGCTTGCCGGGCGGCGTTGCCGCGAACTCCGCGTCGAGCACGATGGCGCGCAGGGTCCGCGCGATCTGGTCGGGCTGATCGGCCGCCGCGAGGAAGGCCCGCGCGACCCGCTCGCGGTAGCCCTCCGAGGGCGCCTCGATCCCCAGCCGCCGCAGCATCTTTCCGGTCACGAAGCGGGCCGTGCCGGGATGCGTCGCGAGCAGGTCCAGCACGGCCTCGCCGTCGGCCATCGGCGCCGCGTGATCGGGAAGTTCGCGGCCGAGCACGCGCTTCTGGTAGGGGTCGTGCCACTCCTCGACATAGGCGAAGGTGCCGGTCAGGGGAGTCGTCCGGCCGCCGCCGATGTCGCGCCCGTCGCCGATGGTCCAGCCGGTGAAGGCGCGCGCGGCCTCGTAGACGTCATCGTCGATGTAGCCCGCCGCCAGCCCCTCGCGGGCGCCGGGAACCTCGTCCCAGCGTTCGAAGCGGTCGTTGAGGTAGTTCTCCCGCCCCAGGGTGTGCAGCTCGAAGAGCTCGCGGGCGAAGTTCTCGTTCGCGGGGCTCGCCTGGCTGACATCGTTGTCGAGGTAGCGCAGCATCGGCGGTGACCGGGCCACCTCGCCGAGCAGGGCGCGGAAGTTGCCGAGGGCGTGCTCGCGCAGCATCCGGTCGTAGGGCGGGAAGAGCGCCGCCGTGGTCTCGTCCTTGAGCGCATTGACGCTGAAGTGGTCGTGCCAGAACTGCGTCATCACCTCGCGCAGCTGCGCCGGCGCGTGCACGGCCCGGATCAGCGCGGCCGCGATCACCTCGTCGGCCGGCCGGACGCGCTCGGGGTAGCCGATCGGCCGGCTGTAGTCGACAAGACCGACGAGATCGGCCGGGGCGGCATCAAGCAGGCCGAGCGGCCGCGCCTCGGAAAGCCCCTGCCACGGCTTGCCCTCGTCGGTGCGGCCGGCCTCGTACTCGATCCGCAGCCGCGCCGAGGCGAGCCGCCGGGAAAGGGCAGGGTCCGACGCGGGCCGCACCAGCTCCTCGTCCAGCCAGTCCTTCAGGCCGGCGCGGCGGAAGGCCGCCCGGGCCTCGGGTGTGGCGCCCCAGGTGAGGCGGTTCAGGTAGAGGTCGGCCGGGTCCGCCGGGCGCGCCCGCGCACCTCGGGAGATCAGCGCCGTCAGGCCGAGGGCGGTGAGGCCGCCGTGGAAGGTCCGTCGCGTGATCGTCACCGGGTGCATGGCATGCCCCACCAGCTTTCCGGGCGGGATGTTGCCTCGATCGGCCGCAGGGACAAAGCGCGACCTTCCGCCATCGGCGCCCTCGTGCCGAGGCCTGCGCCGTGCTTGCCGCCGCAGCGGCCGCCTCGGGGAAGCCCGCGTCGGCGAGACGCCTTGAACCCCGACCGCAGCGGATCAATCTAAGGCACCGCGAAGGAATCGCCCATGCCCCACAACAACACGAACGCCCTGAGCGCCCGCCCGGACGTGCTGACCCGGCCGAAGCTGGAAGGCGGGCGGCGCTTCGTCATGCATACCGAGTTCGAGCCGGCGGGCGACCAGCCGGCCGCGATCGCGGAACTGGCGGAAGGCATCCTGAGGGGCGAGCGCAACCAGGTTCTTCTCGGCGCGACTGGCACCGGCAAGACCTTCACCATGGCCAAGGTTATCGAGGCCACCCAGCGGCCGGCGATCATCCTTGCCCCGAACAAGACGCTTGCCGCCCAGCTCTACGGCGAGTTCAAGGGCTTCTTCCCCGAGAACGCGGTCGAATACTTCGTCAGCTACTACGACTACTATCAGCCGGAAGCCTACGTTCCGCGCACCGACACCTACATCGAGAAGGAATCGCAGATCAACGAGCAGATCGACCGGATGCGCCATTCGGCGACCCGGGCGCTCCTGGAACGCGACGACGTGATCATCGTCGCCTCGGTCTCCTGCATCTACGGCATCGGCTCGGTCGAGACCTACTCGGCCATGACCCAGGACCTGATCCGCGGCCAGAGCTACGACCAGCGCCAGATCATGGCCGAGCTGGTCGCGCAGCAATATCGCCGCAACGATGCAGCCTTCCAGCGCGGTTCGTTCCGGGTGCGCGGCGACGTGCTCGAACTGTGGCCCGCGCACCTCGAGGACCGCGCCTGGCGCTTCTCGTTCTTCGGCAACGAACTCGAGGCGATCACCGAATTCGACCCGCTGACCGGCGAGCGAACCGATCAGTTCGACCAGATCCGCATCTACGCGAATTCGCACTACGTGACGCCCCGGCCGACCCTGCAACAGGCGATCAAGGGCATCCGGCTCGAACTTGCGCAGCGTCTGAACCAGTTGGTTCAGGAGGGAAAGCTGCTGGAGGCGCAACGGCTTGAACAGCGCACCACCTTCGACCTGGAGATGCTGGAGGCCACCGGGTCGTGCAACGGCATCGAGAACTACTCGCGCTACCTCACGGGGCGCGCGCCGGGCGAGCCGCCGCCCACGCTGTTCGAGTTCATCCCCGACCACGCCATCGTCTTCGCCGACGAGAGCCACGTCAGTGTGCCGCAGATCGGGGGCATGTACCGCGGCGACTTCCGGCGCAAGTTCACCCTGGCCGAACACGGCTTCCGCCTGCCCTCCTGCATGGACAACCGCCCGCTCAAGTTCGAGGAATGGGACGCGATGCGCCCGCAGTCGGTGTTCGTCTCGGCCACGCCGGCGGCCTGGGAACTGGAGCAGGCCGGCGGCGTGTTCGTGGAGCAGGTGATCCGCCCGACCGGGCTGCTGGATCCCGAGGTGGAGATCCGGCCCGTCGCGACGCAGGTCGACGACCTGCTCGACGAGGTGCGCAAGGTGGCCGCGAAGGGATACCGCACGCTTGTCACCACGCTGACCAAGCGCATGGCCGAGGACCTCACCGAATACCTGCATGAGCAGGGCGTGCGTGTCCGCTACATGCATTCCGACATCGACACGCTGGAACGGATCGAGATCCTGCGCGACCTCCGCCTCGGGGCCTTCGACGTGCTCGTGGGCATCAATCTGCTGCGGGAGGGGCTCGACATCCCCGAATGCGGGCTGGTCGCGATCCTCGACGCCGACAAGGAGGGGTTCCTGAGGTCCGAAACCTCGCTGATCCAGACGATCGGCCGCGCGGCGCGGAATGCCGAGGGCCGGGTCATCATGTATGCCGACCACGTGACGGGCAGCATGGAGCGCGCGATCCGCGAGACCAACCGCCGGCGCGAGAAGCAGAAGGCCTACAATCTCGCCCACGGCATCACGCCGGCGACCGTGCGGAAGAACGTCGAGGACGTTCTCGCCGGTCTCTGGCAGGGCGACACCGACATGGCGCGCGTGACCGCGAAGGTGGAACGGCCGCTCGTCGGCCAGAACCTCGCCGCCCATCTCGACGCGCTGCGCACGCAGATGCGCAAGGCCGCAGAGAACCTGGAGTTCGAGGAGGCCGCCCGCATCCGCGACGAGATCAGGCGGCTGGAGGCCGTGGAGCTTGCCGTCGCCGACGATCCGCTGGCCCGCCAGTCGGCCGTCGAGGAGGCGGCCGAGGCGGCCGTGCAGGCGCGCGGGCGAAGCACGGCGGGCCGGGCCGGCCAGAGGGCCCGGCGGCCCCGCCGCGGACGGCCCTAGGCGCCGCGGCCGCCGGTTTCAGACCTGCGGCGATGCCGACCTGCCGCTTCTGCCGGCGCCGGCGTCCTGCGCCGCGGCCTTCAGGTCCGGGAACATTGCGGCGAGGTCCTCTTCCGTCGCCGGGCAGAGCCCGCGTTCGGTGACGAGCCCGGTGACCAGCTCGGCGGGCGTCACGTCGAAGGCCGGGTTGCGTGCCGCCGTGCCATCTGGCGAGATCTGGACGGTGATGATTGCCCCGTCGGCCGCGCGGCCCTGCACCGTCGTCACCTCGGCGGCGCCGCGTTCCTCGATCGGGATCTCGCGGAGCCCGTCGCGCACCCGCCAGTCGATCGTGGGCGAGGGCAGCGCGACGTAGAACGGCACGCCGTTGGCGCGGGCGGCCAGCGCCTTGAGGTAGGTGCCGATCTTGTTGCAGACGTCGCCCCGCGCGGTGGTCCGGTCGGTGCCGACGATCACCAGGTCCACCTCGCCATGCTGCATCAGGTGCCCGCCGGCATTGTCCACGATCAGGTCGTGCGAGATGCCGTGGCTCATCAGTTCCCAGGCGGTGAGCTGCGCGCCCTGGTTGCGGGGCCGCGTCTCGTCCACGAAGACGTGGACCGCAATGCCCTCGGCATCGGCATGGTAGATCGGACTCGTCGCCGTGCCCCAGTCCACGGTCGCCAGCCAGCCCGCGTTGCAATGCGTCAGGATGTTCACCGGCGCCCCGCCCTTGCGCGCCGAGATCTCGCGGATGATCGCCAGGCCGTGCTGCCCGATGCGGCGGTTGATCTCGACATCCTCGTCGCAGATCCCGCGGGCGCGGGCCGCGGCGGCAGCGGCGCGCGCCGACGGCGGGAGAGGCCCGAGCACGCGCCGCATCTCGTCCAGGGCCCAGCGCAGGTTGATCGCGGTGGGCCGGGTTTCGTGCAGCACCTCCCAGGTCTCGTCCAGTGACCTGTCGGAGGGGTCTTGCGCCATCTGCACGGCCATGCCCCAGGCGGCCGTCGCCCCGATCAGCGGCGCGCCGCGCACCCACATGTCGCGGATCGCGGTCGCGAATTCGCTGCGCTCGCGCAGGGTGACGATGCGCAGCTCGTGCGGCAGCCATCGCTGGTCGATGATCCGCACCATCCCGTCCGCGTCCTGCCAGATCGTCCGGTAGGGCGTGCCGTTGATCCTCACAGGTGATCCTCCTGCGGCTTCGATGTCGCGCAGGTTGAACCCCGCTCGCAGGGGCTGCAACAGGGAAAACCCGCGTCGTGATCCGGCCCGCCGGGGGAGGCCGCGCCGATCCGGGGCCCGGCAGCCGGCTGGTCTGGCCTGTCCCGCCCGGTGCCCCCTGTCGAGCCGTCGCCGGTCGCTTTGGGGCGTATGGACGGCCGGTGCCGGACCGCAGCCGCGCCATCCGCCGGCGTTGGATGCTGGCCCGCCGGCCGGTCGATCCGGGCCTTGCGCCTCGGCCGGATCTCGCGGCCAGGGTCGGGGAACCCTTGCGGGCTCGCGCGATGATCATCGATCGGAAGGCAGGGCGCCCTGCGCGGCGTCAACGCCGTCTCGCCCCGGTCGGGCGTCAGCTTCGGCCGCACCCGGCGCCATGCCTTGCGTCCCTGCGCGGCTTGCCCGAGGTGCGATCGACGGCCGGGCGACTCTGCGCCACGCGGCAGGCCGGTTGGCGGCCTGCCACGACCGCAGCACGGCCTCCCGGTGTCGCGGCGGCGACCGGGTGCATGGCGAAGATCGCGCCTGCATCCCTCGCCGGGTCGTCTGCGGGATCGGCCTTGCCATCGGAGGGGCAGACCGGCGAGCTTCTGTTCGATCGTCAAAATCGGAAAGTCGGGACCTTTCTCCCATGGCGTGTGCGTGCAGGTGTCCGTCATGACCGACCTCGCCGCCATTTCCGCGCGCTGGCCGGGCAAGTCTGCCGAGGGCGACAGACCCGAACACCCCGCCGTCCTGCACATGCTGGACGTGGCGGCGGTGGCCGAGCGGCTGATCGCCCCTCTGCCCCATCCCGAACCGCTCAAGCAGGCGCTCGCGCTCCTCTGCGCGCTGCACGACCTGGGAAAGATCGCCGAGAGCTTTCGTCGCGCCCTGCGCGAGGGAGCGCCGCAGGGCTTCCGGCACTGGGAGATCACCGAGGCGCATCTGTGGCGGCAGGACGCGATCCTGGCCGCGCGGCTCGGCAGCCGCGACACGCGACGTGATCTGCTTTATGCCGCCGCTGCCGGGCATCACGGGCGGCCCTCGCAGAGGAACCGCGAGACCAGCCGCTCCGGCAACGGACCGGGGGGCGAGTGGAAGGCCATGCTCGACGCCGCCGGGCCAGAGGCCGAAGCGGATGCCGCCGAGGTCATCCGCGGCTTCCTCGACATCTGGCCCGGAGCCTCGCTCGAGGGGCTCGACAGCCTCGATGCGGCCAGGCGCCTGTCCTGGCAGCTGAATGGCCTGCTGACCGTGGCCGACTGGGTGGGCTCCAACGCCCTCTGGTTCCCCCCTGCCCCGCCCACGGGCGACCTCGCCGCCTACCTCGAGGCCGCGCGGGCCCGGGCGGGCGCGGCGCTGCGCGAGGCCGGCCTCGTCGCCCCGCCCGCAGCGACCGGGGCGCTGTTCGACTTCGCCCCGCGCCCGATGCAGGCGGCCTGCGCCGAGGTCCCCCTGCGCGCAGGCCCGATGCTGGCGCTGATCGAGGACGAGACGGGCAGCGGCAAGACCGAAGCCGCGCTGATCCTCGCCCGCCGGATGCTGGCAGCAGGCAAGGGCTGCGGGCTCTATGTCGCCCTGCCGACGATGGCCACGGCGGATGCCATGTTCCGCCGCCTGCGCGCGGTCCTGCCGCGACTCTTCGACGGGGCGCCCTCGGTCACGCTGGCGCATGGTCGGGCGGGCCTGTCCGAGGACTGGCGCGACCTGGCGCTCAGGCGCGAGCGCGATCAGGACGAACCCGGCCCCACCGACTGGCTGCGCGACAGCCGGCGCCGGGCGCTCCTGGCCACGGTGGGCGTGGGCACGGTGGACCAGGCGCTGCTGGCGGCGGTCAGGGCGAAACATGCCGCGCTGCGCCAGTATGGCCTGTCGCGCAACATCCTGATCGTGGACGAGGTGCACGAGATGGGCGACCCCTACATGGGCGTCCTGCTCTGCCAGCTTCTGCGCATCCAGGCCGCGCTTGGCGGCTCGGCCATCCTGATGTCGGCGACCCTGCCGCAGGACTTGCGCGCCGAACTGGTCGCGGCCTTCGAGGCCGGTGCGGGGCGCGCCGCGCCGCCTGATCCGGGGCCGGGCTATCCGGCGCTGACGGTGCCGGGGGTGGCTGCGCCGGCGGTGGCGGCCACAGCCTCGGCCCGCGGTCCGGTCCGGGTGGAGCGGCTGGCGGACCCCGCGGCGGCGGCGGACCTTCTGGCGCGGGCGGCGGCGCAGGGCGCGGCCTGCGTCTGGGTGCGCAATGCGGTGGACGAGGCCATCGCCGCGGTGACCGACCTGCGCCACCGGGGGGTGGCGGCGGACCTTCTGCACGCGCGCTTTGCGCTCTACGACCGCAAGCGGCACGAGGCCGCGGCGCTGTCGACCTTCGGCAAGGACCGCGCCCATCGTCCCGGCCGGGTGCTGGTGGCAACGCAGGTGGTGGAGTCCTCGCTCGACCTCGATTTCGACGTGATGGTGTCGGACCTCGCTCCCATGGCGGCGCTGATCCAGCGCGCGGGGCGGCTGTGGCGGCACATGGACCGGCGGCCCCCCGGCGCCCGCCCGGTGCCGGGGCCGGTGCTGCATGTGCTCTCGCCCGAGCCGGGGCCGGAGGCCGGCGCCGACTTCGCGGCGGCGGAGCTGGGGCAAGGGGTGTTCGTCTATGACCGGGCGGCGCTCTGGCGCACGGCGCGGGCGCTGTTCGCGGCCGGAGCGATCCGCGCGCCCGAGGGCCTGCGCGCCCTGATCGCGGCCGCCCATGCCGACGACGCCCTGCCTTCGGCGCTGGAGAAGGCGGCGCTGCGGGCCGAGGGCAGGGCCGGGGCGGCGCGGGCGCATGCCGCGCAGAACCTTGTCGGCTGGGCCGACGGCTACCGCCTGGGCGCCAGCGGCGCAGGCGATGCCGATTACCCCACACGGCTGGGCCAGGAACAGACCGCCCTGGTGCTGATGCGCGGGGGCGCGCCCTGGTCGGGCGGGGGGTGGAGCGTGGAGAGCTGTCAGCTCTCCGAGGTCTCGGCCAGCAGGGAGCGGCTGAAGGCGCTGTCCCTGCCGGACGCCGATCCGCCCCCCGGCCTGCCCGACTGGCTGACCCGGACGCGGCAGTTCGTAGCGGTGGGCGAGGGTGGCGAAATCTGTCAGGGATTGAAGTATTTGTCCATGTATGGCTTGCTGATAGAGCCCCGCTCAGGCGGGGATGATCCGTAGGTCAGCGAAGCGCACAAACCGCGACCGAGTTGTTCCCCGCACCCGCGGGGATATGTAGGTGAGCGAAGCTCATAAACGGTTGACAGCAAGCGTCCGAATCGGCATTCTCAAACGCGCAGCGGGGTCGGTTTCCCGACCCCGCTGCTGGTAGGCCCGAAAGCTTGCGGGCGGTGACGCGCCCGCAAGCCCCTAAAAGGAGGTTACGAAGATGAGGGCGACATAGCCGACCCCGGCCCTTCGGGGCCACTTTCGCCGAACTCGACGATGTTTGCAATCGGCATCACCCACGAAATGGGTGGTCGGCTCCCTGCTTGGGTGACAGAATCTGTCACCTAGGGGCTACTTATTGATTGACCGTTGCCCGGGGGCGCACCAGCATGCGACCCGCATCGTAGGAATTGCGTCATGCTGAACCTCATTTCCGACGCCTGGATTCCCGTCCGCCGCAAGGACGGCAGCCGCGTGGTGATCGCGCCGTGGCAGATGGCGGATGAGAGCCTCGCCTTCCCCGACTGGCCGCGCCCCGACCTCAACATCGCCTGTCTCGAGCTTCTGATCGGCCTGGTCTTCATCGCCGACCCCCCGCGCCATGCCGAGGACTGGCAGGATCGCCAGACCCCCGACCCCGACCGCCTGCGCGAGCGCCTCGCCCCCTTCGCCCCGGCCTTCGAACTGATGGGCGACGGCCCGCGGTTCTGCCAGGACCGCGAGGCCTTCGAGGGCAGCGAGGCGAACGAGCCGGAGATGCTGTTCATCGACAGCGCCGGGGGCCAGACGGTGCGCAACAATGCCGATGTCATGGTGAAGCGCGGGCGCTACGGGGTGCTGGACCCGGCCATGGCGGCGATGGCGCTCTACACGCTTCAGGCGCATGCGCCCTCGGGCGGCAAGGGCAACCGCACCTCGATGCGCGGGGGCGGGCCGATGGTGACGCTGGTCGATCCGGGGTGCGGGCTCTGGCCGCTGATCTGGGCCAATGTGCCCGACGGGGCGCCGGCTGGTGCGGATGTCCTGCCGTGGATGCGGCGCACCCGCACCTCGGAGCAGGGCGAGCAGGTCTTTCCGCAGGATGCCCACCCGGCCGAGGCCTTCTTCGGCCTGCCGCGACGGCTGCGGCTGGTCGGGAAGGATGGCCGCATCACCGGCGTGGCGCAGAAACCCTACGGCACCAACTACGCCGGCTGGGAGCACCCCCTGACCCCGCATTACCGCCAGAAGCCGGGGGCCGAGCTTCTGCCCCTGCACCCGCGCGCCGGGACCTTCGGCTATCGCAACTGGCTGGGCGTGGCGCTGCCCGCGCCGGGCGCGCAGGACACCGCCCGCCGGGCGCGGGTGGCCGACCTCTGGCACGACCGCAGCCGGTGGCGGCGGGCCGACCTGATCGTGGCCGGCTGGGCGATGGACAACATGAAGCCGCGCGACTTCACCTTCTCGCGCGCGCCGCTGCTCGATCTGCCGGACGAGACGGCCGAGCGGGTCGAGGGCTTCGTCCGCGCCGCCTCGA
>JANZZL010000057.1 GCA_026419405.1 Paracoccaceae bacterium | reverse complement strand
GCGCTGCAGAACACCGCCCATTCGGTCAACATCAAGGAGCGGCTCGACTTGTCCTGCGCGGTGTTCGACGCATCCCGCGCGCTGGTGGCCAACGCCCCGCACATGCCGGTGCACCTCGGCAGCATGGACCGCAGCGTCGAGACGGTGATCCGGCTCAACCGCGGCAGCATCCGGCCCGGCGACGTCTATGCGCTGAACGCCCCCTACAACGGCGGCACGCATCTGCCCGACATCACCGTGGTGACCCCGGTCTTCGACGCGGCGCGCCGCGAGATCCTGTTCTGGGTGGCCAGCCGCGGGCACCATGCCGACGTGGGCGGCACCGCGCCGGGCTCGATGACGCCCCGGGCCGCGACCGTGGACGAGGAGGGGGTGCTGATCGACAACCTCCTGCTCGTGCGCGACGGCCGCTTCCGCGAGGACGAGCTGCGCGCCGTGCTGACGGGGCACCCGTTCCCGGCGCGCAACCCGGCCGAGAACATCGCCGACCTCAAGGCCCAGGTCGCCGCCAATGCCCGCGGCGCGGCCGAGCTGCGGCGGATGGTGGCGGAGTTCGGGCTCGACACCGTGCGCGCCTACATGGGCCACGTGCAGGACAACGCCGCCGAGGAGGTGCGCCGGCTGATCGGGCGGCTGGAGGACTGCGCCTACGAATACCCCACCGACACCGGCCAGGTGATCCGGGTGAAGATCACGGTCGACCGCGAGAGGCGCGAGGCGACGGTGGACTTCACCGGCACCTCCGAGGCGCGGGAGAACAACTTCAACGCCCCCGAGCCGGTGACGCGGGCGGCGGTGCTCTACTGCTTCCGGGTAATGGTGGAGGCGCCGATCCCGATGAACGCGGGCTGCCTGAGGCCGATCCGCATCGTCATCCCCGAGGGCTCGATGCTCTCGCCGCGCTACCCCCGCGCGGTGGTGGCCGGCAACGTCGAGACCAGCCAGCACGTGACGAACGCGATCTTCGGGGCGCTCGGCGCGCTCTCGAACAGCCAGGGGACGATGAACAACCTCACCTTCGGCAATGCCCGCTACCAGTATTACGAGACGATCTGTTCCGGCAGCCCCGCGGGGCGGATGAACGACGGGCGCGGCTTCCACGGCACGGCCGGCGTGCACACGCACATGACGAATTCGCGGCTCACCGACCCCGAGGTGCTGGAGCTGCGCTTTCCGGTGCTGGTCGAGGAATTCGCGCTGCGCCCCGGCTCGGGCGGGCGCGGGCGCTGGAACGGGGGCGACGGCACGCGCCGCACGATCCGCTTCCTCGAGCGGATGGACTGCGCCATCCTCTCCTCGCACCGTTCCCGGCCGCCGCAGGGGGTGGCGGGCGGCGGGCCCGGCGAGCCGGGGCGCACCGAGGTGCGACGGAACGACGGGCGGGTGGAGGTGCTCAAGGCCTGCGACCAGACGGTGCTGGAGCCGGGCGAAGCGGTCACCGTGGTGACGCCGACGCCGGGGGGCTACGGCACGCCGGAGTGAGGGCGAGGCGCCTGCAGGCGCGGCCGCCCCGGCCGGGACCGTGCCGTCCCGCCGGGGGCGGGAAGGGGTGCCGATGAACCGCCGCCGGTCCGGCCTTCGGCTGCACGGCGTCGGGGCGACCCCTTCGGTCGCGCCAGCGACGGATCGCGCCCGCCCGCCCGCATGCGGGGGCGGTTCCCGCGCCCACCTCGGGCGGTCGCGCTCCGTCGCAGGGCCGAGGGTCGCCCTACCCGTAGAGATCGAGCAGCGCGCGCAGGTCGGCCAGCGTGCTGGCCTCGGCCGCCGGCTTGTCCTCGCGCCAGCGCAGCATCCGCGGGAAGCGGAGCGCCACGCCCGACCGGTGGCGGCTGCTCCTCTGGATGCCCTCGAAGCCGATCTCGAAGACGTGCTCGGGCCGGACGCGCCGGACCGGACCGAAGCGTTCCAGCGTGTTCTTCCTGACCCAGGCGGTGATCCGGGCGAACTCGGCATCCGTCAGGCCGGAATAGGCCCTGGTGAAGGGCACGAGGTCGTCCCCGTCCCAGACGGCGAAGGTGAAGTCGGTATAGAGGTTCGCCCGCCGCCCGTGCCCGGCCTGGGCATAGACCATCACCGCATCGATCGAGAAGGGATCGACCTTCCACTTCCACCAGTCGCCCTTCCGCCGCCCGGCGAGGTAGGGGGCCGCGCGGCGCTTGAGCATCAGCCCCTCGGCGCCCGCGGCGCGCGAACGCTCCCGCAGGCGGGCCAGCGCCGCCCAGTCGTCGAAGACCGCCTCGGGCGAGAGGCGCAGCGGCGCCTCGGGCGGCAGCGCGGCGAGGAGCGCGGCAAGCCGAGCGCGGCGCTCGGCGAAGGGCCTCTGCCGGATGTCGGCGCCGCCCGCCTCGAGCAGATCGTAGGCCATCAGCACCACCGGCGCCTCGGCCAACACCGACCGGGGCACGCTCTTGCGCCCGATCCGGCGCTGGAGCTGCGCGAAGGGCAGCGGCCGGCCGCCCGCGAAGGCCAGCACCTCGCCATCGATCACCGTGCCGGGGGGCAGGAGGTCGCGCGCCCCGGCGAGCTCGGGGAAGCGGTCGGTGATCAGCTCCTCGCCGCGCGACCACAGGTGATGCGCGCCGCCGCGCAGGATGAGCTGGCCGCGGATCCCGTCCCACTTCCACTCGGCGAACCAGTCCGCCGGGGGGCCGAGTGCCGCGGGATCGCCCTCGATCTGGTAGGCGAGGCAGAAGGGGTAGGGGCGCGAGAGATCGGCGGCGGGGTCGTCGGCGAGCACGAGCGACGCCCAGGAGGTCCGCTCGGGCGACCAGTCGCCCATCAGGCGGTGGGCAAGCTCGGGCTCGGGGATGCCGGTCGCCTGCGCCAGCGCGCGGGTCATCAGCGTCTGGCTCACCCCCATGCGGAAGCCCCCCGTGAGGAGCTTGTTGAAGAGGAAGCGCTCGGTGCCGCCCAGCGCCTCCCAGGCGGCGAGGATGCGGGGCTTCTTCTCCTCCTCGGGCAGGGCGGCGAGCGCGCGCACCTCGGCGATCCACTCGGCGAGGGAGCGCTCTGCCGGCCGGGCGGGCTCGGGCAGGATCAGCGCGATCGTCTCGGCGAGGTCGCCCGCGACGGCATAGGCATCGGCGAAGAGCCACTCCGGCAGGCCCGCGCGCTCGGCCGCCCATCCGGCAAGCCGCGTGGCGCTGACGCTGCGCTTCGGCCGCCGCCCGGAGAGGAGCGCGACGGTCCAGAGCCGGTCGGCCTCGGGCGCCTCGCGGAAGTAGTCGGCCAGCGCCGCGACCTTGGCGCTGGTGCGCGTGGTGCCGTCGAGCGCGGCGAAGAGGGCGGCGAAGCGCTTCACTCTGCCGCCCCCGTCTCTGCCGCCCCCGCCCCGGCCGTCCCCGTCTCGGCCGCCTCAGCCTCCGCCTCCGTCTCCGCCTCCGTCTCCGCCTCTGTCTCCGCCTCTGTCTCCGGCTCGGGCGCCTCGAGGCTCTCGCCGGCGAACTCGGTCTCGATCGCCCCCGCCTCGTAGCCCTGTTCCTCGAGCCAGCGGCGGAAGCTCGCCGTGTAGCCGTGGGTGGCGATCACCCGCGCAGCCCCGGTGGCCCGGACCGCGGCGTTGAGCCCCTCCCAGTCGGCATGATCGGAGATCACGAAGCCGCGGTCGGCCGCGCGCCGCCGCCGGATGCCGCGCAAGGCCATCCAGCCCGAGGCGAAGGCGGTCGAGGCCCGCCCGAAGCGGCGCATCCAGGCCGAGCCCAGGGCCGAGGGCGTGGCCAGGACGAGCGCGCCGGGATAGGCCCTGACGTCGAGGCCGGGGGTCACCCGGATCGTCGGCGGCAGCCTGAGCCCCTGCGCGCGGAGCACCGCGTTCACGGTCTCGACCGCGCCGTGCGTCAGGATCGGCCCGGCGCCCGCGTCGATGCCGGCCAGCAGCCGCTGCGCCTTGCCCAGCGCATAGGCGCCCAGCACCGAGACGCGCCCCTCCGCGCGGTTCTCGGCCCACCAGGCATCGACCGCCGCCATGGCCTCGGCCTCGGGGCGCCAGCGGAACACCGGCAGGCCGAAGGTGCATTCGGTGACGAAGGTGTGGCAGCGGACGGGCTCGAAGGGCTCGGAGAGTCGGTCGGCCTCGGTCTTGTAGTCGCCCGAGACGACCCAGACCCCGCCCGCGCGCTCCCCCTGGTCCTGCGCTGAGCCCGGCACGTTCCCGGCGGGATGGAAGCGGACCGTGACGCCGCCGATCGTGACGGGCTCGCCGAAGCGCAGCGTCTGGACCGGCACGCCCAGGCGGTGGCGGATCACCGGGGCGGCGCCCTCGGCGGCGAGATAGGCGCCCATGCCGGGGCGGGCGTGGTCGGCATGGCCATGCGTCACCAGCGCGCGCGCCACCGGGCGCCAGGGGTCGATGTGGAAGCCGCCCGCGGGGCAGAAGATGCCCCGGTCGGTGACGGTGAGCAGATCCGGCCGCGCCATGGCGGGAACCCTAGCACGCGCCGCGCCGGCGGCCAGCCGGCCCCTGTCTGCCAGCGACATGCGGTGTCGCCTCCGCCGGTTTCCGAACGGCGGCTCCCCGCTACCTTACGTAGCGTAAGCCCGGCACGCGGGGTGCCGGGCGAGGCAAGGGGGAGACACGATGAAGCGCAGCGCGACCGCGGTCTGGAAGGGGGATCTCACCGGCGGCAAGGGCACGATCGACACCCAGAGCGGCGCCATGCAGGGCCTGCCCTACACCTTCCGCGGCCGGTTCGAGGACGAGACCGGTCGGTCGGGCACCAATCCCGAGGAGCTGATCGCCGCCGCCCACGCCGCCTGCTTCGCCATGCAGCTGTCGCACTTCCTGGCCGAGAACGGCACGCCGGCGGAGGAGCTGCGGACCGTCGCCACGGTCGAGGTGATCCCCGGCACCGGGATCACCGGCAGCACGCTCAGCCTGAAGGCGAAGGTGCCCGGGATCGACCGGGCGAAGTTCGAGGAGCTGGCCGGACGGGCCAAGGCGGAATGCCCGGTCTCCCGCGCGCTGGGCGCGATCGCGGTCACGCTCTCGGCCGAGCTGTCCTGAGGCGACGCCGGGGCCGGGCGCGGGCGGGTTGCGCCCCTCCCGCCTGCCGACCTATCTCTGTCGGACGCGCAAGCCATGAGGTGCCCGATGCTGCCCGACCTGCCCCGCCCCGTCCGCGATGCCACCACGAGCGGCGGGGGCGCCTTCGGCGACCTGCCGGAATGGGACCTCACCGACCTCTACGCCGCGCCGGACGCGCCGGAGGTGGCGCGCGACCTCGACTGGCTGAGGCGCGCCTGCGCCGACTTCGCCGCCAGCTACGAGGGCAGGCTTGCGGCGCTCGACCCGGCGGAGATGCTGGCCGCGGTCGAGGCCTACGAGGCGATCGAGCGCGTCTCGGGCCGCATCATGTCCTACGCCGGCCTGCGCTACTACCAGAACACGCTCGACCCCGCGCGGGCGAAGTTCCTCTCCGACTGCCAGGACCGGGTGACGGACCACACCACGCCGCTCGTCTTCTTCAGCCTGGAGTTCAACCGGATCGAGGATGCGGCCTATGCCGCGCTGTTCGCCGACCCGCGGCTTGCCCGCTACCGGCCCGTGTTCGACCGGATGCGGGCGATGAAGCCGCACCAGCTTTCCGACGAGCTGGAGCGGTTCCTGCACGATCTGTCGGTGGTGGGCGCCTCGGCCTGGAACAAGCTCTTCGACGAGACGATGGCGGGCCTCGGCTTCGAGGTCGGGGGAGAGACGCTGAACCTCGAGGCCACGCTGAACCTGCTGACCGACACCGAGCGGCCGCGCCGCGAGGCGGCGGCGCGCGAGCTCGCCCGGGTGTTCGGCGCCAACATCAAGCTCTTCGCCCGCGTCCACAACACCCTGGCCAAGGAGAAGGAAGTCGTCGACCGCTGGCGCCGGATGCCCACGCCGATGCATGCCCGGCACCTGTCGAACGACGTCGAGCCCGAGGTCGTCGAGGCGCTGAGGAACGCGGTGGTGGCGGCCTATCCGCGCCTGTCGCACCGCTACTACGCGCTCAAGGCGAAGTGGATGGGGCTCGACCGGCTCGAGATCTGGGACCGCAACGCGCCGCTGCCGATGGAGGAGCAGCGCATCTGGCAGTGGGAGGAGGCGAAGGAGCTGGTGCTCGACGCCTATGCCGGCTTCGATCCGCGCATGGCCGACCTCGCCCGGCCGTTCTTCACCGAGGGCTGGATCGACGCGGGCGTCAAGCCCGGCAAGGCGCCCGGCGCCTTCGCCCACCCCACGGTGACCGACGCGCATCCCTACGTGATGCTGAACTACCTCGGCAAGCCGCGCGACGTGATGACGCTGGCGCACGAACTCGGCCACGGGGTGCACCAGCGGCTGGCGGCGGCGCAGGGGGAGCTGCTGTCCGCCACGCCCCTGACGCTGGCCGAGACGGCGAGCGTCTTCGGCGAGATGCTGACCTTCCGCCGCCTGCTCGAGGCCGCGCGCACGCCGTCCGAGCGCAAGGTGCTGCTCGCCGGCAAGGTCGAGGACATGATCAACACGGTCGTCCGGCAGATCGCCTTCTACGACTTCGAGGTGAAGCTGCACCACGCCCGCCGCGAGGGGGAGCTGACGCCCGAGGACATCGGTCGGCTGTGGATGGAGGTGCAGGGCGAGAGCCTCGGCCCCGCCTTCCGCTTCATGGAGGGCTACGAGACCTTCTGGGCCTACATCCCGCACTTCGTCCACTCGCCCTTCTACGTCTATGCCTATGCCTTCGGCGACGGGCTGGTGAACGCGCTCTACGCCGTCTATGCCGAGGGCGACGCGGGCTTCCAGGAGAAGTACTTCGAGATGCTGCAGGCCGGCGGCTCGAAGCACCACCGCGCGCTTCTCGCCCCCTTCGGCCTCGACGCGACCGACCCCGCCTTCTGGGACAAGGGGCTGGCGATGATCGCGGGCTTCATCGACGAGCTGGAGGCGATGGAGGGGTAGGGGGCGCCCGAATCTCTTGCGCGGCGGCGTCGTCGATGTGATCCTTCCTTTCCGGGGGCGCCATCGACGGACAGTCCGATGCCGTATCTGCTGCGTGCCGCCGTCCTTCTCATCTTCCTTCTCCTCGTGCCCGCACCGGCTTCCGCTCAGGGCGACCTGGCAGATCCGTTCGAGGCCGCGGCACTGACCGCGCCGGAGCGGCGCTTCGTGCAGGCCGCCCTCGCCTTCGGGGGGCACTACCGGGGCCTGATCGACGGGGACTGGGGGGCGCAGAGCGCCGCGGCGATGGAGGACTTCTCGCGTGCGAGGTTCGCCGAGCCGCCGCGCAACTGGCATCTTGCCGTCCTGGCCTTCGAGTTTCTGGAAGCTCACGACCGCGACGGCTGGCAGATGGACTACCTCGACGTGCTCGACATGTCGCTCATGTTCCCCGGCACGGCGATCCGGGCCGACCCTCCGACCGAGCACTTCGTCAACCTCGCGCATACCGCAAGCTCGCTGTCCTATTCCTTCGCGGTGACCGACCGGGCCACCGCCGCCCGGCTGCACGACTACACCGCCGCACGCCATGCCGCGCCGTCCGCGCCCTACGTGCTGCGCCGCAAGGATCTGGCCATCACCTCGACGACCGACCGCAACGGCGTCATCCTCTACACGCGCACCGACCTGCGCCGCGGGGCCTGGTCGGTGATCATGGTCTCGGCCGGTGCCCGCGACGCGGCGCTCCTGAACGCGGTGACGGCGAGCATAACTCCCGGCCGGGCGCCGCGGATCGGCATCCCCGAGGGCGGGTGGCTCGATGGGCTGATCCGGTCGGCCGTGGCACTTCTGGAGGAAGACAAGGGGCGTGAGGTGACCGCGCCGCCCGCCGTGCGCGGCGCGGCGTCGGAGCCGCCGCCCGCGCCCGGCGGCTCCTCCGGCTCGGGCTTCCGCGTCTCGGAGGCGGGGCACGTGCTGACCAATGCCCATGTCGTCGAGCGCTGTTCGGCGATCACCGTCAACGGCGGGCCGGCGTTGCTGGTGGCGAGCTCTGCCGAGCACGACCTCGCGCTGCTCCTGGCCGGCGCGGTGCCGGGGCAGGGCGTCGCCGCCTTCGCCGCGACGCCGGCGCGGCTCAACTCCGACGTGACCGCGGCCGGCTTCCCGCTGAGCGGGCTGCTCTCGGGGCTGAACGTGACACGGGGGTCGGTGTCGGCGCTCTCCGGTATCGGCGGCAACCTGCTCCACATGCAGATCACCGCGCCGCTCCAGGCCGGGAACTCCGGCGGGCCGGTGCTGTCCTCGGAGGGCCTCGTCGTCGGGGTCGCCGTCTCGAAGCTCGATGCCCAGGCGGTGGCGGCGGCCTACGGAGACCTGCCCCAGAACGTCAACTTCGCGATCCGGGGCGAGGTGGCGCGGCTGTTCCTGATGCAGAACGGCATCGAGCCGATGACTGCCACCGATCCGGTTCCGCTGACGCCCGAGGCCCTTGCCCAGCGCGCGCAGGGGTTCACCGTGGTGGTCGCCTGCGACTGAGGACGCCTCAGCCGCCGAGCGGCCGGAAGGGGAAGGGCTTGTCGTCGCTCGCGCCGGCGAGGAAGCGCGCGGCGTCGTGCAGCCAGCGGGCGAGACCCTCGCCGAAGGCGGCGATCTGGGGGTTCTTCTCCCGGCGGATCACGAGCCAGAGGAACTGGACGAGGGCGGCGAGGCCGAGGATCGATTGCGCCACCCCGAAGAGCAGGGCGAAGAACAGCATCCAGAGCCCGCGCAGCCAGGGGCTCTCGGGCGGGAAGTAGGTCTCGGTCGGCGGCCCGGACGGGGCCTCGGGCGGCGGCGCGCGCGTGACGGGTGCCTCGGCGGGCGGGTCGGTCGGTCGGCGGGTCATGCTTCCTCCGCGGCGGGGTCGCTCAGAGGCGGGCGACATCGCTGAAATGGGAAGGCAGATCCCGCGCCGCAACCTTCACGAGGTCCTTCGGCAGGTCGGCGAGCAGCGCCGCGGCGAGTTCGGCGGGCATGTGCTTGCGCAGCTCCCCCAGAAGCTTGGGCGAGGCCGCAAGCAGGATGCGGTCGTAGTTGCCGCGCCGCCAGGCCTCGGCGATGGCGTCGATGATCAGCGGCGCGAAGGTCGTCCGCCGCGCCTCCTCGACCGTCTCGCGCGCGGTGTAGGCGTGCCCGCCCATGCCCGGCGCAGCGCTCTGGCGGCCGGGGGCGTCGGTGAATTCCTGCTGGGTGTCGGGAAAGTCCGCGGCGCGCAGGCCCGAGAGTTCGCGGAGGCCCTTGCCGGGGCCCTCGCTGACGAGCAGGCGCGCCTCCGCCTCGCTGGCGAGCACGACGAGCGTTCGGACCGGTTTCATCGCAGGCTCCTTTCTGCTGACGTTGGTGACGCTGCCCGGCGCCGGCGGCGGGCGCCTTGACGCCGGTCAACCCCCGCCTGCCGCCTCGCTCGCCCAGGCCATGTCGATCATCGCCTGGGTGCCGCGCGCGTTCTCCAGCGTCCAGGGGTAGGGGGTGCCCTCGCGCACCGAGCGGCCGAAGGCCTCGACCTGGAGAACGTAATGGTTGGCCGCGGGGAAGCGTTCCACCGAGACGTTCATGCCGCGGTGCAGCTCCACCTGCGCCTGGCCGAAGACCCCGGCGTTGAAGGGCGCGGTCAGCCGGATCACGCCCTTCTCGCCGTGGAACACCATCTCCTGGCGGGGGTGCATCCGCATCGAGGTGGTGCCGGTGAACGAGAACGAGGGGAAGCGCGCGCGCATGTGGGTGGTGACCTCGACCCCGTTCTCGCGGGTGATCTCGGCGCGGACCTCGAGCGGCTCCTCGCCGGTCATCCAGCGGGTCGAGCCGCAGGTGTAGACGCCGATGTCGGGCAGGCTGCCGCCGCCGGTCTCGGGGCGGTTGCGGATGTTCTCGGGGTCGGCCCTGTTGTCGTAGGTGAAGAAGGCGCCGACATGGAGCAGCCGGCCGATCGCCCCGTCGCGCAGCAGCGCGCGCGCATGCTGCCACTGGGGGTGGTGGACGATCATGTAGGCCTCGGCGGCGACGAGCCCGGTGCGGTCGCGCGCCGCGATCAGCGGGTCGATCTCGGCGGCGCGCATGGCCACGGGCTTCTCGACCAGGACGTGCTTGCCCGCCTCGAGCGCGCGGATCGACCATTCCACGTGCAGCGTGTGCGGCAGGGGGATGTAGACGGCGTCGATGGCGGGGTCGGCCAGCAGCGCCTCGTAGCTGTCGTGCACCCGCAGGCCCGGGCAGAAGGCGCGGAAGCCCTCGGCCTTCTCGGGCGAGGAGGTCGCCAGCGCAGCAAGCTCGGCGCCCTTGGCGGCGTGGATCGCGGGGCCCATCTGCTCGCGCGCGAAGCGTGCCGCGCCGAGGATGCCCCAGCGGATCGGGTCGGTCATGTCGTCCTCCCTGAGAGTCTCCCCCGAACGCTAGGCCGCGCGGCCCCGCGAGGCAACAGGGCGAGGGTGCCGCTGGCGGGGCCGGTCGCGACGCCGCGCCGCGTCGCCGCGGCCGGCTCGGAGGCATGCCGGGGACGGTGCCGGCGGGCTCAGGCGGTGGCGGCGAGGCCCCGTTCGCGCGCGAGCTCGCGCATCCGCTTCTGCAGCTTCTCGAAGGCGCGCACCTCGATCTGGCGGATCCGCTCGCGGCTCACGTCGTAGCGGCTGGAGAGTTCCTCGAGCGTCACCGGGTTCTCCTCCAGCCGGCGCTGGACGAGGATGTCGCGCTCGCGGTCGTTGAGCACCTCCATCGCGCGGGCGAGCAGTTCCCGCCGCGCCTCGAGCTCGTCGCGTTCGGCATAGGCGGCCGCCTGGTCGGCATCCTCGTCCTCGAGCCAGTCCTGCCACTGCGACGAGCCGTCGCCGTCGGAGCCGATGGTGGCGTTCAGCGAGGCGTCGCCGCCCGAGAGGCGGCGGTTCATGTCCACCACCTCCTCCTCGGAGACGTTGAGGTCATGCGCGATCCGGGCCACGTTCTCGGGCTTCAGGTCGCCCTCCTCGAGCGCGCCGATGCGGGCCTTGGCCTTGCGGAGGTTGAAGAACAGCTTCTTCTGCGCCGAGGTGGTGCCGAGCTTCACCAGGCTCCACGACCGCAGGATGTATTCCTGGATCGCGGCGCGGATCCACCACATCGCGTAGGTGGCCAGCCGGAAGCCCTTGTCGGGGTCGAACCGCTTGACCGCCTGCATCAGGCCGACATTGGCCTCGGAGATGACCTCGGCCTGCGGCAGGCCGTAGCCGCGGTAGCCCATCGCGATCTTCGCGGCGAGCCGCAGGTGCGAGGTGACGAGCTTGTGCGCCGCCTCGGTGTCCTGATGGTCCACCCACCGCTTGGCCAGCATGTATTCCTCCTCCGGGTCCAGCATGGGGAACCGGCGGATCTCCTGCAGGTAGCGGTTCAGACCCTGTTCGGGGGACGGTGCCGGAAGGTTGGCGTAGCTGCTCATTCGCTGCCTCCGCTGCGCGCCACGCCGGACCACGCCGCCCGGCGCGGAGCCGGTGAGATATAACAAACTGAACCGCTCGGTTCAAGTTCCTCGATCGTTCCGCGTGGCCGCCAGTATGCCCGGGAATCGTCCGGGGGGAAGCCGTACCCGCGGCCTATCACGCCGAATTGCTCGGCGCGTTAACGGGCCTGCGGCGCACCGGTTCCGCGCATGAGCGCGACAAGCCCCGCCATGTCGGGCGGAAGCGGCGCCTCGAAGCGAAGCCGCTCGCCGGTGGCGGGGTGGTCGAAGCCGAGCGTCGCGGCGTGGAGCGCCTGGCGCGGGAAGGCCGCGGCCGCCGCCGCGGCGGCCTCGCCCACGGCGCGGGCGGAAAGCCGGCGGCGGCCGCCGTAGACCGGATCGCCGATCAGCCCGTGGCCGGCATGCGCCAGATGCGCGCGGATCTGGTGGGTGCGCCCGGTCTCGAGCCGGCATTCGATCAGCGCCGCGGCGGGCGGGATGCCGAAGGTCTCAAGCACGCGCAGCCGCGTCACCGCATGGCGGCCGCCCGTGAGGCTGACCGCCTGGCGCTGCCGGTCGGTCGGGTGGCGGGCGAGGCCGGTGGCGATGCGCACCACGCCCCCCGGCTCGAACGACACGCCCTTCACGCCGTGGAGCCGCGGGTCCGCCTCGGACGGCACGCCGTGGCAGATCGCCAGATAGCGCCGCTCGGCCGTGTGCTTCTCGAACTGGCGGGCGAGCGCGTGGTGCGCCCGGTCGGGCTTGGCCGCCACGATCAGGCCCGAGGTGTCCTTGTCGATCCGGTGCACGATGCCGGGCCGCCGCTCGCCGCCGACGCCCGAGAGCGAGGCGCCGCAGTGATGCAGCAGCGCGTTGACGAGCGTGCCCGCGGCCGAGCCCGGCGCGGGGTGGACGACCATGCCGGCGGGCTTGTTCACCACGATCAGCGCCGCGTCCTCCCAGACGACGTCGAGCGGGATCGCCTCGGCCTGCGTCGCCGTCTCGGCGGCCTCGGCGATCTCGATCACGATGACCTCGCCCTCGGCGACCCGTGCCGAGGGATCGGTGAGGGGCAGCCCCCCGCGCGAGACCCGCCCCTCGGCGATCAGCCGGGCGATGCGCGAGCGCGAGAGGTCCTCCGATGCTGGCACGTCGCGCGAAAGCGCCTTATCAAGGCGGCCCGGCGGATCGGCGGCAATGCGGACGCTGAGGGTTCTGGCGGGCGGCGCGGGAGGCGGCGGCATGGACGGCGGGTTCGATGCGGGGTCCGGCGCGGGCGGCGCCGATCCGGGGCTGGTCAGATACCTCAGGCGTCTGGTGACGGCGCTGACGGTCACGATGATCGCGGGCCTTCTAGTGCTGATCGCGCTGGTTGTCATCCGCTTCCGCGAGACGCCCCCGCCGCTCGGCCTGCCCGGGGCGATCGCGCTGCCCCCCGGGGCGCGGGCGGCCGCCTTCACCCAGGGGCGCGACTGGTTCGCGGTGGTGACCGAGGACGACCGCATCCTGATCTACGACCGCGCCTCGGGCGCGCTGCGCCAGACGGTCGAGATCGGTCGCTGAGGCGGGCCTCGGGGCGCGACCCGGCCCGGCCTCAGGGCGCGACCCGGCCGAAGCGCAGGGCCGCCGCCCAGTCGGCCTCGCCCGCCGCCTCGGCCAGCGCGATCATCGGCCGGGCGTCGTAGGCGACCGTGCAGAGCGCGGCGCGCCAGACCCCGCCGCGCCGCTCGAGCAGCGCGTAGCGCGCGTCGGGCGCGCCGGTCTCGGCCCGCGCCGGCGGGTCGGTGCGCCGGTCTGCCCAGGCCGGGCAGCCGACCGAGCCGGGGTTGACGACGAGCCGGCCGTCGGCAAGCCGGACCACGCGCGGAACGTGGGTATGGCCGCACAGCAGGATCTCGCCCGGTGCGCCCGCGGCCGCGGCCTCGACCGCCGCGGGGGGCGCCAGCGCCAGCACCCCGTCGGGCCCCGGCGCATCGAGCCAGGTCGCGGTGTCGGAGGCGGGCGTGCCGTGACAGAGGAAGAGCCCCTCGAGCTCGAGCACGGACGGCAGCGCGCGCAGCCAGTCGAGATGCGCCGGGGCGAGCTGCGGCAGCGCGGCGCGCTCCCAGGCGCCCATCGCCTGCGCCGGGCGGTCCAGCAGCCACCGGTCGTGGTTGCCGGCCACCGTGGGCAGGCGCGCCGCGACGAGCCGCTCGGCGGTGCCGCCGGCGTCGAGCGGCCCCGAGAGGCAGTCGCCGAGGTTCACCGTGAGGTCGGGCGCGGCGTGCGCCAGATCGGCGAGCACGGCGTCGAGCGCGGCGGAATTGCCGTGGATGTCGGAGAGCACGGCGACCCGCAGCGCCGCCCGCGGCGCGGCCACGCTAGGTCGCCGCCGCGTTGGCCCGCGCCGGCGGGGCGGCCGGGGCCGTCGGGGCGGTCGCCCCCGCGGCCCGGTCGAACAGCGCGGCGGCGCGCGCGGTGAAGGCGAGGCGGACCTCGGGCAGCTCCATCAGCAGTTCGTGCTCGGCGCCGGGGAAGACCTCGAAGATGGCGCCGGGCCAGCGCCCGGCCATCGCCTGCACGGCGGCGACATCGACGATGCGCTCGCCGCCGCCGATGCCGATGTAGACCGGCAGCCGCGGCAGCGCGGCGGTGCGGAAGGTGCGGATCTCGGTCAGCCCCTCGTGCACCCAGTGCAGGCTCGGCCCGCCGAGGCCGAGCTCGGGGTGCGCCTCGAGCTGGCGGCGCATGTAGGCATACATGCCCGCGTCGCGGGTGAGCTGGTTGCCCTCGAAGGGCGTCGCCAGCACGTAGTTGCGGGTATGGGTGCCCGGCGCATAGAGATGGCCGAGGCCCACGTGCCCCGAGGCCGCCGTGACGAGGCGGGCGAGGGGCCGCAGCCACGGACTGATGATCACGCCCCACATCGGCGCCGAGAAGGCGGCGCTGGCGACCTCGAGCCCCTCGGCCAGGGCGCGGAGCCCGATCAGCCCGCCCATCGAGTGCCCGATCAGGTGCCAGGGGCGCGGCAGGGCGAGGCGGCGCGCGGCCGCGACCACGGCGGCGACATCCTGCTGGTAGTCGGTGAAGCGGTCGACGTGGCCGACCTCGCGGTCGGGCAGCATCCGGTCGGCCAGGCCCTGGCCGCGCCAGTCCACCGTCAGCATGGCGTAGCCGCGCGCCGCGAGGTCGGCCGCGGTGCGCCCGTACTTCTCGACGAACTCGGTGCGGCCGGGAAAGAGCAGCACGGTGCCGCGCGCCCCGGCACAGGGCCAGACGCCGATGCGCAGGCGCAGGCCGTCGGCCGTGCGCAGCCACCAGGCCGCGCCGCCCTCGGGGCCCTCGGCCACGTCGTGGAAGAGGGGCGCGGCCTCCACCGCTCAGCCCAGCGCGACGCCGAGCCGCATGGCCGCGCCCATGTCGCCCTCGACCGAGAGCCTGCCGGTCATGAAGGCGGTGGTGGGGTTGAGCTCACCCGCGAGGATGGCCCGGAAGGTCTCGGTATCGGCCGTCATCGTCACGTCGGCCTCCTCGTCACCCGCACGCACGCCCGCGCCATCGACCATGATGGCACCCTCGCCGGGGATGACGAACTTCGCCGTTCCGTCGAATCCGCCGGCCAGACGCTCCGCCAGGGCCGCCACCGCGGCCGAGATCACTTCGCTCATCGCGCCCTTCTCCCGAAAGTGAGCGGCGGACACTGGAATGTGCCGCCGCTCACGTTACACTCACACTCGTTATGGGCGCACTAACCGTCAAAGCCAACGCTATCGTAACGGCACTTGCCGCGGCAGTATGGATTTCCATACCTCGCCCCGCGCTGGCCGATGCGGCGGAGCTCGACCGGCTGTTCGCCGAACTTGCGCGGAAGGAGAACGCCGACTGGCAGCGGACCGAGAGCGCGATCCTGACCGAGTGGTCGCGGTCGGGCTCGCCGTCGATGGACCTGCTGCTCGAACGCGGGCGCAAGGCGATGCAGGCCGGTGACTTCGCCCAGGCGATCGAGCACCTGACGGCGCTGACCGACCATGCCCCCGGCTTCGCCGAGGGCTGGAACGCGCGTGCCACGGCCTATTTCCATGCCGGGCAGATCGGCCCCTCGCTGGCCGACATCCAGCGCACGCTGGCGCTCGAGCCGCGCCACTTCGGCGCGCTCGCCGGCCTCGGCATGATCCTCGAGGAGATCGGGCGCGATGCCCAGGCGCTCGAGGCCTGGCGCATGGCGCATGCTATACATCCGCACGCGCCCGGCATAAACCAGGCCATCGAGCGGCTCGAGCGGAAGGTTTCGGGCACCGACCTCTGAGGCAGCCCCATGGCGGAACGCGCCCGGGTGACGGCCGTTCTCGGCCCCACCAACACCGGCAAGACCCACTACGCCATCGAGCGCATGCTGACGCACCGCACCGGCGTGATCGGCCTGCCGCTGCGGCTGCTCGCGCGCGAGGTCTACGACCGGATCGTGGCGCTGCGCGGCCCCTCGGTGGTGGCGCTCGTCACCGGCGAGGAGCGGATCGTCCCCGACCGGACCGCCTTCTGGGTCTGCACCGTCGAGGCGATGCCGCAGGAGATCGGCGCCGACTTCGTCGCGGTTGACGAGATCCAGCTCTGCGCCGACCCCGAGAGGGGGCATGTCTTCACCGACCGGCTGCTGCGCGCGCGGGGGCTTCTGGAGACGATGTTCCTCGGCTCGGACACGATGCGCGGGGCGATCGCCGCGCTGGTGCCCGGCGCGCAGTTCCTGCGGCGCGAACGCTTCTCCGAGCTGAGCTACACCGGGCAGCGCAAGCTCAGCCGGATGCCGCCGCGCTCGGCCATCGTCGGCTTCTCGGTCGAGAACGTCTATGCCATCGCCGAGGTGATCCGCCGCCAGAAGGGGGGCTGCGCGGTGGTGATGGGGGCGCTCTCGCCGCGGACGCGCAACGCCCAGGTGGCGCTCTACCAGAACGGCGACGTGGATTACCTCGTCGCCACCGACGCGATCGGCATGGGGCTCAACCTCGACATCGACCACGTCGCCTTCTCGGCGCTGGCCAAGTTCGACGGCCGCCGCATCCGCCAGCTCGCGCCGAACGAGCTGGCCCAGATCGCCGGGCGGGCGGGGCGCTTCACCCGGCCGGGCACCTTCGGCGTGACCGCCGAGGCCCGCCCGCTCGACGCGGAGGTGGCCGAGGCGATCACCCAGCACCGCTTCACGCCGCTCAGGCGGCTCGAATGGCGCAACCACGCGCTGGAGTTCGGCTCGGTCGAACGGCTGGTCGCCTCGCTCGAGGCCGCGCCGGACAATCCCTGGCTTGCCCGCGCGCGCGAGGCCGACGACCTGATCGCGCTGCGGAGCCTCTCGGAGGAACCCGAGGTGCGCGCCCGCCTGCGCGATGCCCGCGACGTGGCGCTGCTGTGGGACGTCTGCCGCATCCCCGACTTCCGCGGCATCTCGGAGGCCGAGCACGCGAGCCTCTTGCGCCGCCTCTACGGCTTCCTGCACGACGGCGGCGCGGTGCCCACCGACTGGTTCGCCCGCCAGATCGCCCGCATCGACCGGACCGACGGCGACATCGACACGCTGTCCAAGCGGCTGGCCTACATCCGCACCTGGACCTACGTGGCGCAGCGGCGGGGCTGGGTCGCGGACGAAGGCCATTGGCGCGGCGAGACGCGCGCGGTAGAAGACCGCCTGTCCGACGCGCTGCACGGCGCGCTCACCCAGCGTTTCGTGGATCGGCGGACATCCGTGCTGCTCAGGCGGCTGAAGGCGAAGGAGGACCTCGTGGCCGAGGTGAACGACAGGGGCGAGGTGTCGGTCGAGGGGCAGTTCGTCGGCCGGCTGGAGGGCTTCCGCTTCCGGCAGGATGCCGCCTCGGGCCCCGACGAGGCGCGCACGCTGCGCCAGGCGAGCCTGCAGGCGCTGCGCCCGGAGTTCCACCTGCGCGCCGACCGCTTCTACAACGCGCCCGACACCGAGTTCGACTTCACCGAGCAGGGCGGGCTGATGTGGGGCAGCTCGGCCGTCGGCAAGCTGGTGGCGGGGCCCGAGCCGCTGAAGCCGCAGGTCGAGGCCTTCGTCGACGAGGAGGCGGGCGCGGAGGTCGCCGAGAAGGTGCGCCGGCGGCTCCAGCACTTCATCGACCGCAAGGTGGCCACGCTGTTCGAGCCGCTGCTTGCGCTCGGCCGCGACGAGACCCTGACCGGGCTCGCGCGCGGCTTCGCCTTCCGGCTGGTCGAGGCGATGGGCGTGCTGCCGCGCGAGCGCGTCGCCGAGGAGGTGAAGGCGCTCGACCAGGAGGCGCGCGGCGCGCTCAGGAAGCACGGCGTCCGCTTCGGCCAGTACACGGTGTTCCTGCCGCTGCTGCTCAAGCCCGCGCCGACGCGGCTGCGGCTGGTGCTGTGGTCGCTGGCCAAGGGCCTGCAGGAGTTCCCCGAAAGCCCGCCGCCGGGCCTCGTCACGATCCCGCATGTCGCGGGGGTCGATCCGGCGGTCTACACCCTGGCGGGCTACCGTCCGGCGGGCGCCCGCGCGATCCGCATCGACATGCTGGAGCGGCTGGCCGACCTGGTGCGCGCGCGCGACGGCCGCGGCGGCTTCGAGGCCACGCCCGACATGCTGTCGATCACGGGCATGACGCTCGAGCAGTTCGCCGGGCTCATGGAGGGCCTCGGCTACCGCGCCGAGCGCGGCGAACGGCCGAGGCAGCGGGCCGCGCAGGGGCCGGCCACGCCGCCGCAGGAGCCACCCGCGGGCCCGGACGTGCCGGTGCCGCCGGCCACGCCCGACGCGCCCCCCGCTCCGCCCGAGGCGCCGCCCGGCTTCCCGCAGGAGACGCCGGTGCCCGACCTGCCACCCGAGCTGCCCGAGCTGCCGCCCGAGATCCCCGGCGGCATCCCCTCGGAACTCGCCGCGACCGGGGCGGCGCCGGTTCCGGCCCGGGCCGCAGAGCCGGGCACGGCGGCCGATCCGCCGGCCCGGACGCCGGCCGGGGCCGCCGCCGAGACGGAAGTCTTCTACACCTTCACCTGGGCACCGCGCCGCGCCCCGCGCGCCGACCGCCCGAAGGCGCGGCCGCAGTCCCGCCCCGATGGCCAGGGCCGGCCTGCGCGCGACGGCGGGCATGACGGCACCCGGCCGCCGCGCCACGAGGACGGCCGGCGGGGCGCGAAATCCGGCCCGCAGTCGGGCCCGAAGCCGGGCTCCAAGGGCGCACGGGAGGACCGGCCCCGGAACTTCGAGGCGCGCCCGCCGCGCAAGGACCGGATCGACCCCGACAACCCCTTCGCCGCGGCGCTGATGGGGCTGCGGCTCAAGGACTGACGGGTGAACGACGCGCCCGCCCGCGCCACGATCCGGCTCGACAAGTGGCTCTGGCAGGCCCGTTTCTTCCGCACGCGGAGCCTCGCGGCGCGCGCCGTTGCCGCGGGCGGCGTGCGGCTCAACGCCGAACGCACCGACAAGCCGGCCCGCGCGGTCGCGCCGGGCGACGTGCTGACCTTCGCCCAGGGCGGGCGGGTCCGGGTGGTGCGCGTGCTGGCGCCGGGCACGCGGCGCGGGCCGCCGGCCGAGGCCGCCCGGCTCTACGAGGACCTCGCCCCGCCGCCCGCTTGAATGATCGGCCCGGCTGCTCTAGCTAGGCCCGCGAGACCCGGGGGATGATCCCATGACCTATGTCGTCACCGACAACTGCATCGCCTGCAAGTACACCGACTGCGTCGAGGTCTGTCCGGTGGACTGCTTCTACGAAGGCGAGAACATGCTGGTGATCCACCCCGACGAGTGCATCGACTGCGGCGTGTGCGAGCCCGAGTGCCCGGCGGACGCGATCCGCCCCGACACCGAGCCCGACATGGAGAAGTGGGTCGAGTTCAACCGCAAGTATTCCGCGCTGTGGCCGGTGATCGTCACCAAGAAGGATCCGCTGCCCGGCGCCGAGGAACGCGACGGCGAGCCCGGCAAGCTCGAGAAGTACTTCTCCGAGGCGCCCGGCACCGGGGGGTGAGGGGTCCGGTCCGGCGCCCGGCGCGCGCGCCGGGGCGCGCGAGGGGCGGAATCCCGCCGCGCGATGCCTGCTGCTTCGGCAGCCTTTGAAGAATCGCCCCGGAACTGCTATATAACTGTCACGATTACCGAGTGACGACTGCGCCGCCCGCAGGGCGAAGGCCCTGCGAGACGGTATTTCTGCGGCAGACAGGGCATTTACCGGAAGCGGCGGGGTTTCCGGGGCCTGTTCTGCCGTCTCTGACTGGGGAAGCTCTAGAGGTACGACCTGATGGCGAAAGACAGAAAGACCGAGTTCCGCCCGAACGACTACGTGGTCTATCCGGCCCACGGCGTGGGCCGCATCGTGTCGATCGAGGAGCAGGAGATCGCCGGGATCAAGCTCGAGCTCTTCGTCATCTCCTTCGAGAAGGACAAGATGACGCTGCGGGTGCCGACGAGCCGCGCCAGCCAGGTCGGGATGCGCTCGCTCTCCACGCCGGACGTGGTGTCGAAGGCGATGGCCACGCTCAAGGGCAAGGCGAAGGTCAAGCGCGCCATGTGGTCGCGCCGCGCCCAGGAATACGAGCAGAAGATCAACTCGGGCGATCTGGTGTCGATCGCCGAGGTGGTGCGCGACCTGCACCGCGCCGACGACCAGCGCGAGCAGAGCTATTCCGAGCGCCAGCTCTACGAGGCCGCGCTCGAGCGCCTGACGCGCGAGGTGGCGGCGGTCAGCGGCACCGACGAGGTGATGGCGGCCAAGAAGGTCGACGACGTCCTGCTCGGCCGCGCGGCCTGATCCCGCAGGGCATGCCGAGGGCAGGGGCCGCGGCCGGCGCCGCGGCCCTTTCGTCTGCCTGGGGCAAGCCGACGCTGAGGGCCCTGCCGCCCCCGTCAGGCGCAGCTCCGGCCCGGCCGCCCCGCCTCAGGCGTCGAGTTCCGCCCAGACCGGCACATGGTCCGACGGCCTCTCGCCCGCCCGCAGCTCCTTCTCGATCCAGGCGCCGCTGAGCAGGTCGGCCGCCTGCGGGGTGAGCAGCAGATGGTCGATGCGTATGCCGTCGTCGCGCTCGAAGGCGCCGCCCTGGTAGTCCCAGAAGGTGTAGTGGCCGGGCTCCGCCGTGGTGGCGCGGAAGGCATCGGTGAGGCCGAGATGCAGGAGCCGCCGGAAGGCGCGCCGGCTCTCGGGCAGGAACAGCGCGTCCTGCGCCCAGGCCTCGGGGCGGCGCGCATCCTCGGCCTGCGGGATGACGTTGTAGTCGCCGCCGAAGACGACCGGCGCCTCGGTGGCGATGAGCGCGCGGACGCGCGCGCGCATCCGTTCCATCCAGGCGAGCTTGTAGTCGAACTTCGGCCCCGGAGCGGGATTGCCGTTCGGCAGGTAGAGGCAGCAGAGCCGGACCGCGCGGCTGCCCGTGACCGTGGCCTCGATCCAGCGCGCCTGGTCGTCGCCCTCGCCGCCCGGCAGGCCGCGCGTGACATCCTCCATCGGCAGCCGCGACAGGATCGCCACGCCGTTGAAGCTCTTCTGCCCGTGGGTCTCGACGCGGTAGCCCAGGTCCTCGATCTCGGCCCGCGGAAAGCCCTCGTCGGTCGACTTGATCTCCTGCAGCAGCGCCACGTCCGGCCGGGCGCGCTCCAGCCACTCGCACAGGATGCCGAAGCGCGCCCGGACACCGTTGATGTTGAAGGTGGCGATCTTCATGGGCCCTCTCCCGCCGGTCCATCTAGCGCCGCCGAGCGGCACGGCGCAACCCGCCGCAGGCCGACCGGCCGGCCGCGCGCGGCGGATGGCGGGCTTGATCCGGCGCATCCGCTGCGGCAGGGCAAATGAGGGCCGACTCGGGAGGCAGGCGATGTTCGACGCGATGATCCGCCGCAGGATCGACCCGGTGCTCGACCTCTGGGGCCGGAGCCTCGCGCGCCGCGGCTGGCATGCCGACGCGATCACGCTCGCCGGCCTCGGTCTCGGCCTGGCCGCGGCGGTGCTCGTCGCGCTCGGCTGGACGGCCGCCGCCCTCGTGCCGCTGCTCGCCTCGCGGCTGGCCGACGGGCTCGACGGCGCGGTCGCGCGCGCCACGCGGCGGACCGACTTCGGCGGGTTTCTCGACATCGCGGCCGATTTCCTGTTCTACGGCGCGGTCCCCTTCGCCTTCGTGCTCCTCGACCCGGCCGCGAACGGGGTCGCGGGGGCCTTCCTGCTCCTCTCCTTCTATGTCAACGGCGCCACGTTCCTCGGCTTCGCCGCCGTCGCCGCCCGGCGGGGCATGCAGAGCACCGCGCGCGGGCCGAAATCGCTCTACTTCACGGGCGGCCTGCTCGAGGGCAGCGAGACGATCGCCTTCCTCGCCGCGCTCTGCCTCTGGCCGGCCGCCTTCGCGCCGCTCGCCTGGGCCTTCGGCGCGCTCTGCTTCGTGACCGCGGCCGCGCGCGTCCTCCTCGCCCGCCGGAGCTTCGCGGGATCCTGACCCTTCCCTGCGCCAAATATCCTCGGGGGGAGTCGCCGGCACGGCGACGGGGGGCGGAAAGCCCCCCTCCCGCGCGCCGGCAGCGCGCACGGCGCCCACGAACACGAAGACATGCACCTCAGGGACCCCCTCCCGCGGGCCCGCGACCCGCACGGCGCCCACGAACACGAAGACATGCACCTCAGGGACCCCCTCCCGCAGGCGCGCGGCCCGCGCGGCCGAGGCGGTGAGTGCGACCCGCGGTCGGGCTCCCCTCCCGCGCGCCTCCCTCCCGCGCGGACGTCAACGGAGGGGCCGACGTCCGGCTTTCCCTCCCGCAGGCCCGCGATCCGCGCGGCCGAGGCGGTGAGTGCGACCCGCGGTCGGGCTCCCAGCCGCGCCTGCGTCCCGCTCGGGCCCCCTGCCGCGCCTCGGTCCCGCGCGGCCGACGGCCGGAATCGTGCGCGCAACCGCAGACCCGCTTCCGCGGGCCGTTGTCCCGTGCCGGACCCGCCGGCACCCGCCGCCGGAACCGATCCCCCTCCGCCCCGCCCTCCCGCGCGGCGCTCAGGCCGCCTGGGCGCCGGCGCGCCGGGCGATCTCGGTTCCCGCGGCATAGGCCGAGGACCAGGCCCACTGGAAGTTGTAGCCGCCGAGCCAGCCGGTCACGTCCACCACCTCGCCGATGAAGAACAGCCCCGGCACGGTCAGCGATTCCATCGTGCGCGGGTTGAGCCCGTTGACCGAGACCCCGCCGACCGTCACCTCGGCCGTGCGGTAGCCCTCGGTCGCGGTCGGGCGCAGGCGCCAGCGGGTCAGCATGTCGCAGAGCTGGCGCAGCCGCGCGTCCGAGAGGTCGGCGAGGTTGCCCGACAGCCCCCCCGCCGCGGCGATGTCGGCGGCAAGCCGCGCCGGCAGCAGCGCCGAGAGCGCGGTGGCGATCGACCGCCGGCCCGCCTCGGCCCGCATCGCGCGCATCGCCTCGAAGGCATTGGTGCCGGGGGCGAGGTTCAGCTCGATCTCGCCGCCCTCGCGCCAGTAGGACGAGATCTGCAGGATCGCCGGCCCCGAGAGGCCGCGGTGGGTGAACAGCATCGCGTCCTCGAAGGACATGCCCGGAACGCTGGCCCGCACGGGCAGCGAGACGCCGGCGAGCGGCGCGAAGCGCTCGAGCACCCTCGGCTCGAAGGTCAGCGGCACGAGGCCGGGGCGCGTCTCGGTCACGCGGTGGCCGAAATCCTCGGCGATCCGGTAGCCGACGCCGGTCGCCCCCATCTTCGGGATCGACTTGCCCCCGGTCGCCACCACGAGGTTGCGCGCGCGCACCGTGCCGCCGCTCGTCAGCCCGACCTCGAAGCCGTCGATCGTGCGGTCGATGGTGGCCACCGAGGTGCACAGCCGCAGTTCGGCCGGCCGCATCTCGGCCAGCAGCATCTGGATGATCTCGCGCGAGGAGCCGTCGCAGAACAGCTGCCCCTGCGCCTTCTCGTGGAACGGGATGCGGTGGCGCCTGACCAGGTCGATGAAGTCCCACTCGGTGTAGCGGGCGAGGGCGGACTTGGCGAAATGCGGATTCTCCGAGATGAACCGCTCGGGCGTGACGTTGAGATTGGTGAAGTTGCACCGCCCCCCGCCCGAGATCCGCACCTTCTCGGCCGGTGCGGGCGCATGGTCGATCACCAGCACGCTGCCGGCCTTCGCGGCGAAGGCGGCGGCGTGAAGCCCGGCGGCGCCGGCCCCGAGTATCAGGGCATGATAGGTCTGCATCCGTCCTCGATCCCCGGGCTGGCCCGGCGCGGCTCTAGCCTGACGCGCCGATCGTTGCAGAGACATCCTAGCGAAGGCTTAACCCTGTCGCGCCGGCAGGCGCGCCGGGCCGGGCCGCCTCAGATCGAGAAGCTCGTCCCGCAGCCGCAGGAGGAGGTGGCGTTGGGGTTCTCGATCACGAAGCGCGCGCCGATCAGCTCGTCGACGAAGTCGATCACCGCGTTCGACAGGAAGGGCAGCGAGACCGGATCGACCAGCACCCGCTGGCCGTCCTTTTCCAGCACCAGGTCGTCGCCGGCAGCCTCGTCGAGCCGGATGTCGTACTGGAAGCCCGAGCAGCCGCCCCCCTCGACGGCCACGCGCAGCGCCTTCGGCGCGTCGGCACCGGCATTGATCTCGGCGAGCCGCGCGAAGGCGCGGTCGGTCACTCTCGGCGGCAGGGCGAGGTCCATCGCAGGCCTCCGGTATCCTTCGGCAATCGCCTCGGATATATGCTTGGCCGGAAAGCGCGACAAGAACAGGCAGAACCGGATGCTCGCCCCCTACGCCTGCCAGCCCGGCGCAAGCCGGGGCCGGCTCTGGCCAGAGAAGGTCTCGACCTTCCGCTCGCCCTTCCAGCGCGACCGCGACCGCATCATCCATTCGTCGGCCTTCCGGCGGCTCAAGCACAAGACCCAGGTCTTCGTGGAGCACGAGGGCGACTACTACCGCACGCGCCTCACCCATACGATCGAGGTCGCGCAGGTCGCGCGGACCATCGCGACGGCCCTGCGGCTCAACACCGACCTCGCCGAGGCGGTGGCGCTCGCCCACGACCTCGGCCATCCGCCCTTCGGGCATACCGGCGAGGACGCGCTCCGGGAGCTGATGGCGCCCTGGGGCGGGTTCGACCACAATGCGCAGGCGATCCGCATCGTCACCTCGCTCGAGCGTCACTATGCCGACTTCGACGGGCTGAACCTCACCTGGGAGACGCTCGAGGGCATCGCCAAGCACAACGGCCCGGTGGCGGGCGAGCTGCCCGTGGCGCTTGCCGAATACAATGCCCGGCACGACCTCGAGCTGCACACCTACGCCTCGGCCGAGGCGCAGGTCGCGGCGATCGCCGACGACGTGGCCTACAACCACCACGACCTGCACGACGGGCTGCGGGCCGGGCTGTTCACCGAGGCCGACCTCTGCGAGCTGCCGGTCACCGGCCCGGCCTTCGCCGAGGTGGACCGCCTCTACCCCGGCCTCGAGACGATGCGGCGGCGCCACGAGGCGCTCCGGCGCGTGTTCGGCGTGATGGTCGAGGACGTGATCGCGGTCGCCGAGGCGCGGCTGCTCGCCGCCCAGCCGCGCAGCGCCGACGAGATCCGCGCCATGGGCACGACGATCATCCGCTTCTCGAAGAAGCTCTACCAGGAACTGAAGGCGATCCGCTCCTTCCTGTTCCACCGGATGTATCGCGCGCCTTCCGTCATGGCGGAGCGGGCGCGGGTCACGGCGATGGTGCGCGACCTCTTCCCGCGGTTCATGGCCGAGCCCGCGCTGCTGCCGGCCGACTGGCAGGTGGACGTCGCCCGCGCGGGCGGCGACGAGGCGGCGCTGGCGCGGGTGGTCTGCGACTACATCTCGGGCATGACCGACCGCTTCGCCATCCAGGAGCACGCGCGGCTCTGCGGCGGGCGGCACGGGCAGGTCGCGCCCGCGCGCACGCCGGCCGGGCGCGATTGACCTTCCGGCCAGAGGTGCTAGTCGGAGGCGGAAGCCAGATGGAACGAATGACGTGAACCTCTTCAGCGATATCCGCAACCTCGTCGTCGAGACGCTGGGCGGGATGGCGGCCGACGGCGCGCTGCCGCCCGGCCTCGACACCGCCGCCGTCACGGTCGAGCCGCCGCGCGATCCCGGCCATGGCGACATGGCGACCAACGCGGCGATGGTGCTCTCGAAGCCCGCCGGCCGGCCGCCGCGCGAGATCGCGGCCGCCCTCGCCGCGCGGCTCCTGACCGACCCGCGCATCGCCTCGGCCGAGGTCGCGGGGCCGGGCTTCCTCAACCTGCGCCTCAGGCCGTCGGCCTGGCAGGGCCTGGTGCGCGCCATCCTCGAGGAGGGCTTCGCCTTCGGCCGCTCGCGGATCGGCACCGGGCTCAGGGTCAACGTCGAGTTCGTCTCGGCCAACCCGACCGGGCCGATGCACGTGGGCCACGCCCGCGGCGCCGTGTTCGGCGATGCGCTCGCCAACCTGCTGCATCATGCCGGCTACGAGGTCACGCGCGAATACTACATCAACGACGGCGGCGCGCAGGTCGATGTGCTGGCCCGCTCGGCCTACGAGCGCTATCGCGAGGCGCTGGGCTACGCGCCCGAGATCGCCGAGGGCCTCTATCCCGGCGACTACCTGATCGCCGTGGGCGAGGCGCTGGCCGAGGAGTTCGGCGAGGCGCTGATCGACCAGCCCGAGGAGATGTGGCTCTCGGACGTGCGCGAATTCGCCACCGAGCGGATGATGGCGATGATCCGCGAGGATCTGGCCGCGCTCGGCGTGCGGATGGACGTCTACTCGTCGGAACGCGCGCTCTACGACACTGGCCAGATCGAGGCGGCAATCGCGCGGCTGCGCGCGATGGGGCTGATCTACGAGGGCGTGCTCGAGCCGCCCAAGGGCAAGACCCCCGAGGACTGGGAGCCGCGCGAGCAGACCCTGTTCCGCTCCACCGCCTTCGGCGACGACGTGGACCGCCCGATCAGGAAGTCGGACGGCTCCTGGACCTACTTCGCCCCCGACATCGCCTATCACTTCGACAAGGTCGAGCGCGGCTTCGACATGCTGGTCAACGTCTTCGGCGCCGACCACGGCGGCTACGTCAAGCGCCTCAAGGCGGTGGTCGCGGCGCTGACCGGCGGGCGCGTGCCGCTCGACATCAAGCTGATCCAGCTCGTCAAGCTCTACAAGAACGGCGAGCCCTACAAGATGTCGAAGCGCGCCGGCACCTTCGTGACGCTGCGCGACGTGGTGGACGAGGTCGGGCCCGACGTGACCCGCTTCGTGATGCTCACCCGCAAGAACGACGCCCCGCTCGACTTCGACTTCGCGAAGGTGCTCGAACAGTCGAAGGACAACCCGGTCTGGTATGTCCAGTATGCCCATGCCCGCGTCTCGTCGGTGCTGCGCAAGGCGGCGGCGGCCGGGCTCGAGGTCTCCGACGCGGCCCTCGCGGCGGCCGACCTCGCGCGGCTCGACCACGAGGCGGAGCTCGCGCTCGCCCGCAAGCTCGCCGAATGGCCGCGGCTGGTGGAGATCGCCGCGCGCGGCAACGAGCCGCATCGCGTGGCCTTCTACCTCTACGATCTCGCCTCGGAGTTCCATGCGCTCTGGAACCGCGGCAACGAGGAGCCGGGGCTGCGCTTCCTCCAGGACGATCCCGCGGCCTCGCTTGCGAAAATCGCCCTCGCCCGCGCCACGGGCGTTGTGATTTCCGCAGGGCTTGGTATCCTTGGCGTCGCCCCGGTCGAGGAAATGCGCTGACAGAAGGCGCCCGGCCGGGGCGAAGGGCAGCAGGAGCCCCGCGGCAAGACGGGGCGGAACGAGGCAGAGCATGGCGGATCTCGACGTCTACGGGTTCGGCCCCGAAGCGGCCGACGACGGCTGCGCCCCCGCTGCGGGCGGGCGCGTGGCGCGGATCACGAGCATGGTCGGGGCGGCGATGTCGCTTGCGCTCGTGGCGGGCCTCGGCTACTGGGGCTACGACCTGATGGTGCGGGATGTCACGGGCATTCCGGTGATCCAGGCGATGGAGGGGCCGATGCGCGTGCAGCCGGACGATCCCGGCGGCGACCGCGCCTCGCACCAGGGCCTTGCGGTCAACCGGATCGCCGCGATGGGCGAGGCGGCGCCGCCGCCCGACGAGATCGTGCTCGCCCCGAGGTCGGTGGACCTCGCGCCCGAGGACGTGCCGCAGGCCGCGCTGCGGGCGACGCCCGCGGTGCTGCGCGCGCCCGGGGCGGCAGGCGCGGGCACGGCGCGGCGTGCGGTCGGCCAGCCGTCCGACCCGGTCGAGGCGGCCATCCTCGCCGCCGCGACCGGCGTGATGACCGCCGAGGCGGATCTGGCCGGCGATGCCCTCCCCGAGGCGCTCCCCGCGTCGCTGCCGGGGCTGGCGCGCTCGCCGCGGCCGCGGCCGCGGGGCGAGGCCCTCGCGGCCGCCGCGCCGGCCCCCGCGGCATCGGCCGATGCGCCTGCGGCAGCCGCCGCCGAGGCCGGCCTGGCGCAGGCCGCCGCCGTGGCGCCGGCCGCCCCGGCCGAAGCGGCGGGACCGCGCGAGGTCGATCCCGCCTCGCTGCCGCCGGGCACGCGGCTGGTGCAGTTCGGGGCCTTCAACGACCCCGAGGAGGCGCGCGCCGCCTGGGCGGTGCTCGGCAGCCGCTTCGGCGCCCTGATGGAGGGCAAGGACCGCGTGATCGAGCAGGCCGAGGCCGGCGGGCGGACCTTCTTCCGGCTGCGGGCCGCGGGCTTCGAGGATCTCGCCGACGCGCGCCGCTTCTGCGCGCCGCTGGTCGCCGAGGGCGCCGACTGCATTCCCGTGCTGACCCGCTGACCCGAGCGCCCCGGATGGCGGAGAGCTGATGGCCGAGACCGCGACCGTGCTGGGCTGCGAGGGGCCGGTGCTCGGCCCCGACGAGCGCGCGTTCTTCCGCGCCGCCGAGCCCTGGGGCTTCATCCTCTTCGCCCGCAACGTCGAGACGCCTGCGCAGCTCTCGCGCCTCACCGCCGAACTGCGCGAGGCGGTCGGCCGCGAGGCGCCGGTGTTCATCGACCAGGAGGGCGGCCGGGTCGCGCGGCTGCGCGCGCCCTACTGGCGGGAATGGCTGCCCGCGCTCGACCAGGCCGACCGCGCCGGGCCGGGCGGGGCCCGGTCGATGTGGGTGCGCTACCGGCTGATCGCGGCCGAGCTGCGCGCCGTGGGCATCGACGGCAACTGCGCGCCGGTCGCCGACATCGCCGCGCCCGGCACGCATCCGGTGCTGCGCAACCGCTGCTACGGCGAGACGCCGGAGCGGGTGACCGAGATCGCCCGGGCGGTCGCCGACGCGCTGCTGTCGGGGGGAGTCCTGCCGGTGGTCAAGCACATGCCGGGCCAGGGCCGCGCGGTGACCGACAGCCACCGGGAACTGCCCAGGGCCGAGGCCTCGCGCGCCGATCTGCGCGACTGGGACTTCGCGCCGTTCCGCGCGCTGGCGGATCTGCCGATCGCCATGACCGGGCACGTGGTCTACCCCGCGCTCGACCTCGCCGCGCCGGCGACGCTGAGCCGCGCGGTGATCCGCACCCTGCGCGAGGAGATCGGGCACGCCGGCCTGCTGATGACCGACGACATCTCGATGGGCGCGCTGAGCGGCCCCCTTGGCGATCGCGCGCGGGCGGCGCTTTCGGCCGGCTGCGACATCGTGCTCCACTGCAACGGCGTGCTCTCCGAGATGGAGGAGATCGTCGCCGCCGCCGGGCTGATGAGCCCCGCCGCCCGCACCCGCGCCGAGGCGGCGCTCGCCTGCCGCCGGGCGCCCGGACCCATTGACATCCCCGCCCTGGAGGCCGAGCTTGAGGCGCTTCTGGCGGGGGCCGTGAATGGCTGAGGAGACCTGGGACGAGGCCGGCGACGGGGTCGCGGCCCGCCTCGCGGCGGAGGCGCGCATCGTCGATGTGGACGGGTTCGAGGGGCCGCTGGATCTGCAGCTGACGCTGTCGCGGACGCAGAAGGTGGACCTCAGGCGGATCTCGATCCTCCAGCTCGCCGAACAGTATCTCGCCTTCGTCGAGAAGGCCCGGACGCTCAGGATCGAGCTTGCCGCCGACTACCTGGTGATGGCGGCCTGGCTCGCCTTCCTCAAGTCGCGGCTGCTGCTGCCGCCCGATCCCGCCGAGGCCGGCCCCTCGGGCGAGGAGCTGGCCGCCCACCTCGCCTTCCAGCTCGAGCGGTTGCAGGCGATGCGCGAGGCGGCGGCGCGGCTCATGGCGCGCGACCAGAAGGGGCGCGACTTCTTCGTCCGCGGCATCCCCGAGGACGTGCTCAGGATCCGCCGCGTGCAATACAGCGCGACGCTGCTCGACCTGATGCAGGCCTACGCGCGGGTGCGCACGCGCGACCAGTTCCGGCCCTATGCCTTCGAGCGCAGCGATGTCTTCACCATGGAACAGGCGCTCGAGCGGCTGAGGGGCCTGATCGGCTATGCCGGCGACTGGGCCGCGCTCGAGACCTTCCTGCCCGACGGCTGGCACGCCGACCCGCGCCGCCGCCGCTCGGCCACCGCCGCCACCTTCGCCGCCGTGCTCGAGCTCGCCCGCGAGGGGCGGCTGGAGCTGCGCCAGGCCGAGACCTTCGCCCCGATCCAGATCCGGCGGAGAGAGACGTGAGCGGAGGGGACGTGGACGACAGCGACGCGGATCCCGGGGCGTCCGGTTCCGGCCGCCCGGCCGGGGCGGACCGCACCCCCACGCTCTTCGCCGCGCCGCCGCTCGCCGAGCAGGAGCGGATGGTCGAGGCGATCCTCTTCGCCACCGCCGAGCCGCTGACCGTGGCCGAGCTGGAGGCCCGCCTGCCGCACGGCTGCGACCCGGCCGAGGCGCTCATGCTGCTGCGCCGCCGCTACGAGGGGCGGGGCGTGCGCGTCGTGAAGGTGGGCGATGCCTGGGCGATGCGCACCGCGCCCGACCTCGGCTTCCTGATGCAGAAGGAGACGGTCGAGATCCGCAAGCTGTCGCGCGCCGCCATCGAGACGCTGGCGATCATCGCCTACCACCAGCCGGTGACGCGGGCCGAGATCGAGGAGATCCGCGGCGTCTCGGTCAGCCGCGGCACGGTGGACCAGCTGATCGAGATGGGCTGGATCCGCTTCGGGCGGCGCAAGATGACGCCGGGCCGGCCGGTGACGTTCGTGGTCACCCAGGAATTCCTCGACCACTTCGGGCTGGAGAGCGCGCGCGACCTGCCGGGGCTTCAGGAGCTGCGGGCGGCCGGGCTGCTCGACAACCGGCCCCCGCCGGGGGCGGAGCGGCTGCCCGGCGGCGGCGCCGACGAGGCGGAGGACGAGGACGCCGCGACCGGGCAGGGCGACATGTTCGGGGACTGAGCGCCGGAGGAACCGCCGATGAACCTCAACCAGATCGTCAACATGGTCGTCCGTACCATCCTGCGGCGCCTGATCAACGGCGGGATCAGCGCCGGGCTGCGCGGCATGTCGCGGCTCGGGAGCCGGGGCCGGGGCGGGCGCGGATCGCGGCGGGGGCGGGGCCGGGGCGATCCGCGCGCCTGACGGGGCGCCGGCCGCCTCCCGCCGGCAAGGCGCGGGGGCCTCGATATCGGCTCTGAACACTGCCTGCCCCCATGCCCCCATGCCCCCGCTGCCCCGCCCGCACG
>JANZZL010000117.1 GCA_026419405.1 Paracoccaceae bacterium | reverse complement strand
GCCTCGGCAAGAGCGGTTCCACCAAACGCCATTCCTCGTCGCTCAGATCATAACGTGCCATGAAACCCTCCCGCCATTGGCAGAAGTGAATCAGATGCCAGACACAACGGGAATCCCCTTATTGAGTACGCCACCTAGCCGCCGGCGGCACCGCCCCGGCCGCGGCCGGGCGCGCGGCGCCGGGAATTCCCTCTGGCCCCCCGGCGCGGGAGGGCTATGCTCGCCCACGCATCCCGCAACGCGAGGACGAGGCATGGCGCATCGGCGCATCCGCCCCTTCGGCACCCAAGGCCGCCGCCCCGAACGGCGGCCCGCCAACCGCCCCGCCCGGGCGGCAGCCGTCCGCGGCGGCCGCATCCTCCGCCGGCCCGGCCGGTGCCCGCAGCCGCCCGACGCCGCGCAGGAGATCCCCGGCCGCGATCCCCGGGCGCAGGGCCGCCGGGTGATGCGGAACCGCCGCCGGCGGCTGGGGCAGGCGGACGGGTGCATCGCGCGCCCCGTCGCAGGGGCGGGCTCCCGCGCCGCGCTGCGCCGCCACGAGGCGGTCTGCCGCGCCACGGGCGCCTGCCGCCGCGGCGGGCACCCGGTCACGACCGGGCCCCTCGTCCGGGCGCCGGCCCGCCGCGGCCGGCCGGCCGGGACCGATCCCGCCGCCGTCATCCCGGACCGGGGCCCATGACCTTCTCGCTCGTCGCCCGCTGCGCCGATACCGGCATGTTCGGCGTCGCCATCGCCTCGTCCTCGCCCGCGGTGGCGGCGCGCTGCGCGCACGCCCGCGCGGGCGTCGGGGCGGTGGCGACGCAGAACGTCACGGACCCCGCGCTCGGGCCCCTCGCGCTCGATCTGATGCAGGGCGGGCTCTCCGCCCCCGAGGCGGTCGCCGAGGCCCGACGTCGCGCGCGCTTCCCCGAATACCGGCAGCTCCTCGCGGTGGACGCGGCGGGCCGCACGGCGATCCACTCGGGCAGGCGCGCGCTCGGCATCTGGGCCGAGGCGCAGGGGCCGGACGCGGCGGCGGGCGGCAACCTGCTTTCCGGGCCCGGCGTGCCGCAGGCCATGGTGGCGGCCTTCGCCGCGTCCCGCGGCCACCTCGGCGACCGTCTCCTGGCTGCGCTCCGGGCGGGCCGCGACGCGGGCGGCGAGGCGGGGCCGGTGCATTCCGCCGGGCTCCTCGTGGTCGATCGCCTCTCCTGGCCCGTGGCCGACCTGCGCTGCGACTGGACGGAAGCCTGCCCGATCGAGGCCGTCGCCGCCGCCTGGGCGGTCTATGCGCCGCAGATCGCGGCCTATGTGCAGCGCGCGCTCGACCCGCGCGCCGCGCCCGCCTACGGCGTTCCGGGCGACGAGTAGGCGCCGCGCGCGCCCCTCGTGCGGTGCGATTTCACGGCGATTTCGCGGTTCTCTCACGCGCCGCTCGCGGCCCGTTCACGGCCCTGGGGCGATGATGGCGCTGTTCCCGACGCATGGTGCGGGGGGACGCCTGAAGCAAAGCCATGGAGGGTTCCGATGCTCAAGACCGCCGCCATCCTTGCCGTCGCCATCGCCGCCGCCTCGCCGGCCGCGGCCAGCGACGAGCAGATCGTCCGCAACCTCGGCGTCGCGCCGGGTCAGTACACGCTGGCCGAACTGGTCCAGCTGATGAACAGCTCGAAGATCGAGGCGAGGAAGCGCGCCGAACTGATCGCGGCCCGGCGCGCCGCCTTCGAGGAGGCCGTCCGCTCCGCCGTCAACGGCGGCGCCTACGCGCCGGAGGTGACCCGCGCCGCCCGGTGAGAGGCCGACATCGCCGGAAGGGCGCGATCGCCCGGGTCAGGGGCCCCGCGGGGCCCCTGTCCTGCCTTCCGGGGGTCGCGGGATCAGGCGAGGCTGCGCACCCGGTCGAGGTCGAGCCCCGGCGCCCGGTGCAGCAGCGAGGCGGGATAGTCGCGGTCCGACAGCAGCCGGTCGATCGAGAAGTCGGGTTCGATCCGGGCGAGCGCCTGCGCCGCCTCCAGGGCCAGGGCCTCGTCGCCGGCGCTTGCATGAAGCGCGATGAGGTAGCGCCAGGGCGGCTTGAAGTCGGGGCACTGGGCGGTGATCCCGCGGCCGACGCGGATCGCCTCCTCGGTCTGGCCCAGCAGCAGCGCGCCGGCAAAGCGCTGGAGATCCCACCAGAAGCGGTTGGGCGAGAGGATCGCGATCTCCCGCCCGCGCAGCGCGTCGGCGTAGGACTGCTGCGGATCCCCGGTGTAGAGCCGCGCCGAACTCAGCGCCCACCAGGCCATCGGGTTGGCCGGGTTGATGCCGACCGCGCGGCGGGCCAGCTCGAGGCTGGCGCCCGGCTCGCGGAAGAGGAACAGCCGGGCATTGGCCGCCATGGCGAGCACCATGGAGTTGTTCGGCTCGGCCTCGAGCGCCCGCGCCAGATGCTCGGCGCCGGCCTCCCGGAGTGCGGCGACATCCGTCTCGTGCCGCTCCAGAAGCTGGATCGTCCTGGCCTGCGCGCGCCAGGCGTGGAACAGGCCGCGGCCCGACCGCTCGCCCGCCGCGGCGAACAGCGCATCGGCCCGCCGCACCTCCTCGGGGCGCATCCGGTAGAGATGCCGGATGGCGCGCCGGCAGAGCACGTCGGGGTCATCGGCAAGTGCCTCGACCGGCCGGTGGGGCGGGGCGAGGATCGCCTCGCCCACCGCCTCGACCGCCTGGTTGGCAAGCCGCAGGACGCGCAGGTCCTCGACCGGCGGCGCACCGGCAAGCGGCGCGATGCAGTGACCCGCCCAGATCTGGCGCTGGGAGGGGTTGTCGCGGAACTCGATCCTGAGCGCGAGGCTGTTGCCCGAAGGCTGGACCGACTCGACAAGCAGCGTCCGGCCCTCCGCCGCCGCCGCGGCGGGGCTGCGGCGCACGTCCGACTGGAACAGCTCGGAGAGGGTGCGGGCCAGACCGTCGGCGATCACCCGCTCGGTCCAGCCGCAGACCCCGCCCGAGGCGGCATCGGCCACGGTGAGTGTCTCGGTCCGAGCGGCGGCCGCCGCGGGGCCCGGCCCGGCGCGCGCCGCACCCGGCCGCGGCTCGGGCCGCCGGGCGCGCTCGGCGGCAAGCCAGGTCTCGAATTCGCGGTCGCGGACATCGAGACCCTCGGCGAAGTCGGCCGATCCGGTCTCGATCACCTCGACCCGATCGGGGTCGAGCGACAGCCGGCGCCGGTCGGCCCGCAGGATGTCGGCATGCGGCCCGAAGGCCTGGCGGATCTGGGTGAGCGACTGGCGCAGGCTGCCGGCCGCCTGCTGCTCGCCCCGGTCGCTCCAGAGCATGTCCTGCACCCAGGCCCGGCCGCGGGCGAGCCCGATGCCGGTGAGCAGCAGGAGCAGCACGCCCTGCGCCTTGGCCGCCGCGGGCGCGATGTCGCGGCCGTCCGGCGCGACGACCCGGAAGGGGCCCGAGAGATGGAACCGGATCACAGCCGACATCGCGATGCCCGCGCTCGCCTCCGGCGCCCGTCAAGACGGCGCGCGCCGGCGTGAATGACGTAACGTGACGGCAAGCATCGCAGCTTTGTTGCCCGGATCAACCGCGTTTCATCAATGAAACATCAAAAATGAACGCCCGGACGCAATTTCCGTTGCGATCCCCGGGTTGGCACCTGTCCATTCCGGCAGGTGGTGGCCGAGGGAGGGGAAGGATGCCGAGCCTGGGCGGAGCGGGTGGCGGCGCCGGAGGGGGCGCCGGCGGCGGGGCAGGCGGAGGTGCCGCAGGCGGTGCCGGCGGCGGGGCAGGGGGCGGCGCCGGCGGCGGCGCGGGGGCGCAGGTCGGTCTCTTCGGGGCCGAGACCTTCGTGCGGCGCCACGCCGGCGACCTGCCCTCGCCGCTGCTCAGCAGCGCGCTTGTCACCTCGCACGATGCGACCGTCGCCTACTGGGACGGGTCGGAGGAAGCCGGCCTGCGCAGGCCCGGCCTGAAGCCCGACAGCGACTATCTCGACCAGGTGCGCCCGCAGACGCGCGCGCTGATCCTCGACTGCCTGCTGCGGCAGGTCTTCGTGGTGACGGGCAGCCAGGCCGCGGGCACGGCCGAGCTGACGGTGGGCGGCGCCCGCGTGGCCGCGATCACCCGCCCGGCGCCCGACTACTTCGCAAGTCAGCTCCAGTGGCTGCGCGCCTATTCCGACCTGCGCTCCGACCGGCTTGCCGAGATCTACCAGCAGTCGGGCGACATCCTGTCGTTCTTCGGGGCGCTCGCGCATCTCGACACCGGGCGGCGGAAGTACACGCTCACGCTGATGGAGGTGGTCCGCAGCGCCGCCGTCCATGTCGAGACGCTGATGAAGTTCTACTGCCGCCAGCAGCGGCCCTACGACTTCAGCATGCAGGTCCAGCCGATGATCCAGACGCCGGATCACTCCGCCTTCCCCTCGGGCCATGCGATGGAGGCCTTCGCGCTGGCCACGCTGCTCACGCGCCTCGCCCGGGGCGAGGGCGCCAGGGCGGCGGTGCGCGACTTCCGCCTGCCCTTCGTCCTGGCGCACAGGATCGCCACGAACCGCACCGTGGCGGGCGTGCATTTCCCCGTCGACTCCCGCGCCGGGGCCTTCGTCGGCTGCCTGCTCGGCGAGGCCTTCGCGGCGCTGGCCAGCGGCGCGAGGCCCGGCGGCGGGCAGCTTGCGATCCGTCCGGACGAGAACCCCGACTTCACGCTGGCGCAGCTGCATGCCGACCTGCCGCCGCCGGGCGGCGGGCGGGCCGCGAGGCACGAGGTCGTCGCCTGGTTCTGGGCCCGCGCCCTGGCGGAATGGCAATAGGGCCGGACCATGGACGCCAACCTCGCCTGGAGACCGTGGAACCCGGCGGAGCGCACGCCCTACGTCGACTGGTGGTATGCCTACGACGCCCTGCTGCGCACCAACCGCGCGGGCTTCGTCCCCGCGGCGGCCGACCCGTTTCGCCCGCGATCGGGCCGCGGCATGGCCCCGCTCGACGCGCCGGGCCATGCCAGCGAGGTCGCCGGCAGCGGCTTCGCCGAGGTGCCGGTCCCGGCCGAGAGCCGCAATCCGCACTGGCCGGCGGACGGCGCGACGGACTGGACCCCGCCGGAGCTGCTGGCGCGGCTGCCCGACGACGTGCCCGCCGATGCCGTGATCGTCGGCATCATCGACACCGGCGTCGCCCTCGGCCACCGCGCCTTCCGCCGCGCCGGCGGCAGCCGGACGCGGGTGATCGCCGCCTGGCAGCAGACGGCGACCTGGGGCGGGCAGGGCTACCTGCCGTTCGGCCAGGAACTCTACGCGCGCGACATCGACGCCGCGCTCGCCGCCCATTCGCGGGGCGGCGATCCGCGCGACCGGCTGGACGAGGAGGGCTTCAACCGCGCCCTCCGGCTGGTCGAGCCGGAGCGGATCCGGGGCCACCGCGACCTCGACTTCCGCGCCGCGCACGGCACCCACATCATGGACCTCGCGACCGGCTTCGACCCGGTCCTGACCGATCGCGAGTTGCTCGAGCGGGTGCGCATCATCGTCGTCAACCTGCCGCCGCAGTTCCTGCACGGCACCGCGGGGCATTTCCTCGAGTTCTTCGCCGCCTTCGCCGCCGACCGCATCGTCTCGCTCGCCGGCGCGCTCTGGCGCAGGCTCCACGGCGCGGCGAGGCCCGACGGCGCCTTCCCGGTGGCGATCAACCTCGCCTACGGGATGCAGGCCGGCCCGAAGGACGGCTCGATGCCGCTGGAACGGATGTTCCGCGACATCGTCCGCGCCCGCCCGGCCGCGGCGACGACCCTCTGCCTTCCGGCCGGCAACAGCAACCTCGCCCGGGGCAACGCCACCGTGACCCTCAGGCGCGGCGTCTTCGGGCCGAGGCCCGCGCTGCGCTGGCGGATCCCGCCGTCCGACCGGTCGTCGAACTTCCTCGAGATCTGGTCCGAGAACCTGCCGCGCAACCGGGGGCCGGCCGCAGGCGACTTCGTGCTGCGCATCACCCCGCCCGACGGGCCCGCGGTCACCCTGCCGCCGGCGCGGGCGAGCCACTTCCTCGATCTCGCGCCGCATGCGCGCATCTACTGCGAGGCGCGCGCCTTCAGGTCGGAAGCGGATCAGGACCGCAGGCGCGTCCGCTTCGTGCTCTGCCTCGGCCCGCCGCACTGCCTCGGCACGACGCCGCCGCCGGGGCCCGCCGGGGTCTGGCAGGTCGAGGTGAAATGCACCCGCAGGACGTCGGTCAGGTTCCAGGTGCAGTCGGACCAGTCCGGGATGATCCAGAGCGGAACGGGCCTTCAGTCCTACCTCGACGATCCCGCCTACCGGCCCTGGCTCGACACCGCCCGGGCGGGGGACCCGGCGCAGACGCTCACCGCCGCGCACGGCGCCCCGCGCGACAGCTTCGCCTATCCGATGAACTCGGGCAGCGCGGGCTGGCTGGAATGGGGGCAGGGGCCGGTGTTCCGCGTCGGCACGACGAATGCGCTCGCCTCCACCTTCTACGCCTGCGCCGTCGCCGGATACCGCGTCAGCGACGGGCGGCCCGCCGTCTACTCGGCCACCGGGCAGGAGCGGCCCGACGCGACTCACGTGCTGCCGATCCAGTTGGCCTATCCCACCGAGGAGGGCTCAGCGCATTACGGGATCCTCGGCGCCGGCGCGCGCGACGGCAGCTCCGTCGCCTACCGGGGAACCAGCGGGGCCAGCGCGCTCGCCACGCGCGACATCGTGGCGGCGATGCTGACGGGGGCCGGTCCCGGCTACGGCGCGTCCGACCTGCAGCGGGCGGCCGCGGCCGCGGAGGCCGGGCGGCCGGGCCACTACGGCCCGGCCGCCGCGGAGAAGACCGGCGCCGGGCGGATGCCCTTCCCGCCCGGCTACCGCCGCGGGCGGCCGGGGCGGCTGCGCTGAGCGCCGGTCCGGCCGGTCAGAAGCCGGCCGTCACCTCGGTGCGCGCGGGCACGCTGCGGGCGACCACCCGGCCGTCGGAGATCACGGCCAGGCGGGCCGGCCGCAGGCGCAGCGCCTCGATCGGGTCGGGGGCGTCGAGCACGACGAGGCTGCCGCGCCGGCCGGGTTCGATCCCGAAGTCGAGCCCCATGATGCGCGCCGGCGCCTCGGTCACCATGGCGAAGGCCGCGCGCATCTGCTCGGGCGCGGTCATCAGCGCCACGTGCAGCCCCATGTGCGCCACCTCGAGCATGTCGCCCGAGCCGAGCGGATACCAGGGGTCGCGCACGCAGTCCTGGCCGAAGGCCACCGTCACCCCGGCGGCCCTGAGCTCGGGCACGCGCGTGAGGCCCCGCCGCTTGGGGTAGCTGTCCATCCTTCCCTGCAGCGTGATGTTGATGAGCGGGTTGGGGATCGCCGCCACCCCCGCCTCGGCGATCAGCGGCAGGAGCTTCGCGACATAGTAGTTGTCCATCGAATGCATCGAGGTCAGGTGCGAGCCCGCGACCCGCCCCTGAAGCCCGCAGCGGACCGTCTCGGCGGCCAGCGTCTCGATGTGGCGGCTCATCGGGTCGTCGCTTTCGTCGCAGTGGAGATCGACCATCAGCCCCCGCCCGGCGGCCAGTTCGCAGGCGGCGCGGACCGAGGCCGCGCCCTCGGCCATGGTGCGCTCGAAATGCGGGATGCCGCCCACGATGTCCACGCCCGCGTCGAGCGCGCGGATCACCTGCGCCTCGGCCCCGGCCGCCCGGAACCAGCCGTCCTGCGGGAAGGCGACGAGCTGGAGGTCGAGCGTGCCCTTCACCCGCGCGCGCACCTCGAGCAGCGCCTCGACGGTGGCGAAGGTCGGGTCGGTCACGTCCACGTGGCTGCGGATGGCGAGCACGCCCTTGCCCACGGCCTGCCGGCAGTAGTCGAGCGCGCGGGCGACGATCTCGTCGCGGGTCTGGATGCGCTTGAGCTCGCCCCAGAGCGCGATCCCCTCGAGCAGCGTGCCCGAGGCGTTCACCCGCGGCCGGCCGTAGCTCAGCGTCGCGTCCATGTGGAAGTGGCAGTCCACGAAGGGGGCCGAGACGAGGCGGCCGCGCGCATCGATGACCTCGGCCGCCGCGGCCGTGATGCCAGGTTCCACCGCCGCGATCCGCCCGCCCGCGATCGCCACGTCGGCCTGCCGCCCGTCGGCCAGCAGGCCGCCCTTCACCAGGATGTCGAAGCTCATCGCTCCCCCGTCATGACATGCGCCGCCTCGGGCGCCCAGCTCAGCCAGAAGCGCCGGCCCGGCTCGGGCGCCAGCGCCTCGAGCGCCTCCTCGGTCACCTGCGCCTTGAGCTCCTCGCCCCCCGGCCCCTCGAAGTAGCAGATGATGCCGGTGCCCGCGAACTCCTCCGAGACGAACTCGGCCGGCAGTGCGGCAACGTCGGGCGGCTCTGCGCTGACCCGCACCCGGTCGGCGGCGACGACGATCTCGGCCGGCCCGTCGGGCGTGCCGGGCACGGGCAGGCGCAGGCCGTGCACCGCGATCTCGCCGCCCGAGACGGTGCCCGCGAGGATGTTGTTGCGGCCCACGAACTCGGCCACGAAGCGGTTCCTGGGGCTGCGGAAGATCTCGCGCGGGCGGCCGATCTGGGCGATCTCGCCATGGCCCATGATCACCACGCGGTCGGCCATGGCGAAGGCCTCGGACTGCGAATGGGTGACGTAGACGAAGGTGATGCCGAGCTCGCGCTGGAGCCTGGTCAGCACCCCCTGCATGCGGATCACCAGATGCGCGTCGAGCGCCGAGAGCGGCTCGTCGAGCAGGAGCATCTGCGGCTCGGTCACCAGCGCGCGGGCCAGCGCCACGCGCTGCTTCTGGCCGCCCGAGAGCTGGTCGATGCGCCGCCCCTCGAAGCCCTTCAGCCCCAGCCGGTCGAGCCAGAGCAGCGCCTTCGCCCGGCGCTCGGCCGCGGGCATGCCCCGCATGCGCAGCCCGAACTCCACGTTGCGGACCACGTCGAGGAAGGGAAACAGCGCCAGCGACTGCCAGACCATCGGCGTGTCGCGCGCGTGCGCGGGCACCTCGTTCATCACCCGCCCGCCGATGGTGATCGTGCCGGCCGTCGGCGTCTCGAGCCCGGCGAGCATCCGCAGCGTCGTCGTCTTGCCGCAGCCCGAGGGGCCCATCAGCGCCACGAACTCGCCCTTCGCGATCTCGAGGTCGATGCCCCTGACCGCCTCGAAGTTCCCGTAGCTCTTGCGCACGCCCGAGAAGCGCACGAGGGGTTCGGTGGCGGTCATCGCGCGGTCCTCCGCAGGAGCATGAGCTGGGCGACGACGACGAGCGTCATCGAGGTCAGGAACACGACCGTGCCGATCGCGTTGATCTGCGGGTCCACGTTGCCCTGGAGGATCTCGAGGATCGCGACCGGCACGGTCCTGTTCAGGCCCGAGACGAACCAGGCCACGATGAACTCGTCGAAGCTGACCGCCGCCGTCAGGCAGAAGGCCGAGATCAGCGCCGGCAGGCAGAAGGGCAGCACCACCGTGCCCATCGCCCGCCAGGGCGAGGCGCCGAGGTTCCAGGCGGCGGCCTCGAGCGCGGGGTCCATCTGCTGGAGGCGGAGCCGGCAGATCGCCATGGCGAAGGGCGCGCCCATCACGGTGTGGGCGATCACGATGCCGGTCAGCGTCCCCGACAGACCCAGCCGCCCGAGCCAGGCGAGCATGGCGAGCCCCATGATGACGAGCGGGATCGTCGGCGGCAGCAGCGCCAGCGCCAGATAGGCCTGCTTGAAGCGGAAGCCGTAGCGGAAGTCGGTGTAGGCCGTGGCGAAGCCGAGCGCGGTTGAGAGCGCCGCCGCCGAGACCGCCACGATCAGCGAGTTGCGGAACGCGGTCCAGACCTCGGGGCGGGCGAAGGCCGTCTCGTACCAGCGCAGCGTGAAATGGCCGAGCGGCACCGTGGGGAAGCGGTCGGAGTTGAACGAGAACACCATGCTGGTCACGATCGGCGCGAAGACGAAGACGAAGAGCGCCAGAAGGTAGAGGCGGGCCAGGAGGTCGCCGGCGCGCATGCTCACCTCCGCCGCCCGTAGGCCGCCCCGACCGCGGCCGAGGCGACCGCGAAGAGGGTGAGGATCATCATCACCGCGACCACCGCCGCGCGCGGCCACTGCTGGCCCGACTTGGTGGTGTCGATGATCAGGATCGAGAGCGTCGGCGGCTTGGACCCGCCGAGGTAGAAGGGGCTCACGAAATCGCCGAACGACAGGATGAAGGCGAAGACGAAGCCGAGGATCAGCCCGACCTTCGCCGCGGGGATGATCACGCGGAAGAGCGTCGCGCGCGGGCTCGCGCCGAGGTTCCAGGCCGCCTCGATCAGGGTGCGGTCCACCGCCGCAAGGCTGAAGGTCTGCAGGATCACGACGAGCGGCAGCACGAGCGTGAGGTAGCCCACCATCGCGCCGAAGGCGGAGTTGAGCATCGTGAACGGCCCGAGCCCGCCGAAGCCCAGCACCGCGTTGATCGGCCCGCTCTCGGCCAGAAGCACCTGCCAGGCGTAGACGCGCACCAGATACGAGGTGAAGAAGGGCACGATCAGGAAGAAGATCGCCCAGCGCCGCGCGGCGTCCGAGACGCGGAAGGCCAGCGCGAACGAGGCGGGAAAGGCGATCAGGCTGGCGAGCGCCGCGGCCACCGCGGCGCGCCGGAAGGTCACCCCGTAGGCGTTCCAGAACACCTCGCGGCCCAGCATCCGCTCCCAGTTGTCGAGCACGAAGGCCGGCTCCATCCGGTAGTTGCGCACCACCCAGAACGAGAGCGCGACCATCAGGAGAAGCGGGCCGACGAAGAACAGGCCCTGCCAGATCAGCAGGGGCAGGCGCCAGACGTGGGGGTAGGGATCGAAGCGCTTGCTCATGGGCGGCAGGCGGGGAGGGGCGGGCGCGCGCCGGCGCCAGCCGCCGCTCCCCTGCGCGTCAGGCGGTCTTGTAGTCCGACCAGAACTCGTTCCAGTCCTCGAGCGACTGCTGGCGCGGGATGTCGCGGAAGAAGATCCGCTTCTCGGCCAGAAGCTTGATCGGGCTCTGCTCGTGGCCCTCGATCAGGCCCGAGCGCTCGGCCTCGGCCGGGTTCGCCTCCTGGATCGCCTTCCAGCCCGACTTGGTGGGCGAGAGCCCCGGATAGGCCGCCATCTGGATCGAGCGCACCTGGCCGCGCGGGCTCAGCATGTACTGGATGAACTTCACCACGAGGTCCTGCTTCTGCGATCCCTTGCCGATCGAGTAGCTCTCGGTCCACTGGATGCCGCCCTCCTCGGGGATCACGCTGGCCACCGGCGCGCCGTCCTTCTGGAGGACGCCCGTGATCCAGTCGCCGATCCCCGCCATCGCCAGCATCTCGCCGTTCTTGAGCGCGGCGAAGGTGCCGCCGTAGTCGAAGTAGCCGCCGACCTGCGGCTTGAGCGAGAGCGTCTTCTCCTTCACCGCCTCCCAGGCCTCCTCGGAGATGTCGAAGGGCGAGGGGTCGCGGTTGCCCATCAGCAGCGACATCTGCCCGAGGTTGGGCAGGTGCCAGTCGAAATGCCCGACCTTGCCCGTCACCTTCGGGTTCCAGTAGGCATTGTAGCTCATCGCCTCCTCGCGGGTCAGCGCGTCGGTGTTGTAGGACACGCCGAGCAGCCCGAAGCGCACCATCACCGACCAGAGCTGGTCGCCGGTCCAGTGGCCGGGGAACTTCTGGTATTCCGGCCAGAAGTCGTCGAAGGGGAAGAGCGAGGGGTCCATCTCCTCGATGTAGCCCGCTGCGTTGAGCTGCTGCACGAACTCGGCATCCGACAGGATGATGTCGTAGGTGCCGGGCGGCGACTGCGAGATCAGCGCCAGCATGTTGTCGCCGCCGGCATAGTACTTCGGCACGAACTTGACGTTGTTCTCCGCCTCGAACTCGGAAACCATGTCGGGCTCGGCATGGCCGTACCAGGCGAGCATGTTGATCTCGACCGGGGCCTGCGCCCAGGCGCGGTTGAGCATCGGCGCGGCGAGCGCGGCGCCGGCCGCGCCGGCCAGGAGGCCGCGCCGGGTCGGAGCGAAGCTGGATTTCGACATTTGACCTCCTTGTTGGCTGGGCCGGCATGGGCCGGTGCCGCGCGCCCGCGGCGGCATCCCCACGTCCGCCCTGCCGCACAGGTTAGGGGCAGAACGCCGCGGCTTGGAAATTACCAGTTGGTATGAGCGCATAAGCACCGCTTATGGTCCGGGCGGTCTCGCGCTGCCCTTGATATGTTCCAGGATGTGCTGGGCGAGGCCGTGGCCCGCGTCGCTCAGCGCGGCGTGCTTGTAGAACAGCCCGATCCGCAGCGGCGCGAGCGGCGGAAAGCCCTCGTCGGCCCGGCCGATCCGCATGCCCGGCAGCAGCGTCGCCGGGGTCAGGGCGGTCGCCCCGAGGCCCGCGCGCACCGCCGTCTGGAGCCCCTCGACATCGCGCGAGACAAGGACCGTCCGCCAGCACCGCCCCGCCAGCCGCAGCGCGTTGCGCATTCGCGTGGCGTATTCGCAGGGGTCGGGGTGGCGCAGCAGCGGGATCGGCGCGCGCGGGTCGAGGCGCAGGTTCTCCCGCACGGCCCAGAAGACCGGTGCGGTCGCGGTCTCGACCAGGTAGGGCACGTCGCCGTCAGGCACGATCGCCACCGCCATGTCGAGCCGGTCGGCGGCCAGCGCCTCGCGCAGGTCGCGCGACAGCCGGCTCTCGATCTCGACCTTCACGTCGGGATGCCGCGCGGCGAAGGCGGCGATCGCCTCCAGCAGGAAGCTGTGCGAGAAGTCGGTCGGCACGCCCACCCGGATCCAGCCGGTCAGCGCGGCCTCGGCGAAATGCGCCACGATGTCGTCGTTGAGCCGCAGCAGCTGCCGCGCATAGGGGCCGAGCGCCACGCCTGCGTCGGTCAGCGCGAACTGCCGCCCCGCGGTGACGATCAGCTTGGCGCCGAGCAGCTCCTCCAGCCGCCGGATCTGCAGGCTGACCGCCGGCTGGGTGCGGCCCAGCGCCTCGGCCGCGCGGGTGAAGCCGCCGAGATCGACGACGGTGACGAAGCTGCGCAGCAGGTCGGTCGGGATGTTGGTGCGTGCCATTCCTGCATGATGCAAGCTTATTACAGTATATCAACTATCAATTTTCAAAATGATCCCCGGCTTCGTAGCCTCTGCCCGGAATTCGGGAGGACAGAGGTGAATCGCCCAGTTTCCGTGCAGCCGCTGAAGCCGGGGGAGACGGTCGTCACCCCCGTCATCCACGTGCTCGACACCGCGCAGGCGCTGCGCAACCTCGACATCGTGGCCGCCGCCGGCTGCCCCGGTGCCTTCCTCATCAACCACGACTTCGGCATGGAGCCCTTCCTGCCGATCCTGCGCGAGGTCCGCGCCGCGCGGCCCGCCATGTGGCTCGGCGTCAACTTCCTCGGCCAGCCCGGCAGCATCGCCTTCCCGGTGCTCGGGCGGCTGGCGCGCGAGGGCCATGTCTTCCAGGGCTGCTGGGCCGACGATGCCCGCATCGACGAGCGCGGCGCGGTGCAGGCCGAGGCGGAGGCGATCGCCCGGGCCCGCGCGGACAGCGGCTGGCAGGGCACCTATTTCGGCGGCGTCGCCTTCAAGAAGCAGCGCCCCGTGGCCGAGGCCGACCTGGCCGAGGCCGCGCGCCGCGCCGTGCCCTACGTCGACGTGGTGACGACCTCGGGCGTCGCCACCGGGCAGGCGGCGGACCTCGGCAAGATCGAGACCTTCCGCGCCGCGCTCGGCACGGCGCCGCTGGCGCTGGCTTCGGGCATCACGCCCGGGAACGCGCACCGCTACTGCGGCCTCGTCGACTGCTTCCTCGTCGCCACCGGCATCAACCATTCCGGCGACTTCCACAACATCGACCCCGCCCGCCTGGCTGCGCTGCTGGCGGTGACGCGAGAGCACGGAGCACGCAGATGACCGACCTCAGGGGCCCCCGCGACGACCGCTGGTATCTCTCGCTGATGTCGCCCAATACCAGGGGGCCGAAGTTCGCCTGGCTCGACCCCACCTCGATCTACATCAACGCCGCCGCCTTCGGCGACCTGCTCGACGACCTCACCGCCGGGCTCGACGCGGGCGCGATCGACGTGGTCGCCGGGCTCGACGCGATGGGCTTTGTGCTCGGCGCGGCGCTGGCGGCGCGGCTGGACCGGGGCTTCCTGCCGATCCGCAAGGCGGGCAAGCTCTGCGTCGAGACCGACCGGGTGAGCTTCTCGAACTACTCCGGCCGCAGCCAGGAGATGGAGATGCGCCGCCCCGCCTTCGCGCCGGGAACCCGCGTCCTGCTCGTCGACCAGTGGGTCGAGACCGGCGGCACGATGGACGGCGCGATCCGCCTCGTCGAGCGGCAGGGGGGGCGCGTCGCCGGCATCGCCTGCATCGCGATGGAGGAGAACGCGGTCACCGCCGGCTACCGCGCGCGATACCCGGTCGTCACCGCGGTGATGCCCGGCTCGGCCTGGCAGGCGGAATGCAACGCCCAGCGCCTGTCGAGCTTCGACCGCTACCGCGCCGAGCGCACCTTCCCCACGGCGGGGCGCACGCCCGCGCCCTGAGCCCGCGCGCTCAGGCGTCGGGCTGCCCGATCTCGGCCAGCAGGGCGGCCGTCGTCACCTGCCGGCAGTAGCCCCTGATCGCCCGCACCGAGGCATCGTGGCGCTCCTGCGAATAGGTCAGGCAGGCGTCCGTCACTTGCGTCACCAGGTAGCCGAGGTCGCAGGCGTCGCGGATCGCGCTCTCGACGCACTGGTCGGTGACCAGCCCGCTGATCACCAGCTGCCGGACGCCGAGGTTCCGCAGCACGTAGTCGATATGCGTCGAGACGAAGACCGAGGAGGAGGTCTTGGGCAGCACGATCTCGTCATCCCCCGGCGCCAGGGCGTCGAGCACGCGGGCGTCCCACGAGCCCTTCGGCACGTTGAAGCCGGTGATCTTGTAGTCGAGGCTGCGGTCGCGGCCGTCCTTCGTGAGGCTCTCGATCGTGGTGTACATCACCTCGATCCCGGCGCGCCGGAAGCCGCGCTGCAGCGCCTGCATGTTGGGCAGCGTCTCGCGCTCGAACTTCTCGAAGAACCAGCCGTAGATCCGCCAGAACTCGTCCTCGGGCAGGTCGCGGAACTCGCCGCCGTCGCGGCGGGCGCTGAAGTTCTGCACGTCGATGAAGAGCAGGGCCGACTGCGCGGGATCGAGCGGCACATCACGCGTGAGATGCATCGTGGCGGTCCATGAAGGTTGCGAGAAGGGTTCCCAGACGCTCGGCCCAGAGCCGGCGTCCCGCGGCCGAGAGCAGGTGGTCGTTGCGCACCTCGACGAGCGCGTGCGGGATGCCGCGCGGCTCGGCGCAGGCCGGAACGAACCAGTCGGTGTCGTCCTCCACCCGGTAGGGCTCGTTGTCGCCGATCACGAGCCCGGGCCAGGCGCGCCGGGCAAGGTCCACCAGCGCCGCGCCCCCGCTCGCGGGGTGGCGGTAGAGGAAGCCCAGGTCCCAGGGCCGCGCCCGGCCCCCCAGCACCGGGGTGAAGCTGTGGATCGCGTAGGCGAAGCGGACCTCGGGCCGCGCCACGGCGGCCGCGCAGGCCTCGGCATAGGGCGCGAAGATCTCCGCCTCGCGGCGGGCGCGGTCCGCCGGGGCGAGGTTGCGGTTGGCCGGCACCGCGATGCCGTCGCTCGCCTCGGGGATCGACTGGGCGATGCCGGGCGGGCGGTTGCAGTCGATCACCAGCCGGCTGTAGCGCTGCAGGATCAGCATGCAGCCGAAGCGGCGGGCGAGCAGGCGGGCAAGCGCGCCCGCGCCGATGTCCCAGGCGATGTGCAGCGCCATCTCGCGCGGCGAGAGGCCGAGCCGGCCCAGCGCGCGCGGCACGGCGCGGCCGGCATGCTCGCACACCAGCAGCAGCGGCGAGCGCGCCTCGGGGTTCACGATCTCGACCGGCGCGGGGTCGTGCCGCGCGTCGAGCAGCCGCCGGGCGGGAGCTTCCTCCCGCACCGTTCCGCCACGCTCCGATCCCTGCGCCGACACGGAAAGTATCATCTCATCCTGAGTAGCTCGCGCGAAATTGACAGGAAATTTTCTTTCTGTCTATCGTGGCCGGGGAGGCGCGCAGGGGGGGCCGCAGGCCGATGCAGATCCGCCGCCGGATCGAGGACATGTCCGGGCAGCTCACGCCGGCCGAGCGCAAGCTCACGGCGATCCTGCTGGCCGACTACCCCTTCGCCGGGCTCCAGCCGATCCAGGACCTGTCGCGGCGGGCGCGGATCTCGGCGCCCTCGATCTCGCGCTTCGTCGCCAAGCTCGGCTGCGCGGGCTTCCAGGAGTTCCAGCAGCGGCTGGTGCGCGAGCTGAAGGAGAGCCGCCGCTCGCCGATCGAGCTCAGGCAGGGCCGGCCCGCCGACGCGACCGAGCCGCTCGCCTCCTACCTGGGCCGGGTGAACGCGCTCAACGCCGAGATGCTGGGCTGGGTCTCGCCGGCGCAGTTCGACCGGGTCTGCGACCTGCTCGGCGATCCGCGGCGGCGCATCTACATGATCGGCGGGCGGATGAGTGACGCCATCGCCGGCTTCTTCGTGCGCCACCTGCGCCAGATCCGGCGCGAGGTCTACCACATCCCCGCCGACCCCGAGCAGTGGCCGGAATACCTCCTCCGGCTGCGGGCCCGCGACGTGGTGGTGATCTTCGACTTCCGCCGCTACCAGCCAAGCCTCGCGCGGCTCGCCGAACGGGCGCGCGGGCGCCGGGCGCAGACGGTCGTGATCACCGACGAATGGGTCAGCCCCTGCGCGCGCGACGCCACCGAGCTCGTCTCGGTGCCGACCGACTCCGGCACGCTGTGGGACAGCTACGTGCCCGCCTTCGCGCTGGTCGAGGCGCTGCTGGTGCCGCTTGCCGAGCGCGACTGGGAGGGCACGCGGGCGCGCATCGCCGCCTGGGACGCGCTGCGCGAGGACGCCGGCGCCCTGACGGGGGAGTGACCGGGGATGGAGGACGCCGCCCCCGGCATGGTCTTCGTGGCGACCTCGGACCTCGCCGGCCTGCTGCGCGGCAAGGCGTTTCCGGCGGCCGAGTGGGAGAAGCGCCGCCTGCGCGGCGTGGGCTGGACGCCGACCAACGTGCAGATCACCTGCTTCGACACGATCGCCGAAAGCCCGTTCGGCTCGCTGGGCGACCTTGCGCTGGTGCCCGATCCCGCCACCCGCGCGACGCTGACCGCGGGCGGCAGCCTGCCGGTCGACCTCGTGCTGGGCGACATCCGCCATCTCGACGGCCGGCCGTGGGACTACTGCACCCGCGGCGCCGCGCGCCGGGCGCTCGCCGCGCTGGAGGCGGCCTGCGGCGCGCGGGTCCTCGCCGCCTTCGAGCACGAGTTCCAGGTCGTGAACCAGCCGCCCCGGGCGGGCGATGCCTTCGGCTTCCGCGGTTTCCGCGACGCCCAGCCCTGGGCCGAGGCGCTTGCCGCCGCGCTCGCCCGCGCCGGCTGCCGGCCCGACAGCTTCCTGAAGGAATACGGGCCCGGCCAGTACGAGATCACCGTCGCGCCGGCCGAGGGCCTCGCCGCGGCCGACCAGGCGGCGCTGGTCCGTGCGCTCGCGCACGACATCCTGCCGCGCTTCGGCGCGGTGCCGAGCTTCGCCCCGATCCTCGATCCGGCGAGCGTCGGCAACGGCGTGCATCTCCACCTCAGCCTTGTCGATGCGGCAGGCGCGCCGCTCACCCACGACGCGGCCGACCCGCACGGGCTGAGCGCGCTGGCGCGGCACTTCATCGGCGGCGTGCTCGCCCATCTCGACCAGATCCTCGCGCTGCTCGCGCCCTCCGAGGTCAGCTACCTGCGGCTGACGCCGCACCGCTGGAGCGCGGCCTTCAACAACCTCGGCTTCCGCGACCGCGAGGCGGCGGTGCGGATCTGCCCGGTCTCGGCGACCGACCCCGAGGCGGTCGCGCGCCAGGTCAACTTCGAGGTCCGCGCGCTCGACGCCGCGGCGAGCCCGCATCTGGCGCTCGCCGCCGTCGTCTTCGCCGGGGCGGAGGGCGTCGCCCGGGGGATCGAGCCCCCCGCGCCGACCGCGGAGGACCTCTCGCTCCTCGCCCCGGCCGAGCTCGCCGCGCGCGGCTTCCGCCGCCTGCCGCAGAGCCTGGCAGAGGCGCTCGCCGCGCTCGATGCCTCCGCGCCCGTCCGCCGCTGGTTCGGCGACGGGTTCGTCGATGTCTACCTCGCCCACAAGGCGGGCGAGATGCAGCGGCTCGCCGGGCTCGAGTGGCCCGAGAAGTGCCGCGCCTACCGGGACGTGTACTGACATGCTCGAGGTCCGTGGCCTCTCCCGGAGCTTCGGCGGCGTGCGGGCCGTGGACGGGGTGGACCTCGCGGTGGCGACCGACGAGATCCACGGGCTGATCGGCCCGAACGGGGCGGGCAAGACCACGGTCATCAACCTGATCTCGGGGCTTCTCACCCCCGGCGCGGGCGAGATCCTGCTCGACGGCGCGCCGATCCACCACCTGCCGCCGCACGCCCGCGCCCGCGCCGGCGTGGCGCGCACCTTCCAGAACCTGCGGCTGTTCCCCAACCTGTCGGTGCGGCGCAACATCGAGGTGGCCGAGGCCATCCCCGGCGGCGCGGCCGACCCCGGCCTGATCGCCGAGGCGATCGAGGTCTTCGGCCTCGCCCCGGTGCTCGACCGCTCTCCGGCGAGCCTGCCCTACGGCCAGATGCGCCGGCTCGAGATCGTGCGCGCGCTCGCGCTGCGGCCGAAGGTGCTGATGCTCGACGAGCCCGCCGCGGGCATGAACCCCGAGGAGACCGACCGGCTCTTCGCCAACCTCACCTGGCTGCGCCGCCGCCACCCCTGCGCCATCCTGCTCATCGAGCACGACCTGCGCTTCATCATGTCGGCCTGCGAGCGGCTCACGGTGATGAACATGGGCCGGGTGATCGCCACCGGCCCGCCGGCCGAGGTCACCCGCAACCCAGACGTGATCACCGCCTATCTCGGGCAACCAGCAGACTAGCGAAAGGAGTGGAGAGATGGAGACGACGCACGCCCTGGCCCGCCTCGCGGCGGCCGCCGCCTGCACCACCGCCCTTGCCGGCGGCGCGCTGGCGCAGGAGACGGTGAAGATCGGCCTTGCCGTTCCGCTCACCGGCGACTTCGCGATCTACAACGAGGTGGACGGCGCGAAGTGCATGGCCGAGATCATCAACCGCGAGGGCGGCGTGGCGGGCCGGCCCATCGAGCTCCTGATCCAGGACACCGGCTCCGACACCCAGTCGGCGATCTCGGCCACCGAGCGCTTCCTGGGGCAGGGGATCGTGGCGCTCAGCACCATTCCCTTCTCCGACACGATGATCCCCGTGGCGCAGATCGCCGCGCAGAACGGGGTCACGCTGATCCAGGCGCAGAGCACCCAGGTCGAGATGCACTCGGGCGTGGTGGACAACTTCCTGACCAATGTCTCGCCCGACCCCTACACCGCCACAGCGGCCGCCAACTACGCGCTGGCCCAGGGGGTGAGGAACGTGGCGATCTTCACCTCCGACGAGGGCGGCTCGTGGTCGGCGCGCACGCCGGAATGGTTCGCCGAGGTGATCGAGGCGGGCGGCGGCAGGCTGCTCAAGCGGCTCAACTACACCGCCGGCACCACCGACTGGAGCCCGCAGATCGCCGAGCTCAAGGCGCTCGACCCCGCGCCGGATGCGGTCTACATCTCCTGGGCGATGCCCGACGTGGGCATCCTGATCCGGCAGATGCGCGCCGCCGGGCTCGACGCCTGGGTGGTGGGCTCCGACGGGTTCGACGACCCCTCGCTCGACGCGCTCGCCGCCGACGACCCGACCCTGCTCGACCGGGTGTTCTTCGGAACCCTCGCGCCCGCGGTGCCGGGCAGCCGGATCGACGCCTTCCAGAAGCAGTGCGCCGAGATCGGCATTCCGGTCAACGGCCTGTTCCCGGCGCTCGGCGGCGACATGATCCGCATCATGGCCTACGGCATCGAACAGGCGGGCGCCGACGACCCTGCCGCGATCCGCGCGGCGATCCGCGCCGCCGACAGCATCCCGGTGATGTCGGTGGAGTCGATCTCGTTCAAGGAGACGAAGAGCTACGCGCTCCGCGAGATCCCGGTCATCGGCTTCAAGGACGGCCGGCGCATGGTCGTCGCGCAGGAGGTTCCGGCCAACGTGCCGAACTGGTGAGGCCGGGACACCGGCGGCCGTGACGGACCGGGCGCACCTGAACGGCCGCCGGACCCGAGGGGAGGGGCGATGCTGGAGATAGGCCGGCTCAGGGTGTTCCACGGGGTGATCGAGGCCGTGCACGGCATCGACCTCTGCGTGCGCGAGGGCGAATGCGTGGCGCTGCTGGGCCCCAACGGCGCGGGCAAGACCTCGACGCTCTCGGCGATCACCGGGGCGGCGCGCGCGACCGGCACGATCCGGCTCGCCGGCCGCGACCTCTCGGGCCTCGCCATCGAGGACCGCTGCCGCCTCGGCATCGCCATCGCGCCCGAGGGGCGGCGGGTCTTCGCCAACCTCACCGTGCGCGAGAACCTGGTGATGGGCGGCGCCATCCGCCGCGACCGCCGCGCGCTCGCCGCCGAGATCGACTCCTGGTTCCAGCGCTTCCCCGTGCTGGGCGAGCGCCGGGACCAGCCGGCGGGCACGCTCTCGGGCGGCGAGCAGCAGATGCTCGCCATCGCGCGCGCGCTCCTCGCCCGGCCGCGGATCCTGCTCCTCGACGAGCCCTCTCTGGGCCTCGCCCCGCAGATCGTCGGCCGCATCTTCCGCATCATCGAGGAGCTGAAGGCGCAGGGCACCACGATCCTGCTCGTCGAGCAGAACGCCGCCGCCGCGATCGCGGTGTCGGATTCGGTCCATGTGCTCAGCAACGGTGTCGTCACCCGGCAGGGGCCGGCCGCCGCCTTCGGCGACGGCAGCGGCCTGATGGACGAGCTCACGGGGGTGCACGGCTGATGGACTACCTGATCCAGCAGAGCCTGAACGCGCTGAGCTTCGGGGCGGAATACGCGCTGATTGCGCTGGGGCTTGCCATCGTCTTCTCGATCATGCGGCTGGTGAACTTCGCGCATGGCGAGGTGATCGCCTTCGGCGGCTATTCCCTCGCCGTGACGGGCACGCTGCTGACCGGCAACCCGTGGATCCTGATGGCCTGCGTGGTGCTCGCCTGCATGGCGGTCGCGGTCGTGCTCGAGCGGGTGGCCTTCCGCACGGTGCGCGGCGCCGACCTGACGACGGGCCTGCTCACCGCCTTCGGCGTCAGCATCATCCTGCAGAACCTCTTCCTGCTCCTCGGCTCGCCCCGGCCGGTGGCGGCGACGCAGTTCATCTTCCTCGACCGGACGCTGACCCTCGGCCCGGTGCGCGTCTCCTCGCTCCAGATCTACGAGACCGCCGTGACGGTGGCGGCGATCGTGGCGCTGCTGCTGTTCCTCAGGCGCACCACGCTCGGCATGGCCTTGCGCGCCGCGGCGCTCGACTTCGAGATGGTGCGCCTCTGCGGCCTGCGCGCCAACCGCGTCGTCGCCGGGGCCTTCGCGATCTCGGGCTTCCTTGCCGGGCTCGCCTGCATCTTCATCATGGCCCGGCGCGGCAGCGCGCAGCCGCACATGGGCTTCGACCCGGTGCTTTCGGCCTTCGTCGCCTGCGTGATCGGCGGCTTCGGCAGCCTGCCCGGCGCGGTGCTGGGGGGCTTCCTGCTCGGCATCGCCGAGGTCGCGGTGCTGATCCTCCTGCCGCAGAGCGCGGGGGGCCTCGCGCATGCGGTCGTCTTCGCGCTCGTCGCGCTGATCCTCGTCTGGCGGCCCGACGGCATCCTGTCGCCCGCGCGCGAGAAGGGAGACAAGCTGTGAGCCGCCCGCGCCTCAACTCGGCGCAGCGGCGGGGGCTTCTGGGCAGCGCGCTCCTCGGGCTCGTGGTGATCGCCGTCGTCGGGGCCTACTACCTCTGGGGCGAGGCCTGGCAGGCGCGCATCCTCTACGCGACCTTCGTCAACCTGCTCGTGGTGGTCGGGCTCCAGGTGTTCATGGGCAACGCCAACATCACCAGCTTCGCGCATGCCGCCTTCATGGGCATCGCCGCCTACACGGCCGCGATCTGCGTCACGCCGGCGGCGATGAAGGCGGTGTCGCTGCCCGACGCGCCCTGGGGGCTCAACGCCTTCGAGCTCTCGCCGCTCGCCTCGGCGGCGCTCGCGGTGCTGATCACCGGCGTCCTCGGCCTGCTGACCGGGCTCTTCATGGCGCGGCTCAACGGCGTGGGGATGACGATCTTCTCGATCGCCATCCTCGTCATCGTGCATTCGATCTTCCTGCACCGCACCGACATCTTCAAGGGCAACCAGGCGCTCTTCGGCATCCCGAAGATCCTCGATCTGCCGCAGCTCACGCTGATGGTGGTCGCCGCGATCTTCCTCGCGCGGCTCTTCCGCGAAAGCCGCACGGGGCTGATGCTGCGCGCGGCGGCCGACGACGAGGTGGGGGCGCGGGCGATGGGGGTAGACGTGTTCCGCGTGCGTCTGGTGGCCTGGGTGGCCAGCACGCTGTTCTTCGCCGCCGCCGGCATCGCCTATGCCTTCCACCTCGGCACCATCTCGGCGCGGCCCTTCTACTTCAACTTCGTCTTCCTCACCGTCGCCATGCTGATCCTCGGCGGGCTGAGGAGCGTGAGCGGCGCGGTCTTCGGCACGCTGCTCATCTCGATCGGGCTCGAGGCGGTGCGCTGGCTCGAGACCGGTCCGGTCCTGGCCGGCGTGAAGCTGCCCGAGCTGCTGGGGCTCTCGGGGCTCGCGCTCGGCGGCGTGATCGTCGCGGTGATGGCCTTCCTGCCGAACGGGCTGATGGGCAACCGCGAGATCGATGACCTCGTCCTGCGCCGGCGCAACGGAGGATAGCCGCATGGCCTGCACCCACACCATCCACAGCCACGCCCATCACCTCGGCTGGAACAACGCCTTCCCGCCGGTGCTCACCGTCCGCCCCGGCGAGACCGTCGCGCTCGAGACGATCGACGCCTCGGGCGGCCAGCTCGGCCCCTCGGCGACGCTCGCCGACCTCGGCCGGCTCGACTTCGCCCGGGTCAACCCGGTGACCGGCCCGATCCTGGTCGAGGGCGCCGAGCCGGGCGATGCGGTGGCGGTGACCTTCCTCGGCTTCCACCCCTCGGGCTGGGGCTGGACGGCGAACATCCCCGGCTTCGGCCTGCTCGCCGACAGCTTCCCCGACCCGGCGCTGCACGTCTGGTCCTACGATACGGGCCTTGCCGCGCCCGCCGCCTTCGGCCGCTTCGCGCGCGTCCCGCTGCGGCCCTTCGTCGGCACGGTCGGGCTTGCGCCGGCCGAGCCGGGGCTGCACAGCGTGGTGCCGCCGCGCCGGGTGGGCGGCAACCTCGACATCCGCGACACCTCGGCCGGCACCACGCTCTGGCTGCCGGTCGAGGTCGCGGGCGCGCTGCTGTCGCTTGGCGACACCCACGCCGCCCAGGGCGACGGCGAGGTCTGCGGCACCGCGATCGAAAGCCCGATGACGGTCGAGATCCGCGTCGATCTGGTGAAGGGAGCGAACCTGCCCGCGCCACGGCTCGAGACCCCGGGCCCGGTGACAAGCCACGTGGACCGCGCCGGCTACCGGGTGACGACCGGCATCGGCCCCGACCTGATGACGGGGGCGCGCGAGGCCGTCTCGCGGATGATCGACTGGCTCTGCGCCGCCACCGGCATGTCCGCGGTCGAGGCCTACATGCTCTGCTCGGTCGCGGGCGACCTCAGGATCTCCGAGATCGTCGATGTGCCGAACTGGGTGGTGAGCTTCTACCTGCCGAAGGCGGTGCTGGACTGATACCTGCCGAAGGCGGTGCTGGCCTGAGGCGGCGCCTCAGCGCCAGAGCTGGTCGGTGCGGTGCCGGAAGATGCGCCGGCCGAGCGCCTCGAACTGCGCCGCGAGGAAGTCGCGGAAGCGCCGGACGGCCGGGGCGGGCTCGGCCGTCGCGGGGCTGAGCAGCCCGACGATCCGCTCGGGGTGGCCGATCTCCAGCGACAGCGCGGTGATCCGGCTCGTCTCGCGCAGCAGGAAGACGACCGAATAGGGCAGCACCGTCAGGCTGTCGGAACCGGTCAGCACGCTCAGCACCGAGGCGAGCGAGCCGCCCGAGAAGCTGATGCGGAAGTCCTCGGCGCCGATCCGGGCGAGCGCGCGGCGCAGGTCGCGGTAGAGCGGGCTTTCCGGCGGCGGGGCGATCCAGGGGTAATGCGCGATGTCGCCGGGGGTCAGCAGCCTTCGGCGCGCCAGCGGGTGGCCCTGCCGGCAGGCGATCACGTTGAGCCCGGGCAGGAGCGGCCGGAAGGCCATGTCGGCCGGCACGCCCTCGCGCGTCAGCGGCAGCACCGCGATGTCGATCGCGCCGCCCCTCAGCCGGGCGATCAGCTCCTCGGCATAGCCGTAGGACTGGTCCACCCGCACGCCGGGCAGCGCCTCGTTGAAGCGGGCGATCATCGGCGCGACGACGCCGTCCATGAAGATCGGCGTGCCGCCCGCCCGCACCAGGCCCGCCTGGCCCGAGCGGTGGCGGTCCACCAGCTCGGCGGCGGCGCGGCCCGCCTTCAGCACGGCGCGGCCCTGCTCGGCCAGCGCCAGGCCGATCTCGGTCGGCTGGAGCGGCCGGCGGCCGGGGCGGAACAGCGGCGCGCCGATCCGCGCCTCGAGCTGCGCGAGGGTCCGCGACACCGAGGGCTGCGACCTGCCGAGCGCCGCCGCGCCCTCGGTCAGCCCGCCGCGGTCCACGATCGCGGCCAGGATCTCGAGATGGCGCGGGTCGATTTTCATAACGCAAGGCTATATTGACCGGATCACATTCGATCAAGTTCCGCTTTTCGCCATGCTAACCGGGTTCCGCCCCTCACGGGGCGGCCAGGCGGCGCAGGGCGCCGGCCGCGCGCCGTCCCGCCGGGGCAAGGGGAGGAGACCGGACCATGGCACAGATCACCACGGACGTCCTGATCGTCGGCACGGGCCCCGCGGGCTCGGCGACGGCGGCGCTCCTGTCCACCTACGGGATCGCCAACATGGCGATCAACCGCTACCGCTGGCTGGCCAACACGCCGCGCGCCCACATCACCAACCAGCGCACGATGGAGGTGCTGCGCGACCTCGGCCGCGATGTCGAGGCCGAGGCCTACATGCACGCCACCCCGCAGGAGCTGATGGGCGAGAACGTCTTCTGCGAGAGCCTCGCGGGCGAGGAGATCGGCCGCCTCAAGACCTGGGGCACCCATCCGCTCTCGCAGGCCGAACACGTGCTCTCCAGCCCGACGCGGATGAACGACCTGCCGCAGACCTTCATGGAGCCGCTGCTGTTCAAGACCGCCTGCTCGCGCGGCACCCAGGCGCGGATGTCCACCGAATACATCGGCCACGAGCAGGATTCCGAAGGCGTCACCACGACCTGCCGCGACCGGCTCTCGGGCGAGACCTTCACGGTGCGCTCGAAGTATCTCGTCGGCGCCGACGGCGGCAACTCGGCGGTGGCCGAGCATGCCGGCATCCCGTTCGAGGGGCGGATGGGCGTCGGCGGCTCGATGAACATCCTGTTCCGCGCCGACCTGTCGCGCTACGTGGCGCATCGGCCCAGCGTGCTCTACTGGGTGATGCAGCCCGGCGCCGACGTGGGCGGCATCGGCATGGGCCTCGTGCGGATGGTCCGGCCCTGGTACGAATGGCTCATCGTCTGGGGCTACGACATCAACCAGCCCGCCCCGGTGGTGGACGCGGCGATGGCGACGCAGGTCGCCCGCCAGCTCGTCGGCGACCCCGAGCTCGAGATCGAGCTGCTCTCGGCCAACACCTGGACGGTGAACAACATGTATGCCACCCGGATGCACGCGGGCCGGGTGTTCATCATGGGCGATGCCGCGCACCGCCACCCGCCCTCGAACGGGCTCGGCTCCAACACCTCGATCCAGGACGGCTTCAACCTCGCCTGGAAGCTCGCCGCGGTGATCCGGGGCCAGGCCGGCCCGCGGCTGCTCGAGAGCTACTCGGCCGAGCGCGCGCCGGTGGCCCGGCAGATCGTCACCCGCGCCAACCAGTCGATCGCCGAGTTCGGCCCGATCTTCAAGGCGCTCGGCATGGCCGAGGGGGTCCGGCCCGAGATCATGCAGAAGAACCTCGAGGCGCGCTGCGACGCGACCCCCGAGGCCGAGCGCCAGCGCGCCGCGATCCGCGAGGCGATCGCCTTCAAGAAGTACGAGTTCGACGCCCACGGGGTGGAGATGAACCAGCGCTACCGCTCCGACGCGGTGGAGACCGACGGCCAGATCGAGCCGGCCTTCGAGCTCGACGCCGAGCTGCACTACCAGCCCACCACCTGGCCCGGCGCGCGGATCCCGCATGTCTGGGTCTACGAGCACGGCACCGGGGCGAAGCACTCCACCCTCGACCTCTGCGGCAAGGGCCGCTTCACGATCTTCACCGGCATCGGCGGCGAGGCCTGGGAGGCCGCGGCGCGCAGCGTGGGCGCCGAGTTCGGGCTCGACATCGCGGTGCGCCTGATCGGCCCGCGCCGCGCCATCGAGGACCTGACGGGCGACTGGGCGCGCGCCCGCGAGATCGGCGATTCCGGCTGCATCCTCGTCCGCCCCGACCATCACGTCGCCTGGCGGGCCGAGGCGATGACCGCCGACCCGGCCGCCGACCTGCGCCGGGTGCTGGCGAAGATCCTGGCGCGCTGAGGGGGGAGGACGGGGCCATGTCCGCGCACGAGAAGGGCTATTTCACCGAGGCCGACAGCGTCGAGGTCGTCACCGGCCGCAACGCCAACGCCGCCGACCCCCGGCTCCGCCAGGTGATGGAGGTCATCACCCGCAAGCTGCACGAGGCGGTCAAGGAGATCGAGCCGACCCAGGAGGAATGGCTCAAGGCGATCCTGTTCCTGACCCAGACCGGCCACATGTGCACCGAGTGGCGGCAGGAGTTCATCCTGCTGTCGGACGTGCTCGGCGTCTCGATGCTGGTCGATGCGATCAACTCGCGCCGCCCCAAGGGCGCCTCCGAGAACACCGTGCTCGGCCCGTTCCACGTCGCCGGGGCGCCGGAATACGAGATGGGCGCCAACATCTGCCTCGACCGCAAGGGCGAGGACATGCGGGTGCGCGGCCGCATCCTCGATACCGAGGGCCGGCCCGTCGCGGGCGCGCGGATCGATGTCTGGCAGGCCAATGACGAGGGCTTCTACGACGTGCAGCAGAAGGGCCTCCAGCCCGACTTCAACCTGCGCGGCGTGTTCACCACCGGCGCGGACGGCCGCTACTGGTTCCGCGCGGTCAAGCCGCGCTTCTACCCGATCCCCGACGACGGGCCGGTGGGCAGGCTCCTGCGCGCGCTCGGGCGCCACCCCTACCGGCCGGCGCATCTGCACTTCATCATCACCGCCGAGGGCTACGACCCGCTGACCACCCACATCTTCGACCCCGACGACCCCTACATCGACTCGGATGCCGTGTTCGGCGTCAAGGAGAGCCTGCTTGCCGAGTTCCGCCGCGTCGAGGATCCGGCGCGGGCGCAGGAGGCCGGCTTCGAGGGGCCGTTCTGGGATGTCGAGTTCGACTTCGTGCTCGCCCGCGCCTGACCGGCGCCGCATGCCCGGCGGCGGCAGATACGGAACGC
>JANZZL010000070.1 GCA_026419405.1 Paracoccaceae bacterium | reverse complement strand
CCCCGGCGTTGATCGGCCCGTCGTGGCTGAAGCTCGGCCCGTCGATCACCCGGCGGACGTTGTTGCTGTCGGGACCCATCCACTCGAGCCGCAGGCTCTGCTCGCCGTAGTTCTCGAAGTAGCGCACCTCGATCCGGTGGGCGCCGCGCGTCAGGTCGAGCGTGACGCTGCGTTCGGTCGTCTCGTGCCCGCCATCGTGGTTGATCACGAGGCGGCCGTCGATGTAGAGCGCCGAGCCGTCATCCGAGGTCAGGTAGAAGGTGTAGCGGCCGGCATTGACCACGTTCAGGTCGCCGGTGAAGCGGGCGGCGAAGAGGTCGGCCTGCGCCCCCTTCCAGAAGCTCTCGTTCGTGCGCATCCACGACAGCGCGCCGATGTAGCCGGTCTTGGTCGGGTCGGCGGCGGCCCAGTTGACGTCGGCCAGCGTCTTGGCCGACCAGGGCAGGGCGACGAACTCGGCCTTCAGGCCGGGCCACTTGCTGCTGCCCGTCCCGCCGGTCGTGCCGCCGGAGGTTCCGCCGGTGCTGCCGCCGGCGGTTCCGCCGGTGCTTCCCCCGGTCGTGCCCCCCGTGCTGCCCCCCGTGCTGCCGCCCGCGGGGGCGTCGTGCACGAGGTGCTTGCCCGAGATGACCGAACGGGCGTTGAGCGTGTCGGGTCCGCGCCAGTCGAGCTGGAGCGTCTGCGCCCCGGTGCGGTCGAAGTAGCGCACCTCGATGTCGTGCAGGCCGGCGGAAAGGGTCAGCGTGACCGTCTTCTCGACGTTGTTGTGCACGCCGTCGTTGTTGATGACCTGCCGGCCGTCGATGAAGAGCTGCGAGCCGTCGTCGGAGCGCAGGTAGAAGGTGTAGCGCCCGCCCTTCTCGACGACGAGATCCCCGGTGAAGCGGGCGGCGAAGTTGTCGGTCGGGCCGCCCTGCCAGAACGGGTTGTTCGACCGCGCCCAGTTGAGCTGGCCGACCTCGGCGGTGGCGACGGGGCTGGCATCGAAGTTGATAGCGGAGAGCGAGCGGACCGACCCGGACAGCGCGAAGTATTCCGCCTTGAGGCCGAGCTTGCCGGGCTCGGCGCCGGAGGCCGGCGCGCTCTGCACCGGCGCGGTCGGGGACAGGATGGGAACCGCCGGGGCGGCCGGCGCGGGCGCGGGCGCGGGCGTGGGTGCAACCGGCTCGTGCGTCAGGTGGGCGCCGTCGAGCAGGCGGCGCGCGCCGGCGGTGTCGGGCCCCGCCCATTCGAGACGGAGCGACTGGAGCCCCGTCTTCTCGAAGTAGCGGATCTCGATCGCGTGCGAGCCGGCCGTCAGGTTGAGCGAGACGGTGGACACGCGGTCGGGCGACCCCGCGGGCAGCGTCCCCGTATCGGAGACCACGCGCTGCCCGTTGACGAAGAGCTGCGCCCCGTCGTCATGGCGCAGGTAGAAGGTGTACTTTCCCGCCTTCTCGACGTTCAGGAAGCCTTCGTACTTCGCGGCGAAACGGTCGGCCCGGCCGCCTTCCCAGAAGGCGGCGTTGGTGCGGTAGTGGTTCAGCGAGGACACCGACCCCGTGGCCGAGGGAGGGGCGTCGAAGTTCACCTGGGTGAGCAGCGTGGTGGTGGTCGGAAGCAGGTAGTAGCTGGCGCGGAGCCCTGAAGTCGCCCCACCGCCGACCGGAGTAAGCGCGTTCATCTGCCGTATCCCCCTTTGTCCGATCCGCCCGAGTGGCAGGGGCGAACCCAACGTCCGTTCCGTCTCGAAGAGACACTGTTGCCGATTGGAGGACTCACGAAGGCCGCACGAAGGCCCGACGGTGACCGGAATCTGTCAGATCCAAGGCAAATCCGACGACTGCGAGTCATTACTCCTCCTGCCGCGGACGGGCACCGTCCGCGCCAAAGCGTTCGATCCTGGGAAACCATCCCCGCTCGTACCCGTCTTCCGCCGGCTTGGCGCCGGCGGCCGACCGCGACGAACCCCTTATTTCACGCTACAAAGTCGCACTGTCCCGGTCGTTGTGGCGGGAAACTGGACAAGCCTCGCGAACAAGGCAATCGCCGGTTGAGAGACTCGGCGAGAAGGCGCCACAGGGGCCGGCGGATTTCTGCCGCTGCGGAGTTCCGTCACGCCGCGATCGCCGCTGCGGGCTGACGGACCTGCGGAATTCTGCCGAAGGCGCGCCATGATCCGCCGCCGGACGGGGCCTTCCGCCCGTTTGTGTCGCATCGGGAAAAAACCGGTCTCCGGCACCCCTCCGGCCCGGCCTCGGCTGGTCAGGCGGAGATTCGGCGGGTATCATCGCGCCCCGGGGGAGCAGGGTGTCCGGCAGCCGGGTGCCTGTGGTCGAACGGACTCTACGGCAAGATGACGAAACCCGCAGTCGTCACACCGGCCGATCTGCCGGACCCCGCCAGCCCTGCGCGCGCCACGCGGTCCGGGTCAGCCGGTCCCGTGCTCGTCGTCGATCTCGACGGCACGCTCTGCCTGACCGACACGCTGCACGAGAACCTCATCGCCCTGATCGCCCGTCGCCCTGCGGCCCTGCCGGGGCTGATCGCCGCGCTCCTGCGCGGCAAGGCGGCCTTCAAGCGCCGGGTCGCGGCGGGCCATGTCACGCCGGGCCATGCGCTGCCCTACAACGAGGAAGTGCTGGAGCTTGTCCGCCGCGCCCGGGCGGAGGGCCGCCGGGTGGTGCTCGTCTCGGCCTCGGACCAGGCCCAGGTCGATGCCGTGGCGGCGCATCTCGGCCTCTTCGACGAGGCCTTCGGAACCGGCGGGCCGGGCGTCGAGGGGAACCTCGGAGGGCGTGGAAAGGCCGCGTTCCTGGTTTCGCGCTACGGCCGGGGCGGGTTCGACTACGTCGGCGACGGCCGGGTGGACCTGCCGGTCTGGGCCGAGGCGCGTCGGGCGATCACCGCCGGGGCGCGCCCCGCGGTGCGCCGGGCGCTGGATGCGGCCCACCGCGACACGCTGCACCTCGGCCCCACGGGCGGGCGGATGCGGGCGCTCCTCAGGGCGCTGAGGCCGCATCAGTGGTCGAAGAACCTGCTGGTGTTCCTGCCGATGCTGGCCGCGCACGACCTCGGCGCCCTGCCGGCCGCGCTTGCGGCCTTCGTCGCCTTCTGCCTCACGGCCTCGAGCGTCTACCTGCTGAACGATCTCGTCGATCTCGGGGCGGACCGCGCCCATCCGCGCAAGCGCCTGAGGCCCTTCGCCTCGGGGCAGCTGCCGGTCGCCTGGGGGATGGCGCTGGCGCCCGCGCTCCTGGCAGGGGCGGCGGGCATCGCCATGCTCTGGACGCCCCCGGCCTTCCTCGGCGCCCTGGCGGTCTACTACGCGGTGACCTTCGCCTATTCCTTCTGGCTGAAGCGCAAGGCGCTGCTCGACGTGCTGACGCTCGCCGGCCTCTACACGGCCCGGATCATCGCCGGCGCCGCGGCGACCGCGCTGCCGCTCTCGCCCTGGATGCTCGGCTTCTCGATGTTCCTGTTCCTCGCGCTGGCGGCGGTCAAGCGCCAGGCGGAGCTGGCCCGGCAGCCCGAGGGGCGCAAGACGGCCGGGCGCGGCTACGAGACCGCGGACCTGCCGCTCCTGCGCGAGATGGCGATCGCCTCGGGCTTCGCGGCGGTGCTGGTCTTCGCCCTCTACATCAGCAGCGAGGACGTGCTGCGCCTCTATTCCCGGCCCGAGGCGCTCTGGCTCATCTGCCCGCTCCTGCTCTACTGGATCGGCCGGATGGTGCTGATGACCCACCGCGGCTTCATGGATGACGACCCGATCGTGTTCGCGGCGCGCGACTGGCCCAGCCGGCTGACGGTTCTGCTCTCGGCGGCGATCGTGATCGGCGCGGGGATCTGGCCGTGACCGGGCTCGGGCTCGCCGCGCTCTACGCCGCCTTCGCGGTGCTGGCGACGGGGGTGAACCTCGGCACCCAGGCGCTGGCGCACGCCCTCATGCCGCCCGAAGGCGGCGCCGGCCTTTCCTACTGGCTGGCGCTCGGCGCCGGGACCGGCACGGGCCTCGTCGTGAAATACCTGCTCGACAAGCGGTGGATCTTCAACGACCGCTCCGGCGGGCTGGCCGCGCACGGGCGCAAGTTCTCGCTCTACACGCTCATGGGGCTGGCGACGACGGCGATCTTCTGGGGCACGCAGACGCTGTTCTTCCTTGCCAGCGGCAGCCGGGCGATGCTCTACCTCGGCGGCGCGCTCGGGCTCGCGGCCGGCTACTGGGTCAAGTACCGGCTCGACCGGCGCTTCGTGTTCGGAGACGGAACCGCCGCATGACCCGCCGGGTGGAGCTTTCGGGCTGGGGCCGCTGGCCGCGCGTGCTCTGCACGGTGGCCTCGCCGGCCCGGCCCGAGGCGGTCGCCCCGACGCTCGCCGCGCTGCCCTCGGCGATCCCGCGGGGGCTCGGGCGCAGCTACGGCGATGCCGCGCTCAATGCCGCGGGCGTCATCAGCTGCCGCAGGCTCGACCGGATGATCCGCTTTGACCCCGGGACAGGGCTGCTCGAGGCCGAGGCCGGCGTGACGCTCGATGCCGTGATTGCGGCCTTCCTGCCGCGCGGCTTCTTCCCGGCGGTCACGCCGGGCACGCGCTTCGTGACCATCGGCGGGGCCATCGCGGCCGACGTGCACGGCAAGAACCACCACCGCGACGGCAGCTTCGCCGATCATGTCGCCTGGTTCGACCTTCTCTGCCCCGATGGCGAGCTGCGCCGCTGTTCGCCGCAGTCGAACCCCGAACTGTTCCGCGCCACGCCGGGCGCGATGGGCCTGACCGGCACGATCCTGACCGCGGCGATCCGGCTGCGGCGGGTCGAGACCGGCTGGATCATGCAGCGCACCATCGTCGCCCCCGACCTCGACGCCGCGATCGCCGCCTTCGAGGCGAATCTCGATGCGACCTATTCCGTGGCCTGGATCGACTGCCTCGCCGGCGGGGCGCGGCGCGGCCGCAGCCTCGTCTACCTCGGCGAGCATGCCACGCGCGACGACCTGCCCCCCGCCCGACGCGCGCGCCCCTTCGAGATCCCGCACCGCAGGCCCCGCCGGGTGCCGCTCGATGCCCCGGCCGTGGCGCTCAACCGCCTCACCGTCGGGCTCTTCAACGCCGCCTACTTCCGGGCGGGCAGCCGCCGGAGCGGGCCGGAGCTGGTGGACTGGGCGCGCTACTTCCATCCGCTCGACTCGCTTCTCGACTGGAACCGCATCTACGGCCGCCGCGGCTTCGCGCAGTATCAGTGCGCGCTGCCGCTCGCGACCGCCCGCGAGGGGCTTTCCGCGCTGCTCGGGGCGATCGCGGCCTCGGGGCTGGGGTCGTTCCTGGCGGTGCTCAAGCGGTTCGGCCCCGGCGCGCCCGACCGCCCGCTCTCGTTCCCGATCGAGGGCTACACGCTTGCGCTCGACTTCCCCGTGTCGGCCGCCGCGCTGCGGCTGATGGACCGGCTCGACGCGATCACGCGCGAGGCCGGCGGGCGCCTCTACCTTGCGAAGGACAGCCGCATGACCCCCGAGACCCTGAAGGCCGGCTACGGCCCGGCGCTCGACCGCTTCCGCGCCCTGCGCGCGGCCCAGGAGGGCCCCGGCCGGATGACCTCGGCGCTGGCGCAGAGGCTTGGGCTGTGAGCCGGGTTTCCGACCCCGCCGGCGGAAATGCCGGGGCGCCGGTGCTGGTCCTGGGCGCGGGATCCGACATCGCGCGCGCGATCGCCCAGCTGCTGGCCGCCCGGGGCCACCCGCTCCAGCTTGCCGCGCGCAACCCCGCCGCGCTCGACCGCGATGCCGCCGACTATGCCACCCGGCACGGCGTTGCCGTGACGACCCACGCCTACGATGCGACCGACCTTGCCCGGATCGAGGCCTTCCTCGACGGCCTGCCGGCACTGCCGCGCATCGTGATCTCGGCCGTGGGGCTGATGGGCGACCAGGAGGCGAACGCCGCCGACCCGGCGCGCGCGGCCGAGGTGATCGCCACCAACTTCACCGGTCCGGCGCTGACGCTGGAGGCGGCCGCGCGCCGGATCGCCGCGGCGGGCGGCCCCGGCGCGGTGATCGGGATCAGCTCGGTCGCCGGCGACCGCGGGCGTGCGAAGAACTATGTCTACGGCGCGGCCAAGGCGGGATTCACCGCCTGGCTCTCGGGGCTGCGGCAGAAGCATGCCCGCGGCCCGGTCCTGGTGATGACGGTGAAACCCGGCTTCGTCGCCACGGCGATGACCGAAGGGATGGACCTGCCGGCGGCGCTGACCACCACGCCCGAGGCGCTGGCCGCCCGGATCGTGGCGGCGCTGGACCGCGGCCGGCCCGTCCATGTCGATCCGCTCTGGCGGATCGTGATGGGCGTGATTGCCCATCTTCCCGAACGGATCTTCATGCGCACCCGGTTCTGACGCCGGCATTCCAGGAGAGCTCGATGGCCGACCGCATCCTGCCCCGCGTGCTTCTTGCCGTGATCGCGGCGGCGCTGCTCTACCGGCTGTTCCCGATCGTGACCGGCCAGCCGCAGCTGTCGCAGTTCTTCGTGACCGAGGACGGCTACCTGATGCTGACGGTGGCGCGGAACATGGCGATCGGGCTCGGCATGTCGGTGTCGGAGGGCACGATCCCCACGAACGGGGTGCAGCCGCTGGCCACGTTCCTGTTCACCATTCCCTACCTCATCACCGGCGGCGACAAGGTGGCCAGCCTGATCGGCATTCACCTGATCGCCGCGGCGGCCGCGCTGGGCGGGCTGTTCGCGGTGCGCGCCTTCGCGGCGCGGGTGCTTGCGGCGCAGGACGACGAGCCCGCCTGGCCCTGGCTTGCCGCGGCGCTCTGGTTCGCGGGGCCCCTCCTCCTGCGGCACACGATGAACGCGCTCGAGACGGGGCTATACACCTTCCTCGCGGTGCTCGCGCTCGTCCAGTTCGCCCGCGTGCTCGAACAGGGCAACGAGGTCACCCGCCGCGCCGGGCTGCTGCTTGGCCTCCTCTGCGGGCTGACCTTCCTCGGCCGGATCGACGGCGGCTTCCTGGCGGCGGCGATCTTCGCCCTCTGGGCGCTCGACTGCCTCGTGCGGCTGCGCACGGGCCTCGGCGAGATGCTGGCGCGGCTCGTCCCTCCGGGCCTCCTCTGCACGGTGATCTCGGCGCCCTGGCTGATCTACAACAAGCTGAACTTCGGCTCGATCGTGCCGATCAGCGGCTGGTCGCAGGCGCTCGGCGCCTCCTTCGGGCAGAACCTGCCGCTGCTGCCGGTGAAGCTCTTCGAGCACATGTTCCCGATGCTTCCGGTGCCGACCGCCGCCGAGTCTTCCGCCGTGCTCTCGCTGGCGCTGGGCGCGGTCGTCCTTGTGGTGCTGGTGTGGTTCCTCGTCGGGATCTGGCGGCGGGGCGGGCTGATGCGCCCGGTCGTCGCCGCCTATCTCGTGCACGGGATCGCCCTGTCGGCCTACTACGGGCTCGAGTTCGGCGCGCCGCACTTCCTCAGCCGCTATCTGGCGGTGCTCGCGCCGCTGCTGATCGTGGCCGCCCTCTGGGTGGCCATCGACATCCTGCGCGCGCGTCTCGGCAACCGCTGGCGCGGCGGCCTCGCGGCTGCCGGGCTGGCGGGCCTTGCGCTCTCGGTCGCCCTCTGGATCCGCCCCTTCCTGCCGGGGGCCGAGGGGCAGGGCCATTTCCAGGTCGTGGACTGGGTCCTCAGGAACGTGCCCGAGGACACCTGGGTCGGCGCGGTGCAGACCGGCACGCTCGGCTACTGGCACGACCGCACGATCAACCTCGACGGCAAGGTGAACCCCGAGGCGCTGGCGGCGCTGCGCGCCAAGGGGCATGTGCTCGACTACGTGCGCGAGAGCCCGATCCGGTATGTCGCGGACTGGGAGGGGATCGCGGCCTGGGTCGAGCGCGACAACTTCGGCGAGGCCTTCGAGGTCGTGGTGCACGACCCGGCCGCCAACCTTGCCGTGCTGAAGCGGCGCGGGGTGCCCTGAGGCCGGAGCCGCAGGCGCAGGGGGCGGCCTCGGGGGGCGACCTCGGGGGGCGGCCTCAGGGGGCGACGCCGGTCAGCCGGTTGCCGCGCGCGGCGGCCCAGGCGACCTGCTGCATCAGCCGCGCCGTCTCGGGGGCGGGCGCCTCGGCCGGCGTGCCGTCGGCCCTGAGCAGCGCGAAGGGCTTTCCCTCGGGGCTGCGGTGGTAGAGCACCGCGTAGTGGACGAGCGCGACGAAATAGTTGCCGAGGTCGTTGAGGTGGATCTGGTCCTGTGCGCCCGTCTCGGTGCGGGCGAAGAGGTCGGTCCGGTCGCGGACGTTGCCCACCCCGCCCCGCGCCTCGATCTCGCGCACCAGCGCGGCGAGCGCCTGGCCTGCCGGGATCAGGTGGATGCGCGCATCCCCGGGCAGCCGGCCGAGCGCCGGGCGCAGCAGCGCCCCCTCCCAGTAGCGCGGCAGGTCGGCATCGAGCCGCTCCAGCCAGCCTTCGGGGTCGTCGAGCGGATGCCAGGTCTCGTAGAGGTAGACGCGCGTGTCGGGGCGCGCCTTCCAGGCCTCGGCGGCGAACTGCGCAAGGTAGCGCGGGCTGTCGAAGTAGCGCAGCGCGTCGCGGATCTCGACCATCTCGGTCAGCACGATCGCGTCGTAGTCGCCGCTCGCGACCGCCTCGCGGGCGTCGCGGTATCGGGGGTGGGCGTTCTCCACCTCGAAGCCATTCACCGGCTCGTCGCCCCAGTGCGACTTCAGCGTCGCGCCCCAGCCGAGCTGGCTCTCGTAGCGGTGCCCCTCGCCGGCGAGCTGGGCGAGCATGGCGGGCATGTCGCGGTTCACCAGGCTGTGGCCGATGTGGAACACCCTGAGCGGTCGCTCCGGCGCCGGAAGCGGCGCGGCGTAGCGGGCCGCCATGGCCGCGTCGTCGGGGCCGGCGGGGGCGCTGCGCCACCAGAACGCGGCAGCCGCCGCCGCAGCCGCCACCGCGGCAGCCGTGACCGCGATCAGGCCCGTCCGCCTCACAGCGCCACCCCGGCCAGCAGCAGACGGCCGGCCTCCGCGAGGCGGCCGGGAAAGACGTGGCCGCGGGCGAAGGGCCCGACGCCCTCGCGCAGGCGCGCGGCAAAGCCGCCGGGCCGGAGCGTGACCTCGAGAAGCTCGAACCCGAAGAGGCGGCCGGTCAGCGGATACTGCGCCTTGTAGACCGCCTCCTTGGCGGCGAAGACCCGGCGCACCCGCAGGCCCGTGTCGCCGGGCGGAAGGGCCGCAAGCTCGTCCGGGCCGCAGATCTCGGGCCAGAGATCGGCCTCGAGCGGGGCGTTCTCCTCGACATCGAGGCCGAGCGGCGGGCCGAGCCGCGCCGCCGCGACCGCGACGCCGGCGCCATGGGCGATCGAGCCGCCCACGCCGGCGGGCCAGAGCGGGGCGCGGTCGGTCCCGGCCGGGATCGCCACGGGCGGCAGGCCGAGCGCGGCGAGCGCCCGGCGCGCCGCCGCGCGCCCGGCGACGAATTCGGCCCGGCGGGCGGGCGATGCGCCGGCGACGGCCGCGGCCTCCGCAGCGGGCAACCCCCGGTCCGGTGCGCGGATCGGCTCGGCGGCCACCGCAGTGCCGGGCGGAAACAGCGCGGCGAGCGTGGCCTCGAGGGGCACGATCCGGTCCGCCGCCGCCATCCGCCCCCGCCCTATCCCTGCGCCCGCTCGCGCGCCTCGCGCATCGCGCGCCGGCGGGCCATCGCGTCGCTGCGCGTGAGCACCGTCGGCGCAGCCTCCTCCGGCGCGGGCACGGGGCCGGGCGACGGCGCCGGCGGCACGGGCGAGGCGACGCGGCCGAGGTGGTCGGCCAGGGCCGAGAGAACCGGGAAGCGGAAGATGTCGGTGATCGCGATGCGGTCGGACCGGAGCGCGGCCTTCAGCTCCCGGTGCGCCTGCACGGCCAGCAGCGAATGGCCCCCGAGGCTGAAGAAGTTGTCCGACCGGCCCACGCGCTCGACCCCAAGCACGCGCTTCCAGACCGCGGCGATCGCCGCCTCGACGCTGTCCTCCATTGGGGCGGCCACCGGCTCGGGCGCCGCAGCCGGCCCGCGGGCGCCGGGCGCCGGCAGGGCCTTGCGATCCACCTTCCGGTTGGGCGTGAGCGGGAAGCTCTCGAGCGCAACGACATGCGAGGGCACCATCACCTCGGGCAGGCGCGCGGCGAGATGCGCCCTGAGCGCGGCCTCGTCGAGGGGCCCGTCGTGGGTGACATAGCCGACAAGCCGCACGTCGCCCGGCGTGTCCTCGCGGGGGATCACCACCGCCTGGCGGACGCCGGGGGCCGCCTCGAGCGCGGCCTCGATCTCGCCGAGCTCGATCCGGTGGCCGCGGATCTTCACCTGGTGATCGGCGCGACCGAGGAAGTCGAGCCGCCCGTCCGGCCGCCGCCGCACCATGTCACCGGTGCGGTACATCCGGCCCCGGCCCGCGAAGGGATCGGGGCGGAAGCGCTCGGCGGTCAGGTCGTCGCGCCGCAAGTAGCCCTGCGCCACGCCCTCGCCGCCGATCCAGAGTTCGCCCGGCACGCCATCGGGCACCGGCCGGCCCGCCTCGTCGAGCACGTAGAGGGCGGTGTTGGCGATCGGCCGTCCGATGTTGACGACCCCCGCCTCGCCCATCGTCGGCTCGACCGACGACCAGATCGTCGTCTCGGTCGGGCCGTACATGTTCAGGATCGGCCCGCCGGTCAGCGCCGCGAGGTCGGCCGCGAGCCGCCCCGGCAGGGCCTCGCCGCCGACCAGCATCCGCCTGAGCCGCCCGAGCGCGGCCCGCGCGCCCGCGTCCTCGGCCAGCATCCGGGCCATCGAGGGCGTGCATTGCAGATGCGTGACGCCGTGCCTGAGGATCAGGCCGGCGAGAGACTCATCCCCCCGCGCCGCGCCGCCGTTCGCGCGGCGCAGCACCTCGGCCAGCGGCCTGAGGCCCGCGAGCACCTGCGCCACCGGAATCCCGTAGTCGATGAGGCAGGCGATCTCGTCCACGTCGATCGCCTTCAACTGCTCGACGCGCGCCAGACAGTCCTCCACCGTGCCGAACAGGCCCGAGTCCTCGAAGTAGCGCTGGAAGGCGAAGTCGAGGATCGCCTCGAGCTCGTCGGGGGCGAGACTGCCGAGGTCGATCTCCATCGGGTTCGCCACGCCCTGGGGCTTCTTGAAGGCCGGGAAGGCCCAGGCATACTGCTTGATCAGCGCCGCCGCGCTGCGCAGGTAGTCCTTCATCGGCCCGCGCGCGGTCTCGCGGGCCGTCTCGCGATCCCCGGCGACGAAGGTGTGCAGCATCAGCGTCACCTTGAAGGCCGCGGGGTCGTGCCCCGCCTCGGCCAGCGCGGCGCGGTAGATCGTGACCTTCTCGCCGACCTCGGCGATCGACTGGCCGAGCAGATGCGTCAGCACGTTGGCCCCGAGCCGGCCCGCCTCGCGCCAGGTCTCGGGGTTGCCGGCGGTGGTGATCCAGACGGGCAGCTCCTTCGAGACCGGGCGCGGCTGGGTGACCACCGCGTGCAGCGTTCCGTCCTTGCGCGGGAACTCCACGGCCTCGCCGCGCCAGAGCCGGCGCAGCGTCGTGATCGCGTCGAGCATCGCCTGGCGGTTCGCGGGCGGCGTGTTCTCGGGGCGCAGGACGAAGTCGTCGGGCTGCCAGCCCGAGGCGATGGCCAGCCCCGCGCGCCCGTTGGTGAGGTTGTCGATCACCGCCCATTCCTCGGCGATCCGCGCCGGGTGATGGAGAGGCGCCACGCAGGACCCGGCGCGCACGGCGATGTTGCGCGTGACGGCCGCCACCGCCGCCCCGGTCACCGCCGGGTTCGGATAGGGCCCGCCGAAGGCGTGGAAGTGCCGCTCGGGCGTCCAGACCGCGCAGAAGCCGTTGGCATCGGCGAACTTCGCACCTTCCAGCAGCAGCTCGTACTTGCGCGGGCCCGGTCCGTCGTCGTTGCCCCAGTAGAACAGGCTGAACTCCATGCCCCGGCCCGAGACCGCCACGCCCGGCCCGGCCGAGGGGCTGAGCCGCGCGGCCTCGTCGGCGATCACGACGGTGAAGCCGCGCGTCAGCGTCCAGAACAGCTCGAGCACCGAGATGTCGAATGACATCGACGTGACGGCAAGCCAGGTGCCCGGATCGGTGCCGATGGCATCGTCCATCCCGGCAAAGAAGTTCATCACGTTGCGGTGGCTGACCATCACCCCCTTCGGCCGCCCGGTGGAACCCGAGGTGTAGATGACATACGCCAGATCCTCGGCGCGCGGCCCGTCCTCGGGCGGCGTCGCGGGCGCGGCCGCCAGGCGCGGGTCGGCATCGAGCACGAGCCGCGCGGGGCCGGGGGGAAGCGCCTCGGCGACCGCGGCCTCGGTGACGATCACCGGGCAGCCGGAGTCCTCGGCATAGAGGGCAAGCCGGTCGGCCGGATAGGCCGGGTCCATCGGCACGTAGGCGCCGCCGGCCATCTGGATGCCGAGGGCGCCGGCCACCATGTCGGCGCCCCGCCGGCAGGCCAGCCCGACGAGCGTGCCACGCCCGACACCCATGCCGCGCAGGACATGAGCGATGCGGGCCGCGCGCGCCGCGAGTTCGGCATAGGTCAGCGTGGCCCCGCCGCCGGTCACGGCGCAGCGCGCGGGCGAGCGGGCGGCCTCGGCCAGGACGGCCGCGGGGATCGTCAGGTCGCGGTCGTAGTCGCGGGCGGTCGCAGCGAGCGCGCCGGCAAGCCGCGCCTCCTCGTCGGGGGAGAGCGGGCTCAGCGCCGCGAGGTCGGCCTCGGGCGCCGCCGCCGCGAGCGCCGCAGCGATCCGCCCCGTGCGTTCGGCCAGAGCTGCGGCCACCTCGGGCGCGACCCTGGCGGCATCGTGCCAGAGCACCGGCGCGGGCGCGAGCGCGAGGGTGACGGCGCTGCCCTCGAGCGGTCCGGCGGCGGCGGAGAGCGCCACGGGGGGCGGCGCCAGTGCCGGCATGCCCGGCTCGCGCAGGGCGAGGTCGGCGGCGATGCCGCCGGCGGCGCGCGCCGCGGCGATCGCGCGCGCCGCGCCCTCGAGGGCCGCCGCCGCGGGCCCGGCCGCGTCGAGCCGCAGCGGCACCCAGGGCAGGACGTAGCCGGGGGCCGGCGAGGGGCCGGCGGCAAAGGCGAGGTCACCCGCCAGGCGGCCGCAGGCGCGCAGGAGCGCGAGCGCCGCCCGCGCCGGATCGGCGATCGCGGCCGGGTCGAGCGGAACTCGCCGCCAGTCGGCCGCCCCGGCCGGCGGTGCGCCGAAGGCCACGGGATCGGGTGCTCGCAGCAGCCCGCGCAGGTGCTGCTCGGCCTCGGCCACGGGCGCCAGCGCCGCCGTGAGCTGCCGCGCCTCCTCGGGGCCGGGGCTGGCCAGCGCCGCAGCATCCAGCGACCGCGGGCAGACAGGGGTTCCGTCCAGGTCGGAGAGGCGGGCAAGCCGCACGGCCCCCTCGCCGCAGGCGACGACGAGGCCCGCCTCGGTCACCTCGAGCACCGCTCCGGGCCGACCCGTGCCGGAAACGACCGCGGCAGCGCCGACCGCAAGCACCCGGCCCCGGACCTCGATCTTGGGCACGGCCAGCGGGTTGCGGTAGCCGCCGTGGTCGAGCGCGCGGACCATGCGGGCGACCTCGGTTGCCGGCCGCGCGAAGTCGAGCCGGGCCGCGGCGGCGGGCCGGTCGGCGCGGCGGAAGAGACGCCTCGGCCCCGCCTCCTGCGGCCGCCGGGGATGGCCGCCCGCCTCGAGCGCCGCGATCACCTCGGGGAAGCTCTCGAGCGCGGCGGCGAAGCAGCGCGCGTTCAGGGTGAAGGCGGTTTCGTCCGGGCCAATCGCGACGTCGCGCGCGGCGAGGATGTCGCCCTCGTCCAGCGCCCCGGTCATCAGATGCCAGGTGATGCCGTGGCGCGACTCGCCGGCAAGCAGCGCCCAGACGGGGGCATTCAGCCCCGCATAGCCCGGCAGCGGCCCGTCGTGGAAGTTGACGCCACCCTGCCGCGCGCGCGCCAGCACGCCGGGCGGCACCAGCGAGAGGTTGGCGATCGACAGCACCCAGTCCACCGCGATGCCCTGCACCCGCGCCTCGAGACCGGCGCCGGGCGCCAGAACGGGCAATCCGCGGCCCGCCGCCCAGTCGGCAACGCGCGGCTCGCGGGTGACGACGCCGGCGAGGCCGTGGCCGCGCTCCAGCCAGAGGTTGCCGCATTCCGCGGTCAGGCTCTCGTTGCCGATCAGAAGGGCGCTCAGTCGCGTCATCGCCCGGCTCCCCTCATTCGGCGGCGACCCGGCGTTCGCCCGGGCGGGCGGCGAGATCCGCCTCCACCTCGGCGATCACCGCCCGCAGCCGCGCGGCCAGCACGCGCACGTTGGGCTCGAGCACCATCGAGTCGTGATCGCCGGGCACCTCGACGACCTCGAGGCGCGGCGCGAAGGGCGTCCACTGGTTGTCGGGGTAGACGTAGTCCCTCTCGCGGTTCACCCACCGGCCGCCGGTTACCTTCCAGCGCCTGTCGAGCGGCGGTCGGTAGAGCACGACGCGGCCCTCGGGCCAGGGCTCCAGCCGGTAGACGCCGACGGCGCGCCGGAACGCAGCCTCGATCGCCGCATTGTGGAACGACGGCACCGAGGGATCGGGCTCGCCCGCGGCCCGCGCCCGGCGCGCGCGCTCCCACTCGATCCGCCGCCGGACCCATTCCACCAGGAACCGCAGCCCGTGCTCGCGGAACTCGGCGAGCTTGATCATCGCCTTGTCGGCGCGGGTCAGCGGCGGCGGCACCGGCATCGGCGTGTCGAGCAGGACGACCAGCGCCACCTCCTCGCCGGCGGCGCGGAGCTGCCGGCCGATCTCCCAGGCGGTGAGCCCGCCGCCGGAGAAGCCGCCCAGCAGGTAGGGCCCCGAGGGCTGGACCTGGCGCATCTCGGCGATGCAGTCCGCCGCCGCCGCCTCCAGCGTCTCGTGCGGCGCGGCGTCGCCGAAGAGCCCCCGCGCCTGAAGGCCGTAGAACGGCCGGTCGGTGCCGAGCAGATGCGCCAGGTGCCGCAGGTTCAGGACGTTGCCGAACATGCCCGCCACCAGGAAGAACGGCGTCTTCGGACCGCCCTCGCCCGCATGCATCGCCACCAGATGGGTGAAGCGCGGTCCGGCCGGATCGGCCCTGGCGGCCGGGTCGGCCGGGGCCGCCTGCTCCGGGCCGAGGCGCTCGGCGATCAGGGCAGCGCAGCGCGCAATCGTCGGCGCCTCGAACAGGACCGAGATCGGGAAATCCAGCTGCCACTGCTTGCGGATCCTGGCGAACAGCCTGACCGCGATCAGGGAGTGCCCGCCGAGCGCGAAGAAATCGTCCTCGACGCCCACCTCGGCGACGCCGAGCAGCTCCGACCAGAAGCCGGCAAGCGTGCGCTCGATCTCGGTCCTGGGCGCGACATAGGCCGATTCGAGTTCGGGCCGGGCGAAACCGGGCCCCTCGGCCGGCGCAGCCGCCGCGGATGCCTCGGCCTGCCGCACCAGCGCCGGCAGGTCGAGCGACGAGACGATCACCTGCGGGCCGCCGACCGCGAGCGCCCGCAGGAAGGCCTCGGCGCCCTCGCCGGGCCGGATCCCGCCGGCGAGCGCCTGGGCCAGGCGTTCCTCCGCCGGAGAGAGCGCGCGCCGGCCGCCCTCGTCGGGCACGAGCTCGCCGGGCGTGGGCGGCGCGGGCCGCGCCAGGACCTCCTCGGCCGCCACCGCGCGGAAGGTGATGCCCTCGACCTCGATCAGGACGCGGCCCGAAGGATCCGCCAGCGTCACGTCGAACGCCACGGTGTCGGCCCCCGGCGGGCCACTCAGCCGGACCCAGCTGCGGATCTCGGGCGGAAGCGCGGCGAAGACCCGGACGGTGCCGAGCGTCACCGGCACCCAGATCGCGCCGGGCGGCTGCTGCGGCAGCAGCGCAAGCCCCCAGCCGGTTCCGATGTCGAACAGCGCGGGATGGATCGCGGTCGTCTCGGCATCGGCCACGGCCTGCGCGGGAAGCGACAGGGCTGCCAGCCCCTCGCCGGCGCCCGTCGCGGTCGAGCGCAGCACCTGCCAGCGCGGACCGAAGGCGAGGCGATCCTCCTGCGCGCTGGGCAGCGCAACGCCGTCCCTGGCGATCTTCCGGTCGGGGCAGCGCGCGAGGATGCCGGCGAGGTCGAGCGCCCGCGGCTCGCCCGACAGCGGGGCGATCCCGGCCTCGGCGGTCAGCGCCCAGCCCGCGGCCTCGCGCGTCCGCGCGATCAGCCGTTGGCCGCCGCGTTCGCGCACCAGCTCCACGCGCAGGTCGCGCGGCACGTCGGCCTCGAGCCGGAGCGGGCGGAACACGGTGAGGTCGCTCAGCACGAAGCCGGAGGGAGCGCCGGCGGCCGACAGCGCCTCGGCCGCGATCTCGGGCCAGGCAGCGCCCGGCAGCACGGCGGTGCCGTCCTTCAGCCGGTGGTCGTCCATGACCCAGTGCGCCGGGCCGAGCGTGGCGCCGAAGCGCCTGGCGCTCTCGCTTCCGCCCATCCGCTGCAGGATCGGCAGGCCGGACAGCGGCACCTCCCCCTCGCCCTCCGCCTGCCGCCTCTGGGCCGCCTCGGCCGCCATGCCGATGCCCGACCAGATGCCCCAGTCGATCGCGGTGACGCGGGTCCGGCCGCCGGCGCGCGACCGCGCGAAGGCGTTGAGGAACTCGTTCGCCGCCACGTAGTCGGCCTGGCCCGCGGGCGCGATCAGCGTCGAGGTGGAGGAGAACAGGACAAGCCGCTCGATGCTGCCGTCGGGCAGCAGCGCGTCGAGCAGCTTGGTGCCGTGCACCTTGGGCGACAGCACCGCCTCGGCGGCGCCGGGGCTCTTGCCGATCAGCGGCGCGTCATCCACCGTTCCGGCGGCGTGGATGACGCCGTGGATCGGCCCGAGCTCTTCCCGCACGCGGTCGAGCGCGGTGCGCATCTCCTCGGGGTTGCAGACGTCGGCCGCGAGCGCCAGCACCGTGCCGAGCCGGCGGAGCCGGGCAAGCGCCAGGGCGCGCAGTTCGCCGGGTTCGGGCACGCGCCGTCCGATCAGCGCGATGCGCGCGCCGCTCTCGCGCATCAGCCGCTCGGCGATCGTCGCGCCGATCCCGCCATAGCCGCCGGTGACGACCCAGACCGCACCGGACGGCAGGGCCGCGGGGTCCGGCAGGGGCGCCGGGGCAAGCCGCGTCTCGAACCGGCGGCCGCCGCGCAGCGCCGCGACCGTGTTCGCCGGCGTGGCCAGCATCTCCTCGAGCACGAGCGAGACGGTCTCGTGCGGGATCGCCGAGAGCCGGCCGTCGGGCAGCGCCACGTCGAGCGTCGCCGCCGTCAGCCCCGGCAGTTCGCGCGGCATCACCCGGACCGGCCCCGCCACCGCCGCCTTCTCGGGGTAGGGAAGCGGCTCGTCGCGGACCTGCGCCGCGCCCGAGGTCACGACCGTCACGTGCGGCATCCGCGCCAGGCCGGCTTCGCCGATCGCCTGGCCGAGGAAGAACAGGCTCCAGAATCCCTGTTCGAGGTTGCGGTGGAAGAAGCTGGAGCCGGGCCGGAACGTCTCGCGCTCCGTGACCAGCCAGAAATGCGCGATCCGGTCGGGCGCCAGGTCGCGCAAGTGCAGGTCGGCGACGAGCGCGTCGTATCCCTCGCGCCCGCGCTCGGGGGCGAGCGTGTAGGCCGCCTCGCCGGTGCGGGCGAAGGCGTCGCCGGCATGCACGGTGACGACCCGGTGCCCCGCGGCGCGCAGCCGCTGCACCACGGCCCGCGCAAGCCCCGCCTCGTCGGCGAAGACGAGCCAGGTCAGCGGCGGGCCGAGCTCGGTCTCGACATCGACCGGGCAGTCGGACGGGGCCGCGCGCCAGGCGAGACGGTAGCCGAAGCCTTCCACGCTTTCGTGCCGGGCGGGCAGGACCTCGGCATCCTCCACGGCCGCGGGCCGGCCGGGCGCGATGAAGTAGCGCGACCGCTGGAACGGGTAGGAGGGCAGCGGCACGCGCCGGCGCCGCGCCTCGCCCCAGAGCTGCGACCAGTCGGGTTCGGCCCCGCAGGCCCAGAGCCGGCCCAGGGTGGCGATGAAATGGCGGTCGTCGGAGACCGGATCCTCGGGGTGGCGGAGGCTCGAGGGCACCGGCTGGCCGCCCATGGCACCGTTGGCCTGCGCCAGGGTGGCCAGCGCCCGGCCGGGGCCAACCTCCAGGAACACGCGGTCGGCCCTCTGCCGCAGCGTGGCGATGCCGTCGGCGAACCGCACCGTCCCGCGCAGGTGCGCCACCCAGTAGTCCGGGCTCGTCGCCTCGGCATCGGTGAGGAACGCCCCCGTGCGGTTCGACACGATCGGGATGCGCGGCGGCGAGAGCGTCATCGTCGCCAGATGGGCGCGGAACCGCCCCAGGATCGGCTCCAGCATCCGGCTGTGCGCCGCGATGTCGATGGCGATGCGGGTGGTCTCGATCCCCTCGGCGCCCAGGCGGTCGGCCAGCGCCCGGAGCGCCGCATCGGGGCCCGAGACGACCGTCAGCTCGGGCGCGTTCACGCTGGCGATGTCGAGCTCGCCGAGGTAGGGGGCGAGCGCCGCCTCCGAGAGCGGGACCGAAAGCATCCCGCCGGCCGGAACCGTGTCGAACAGCCGGCCGCGCAGGTGGACGAGGCCGATCACCTCCTCGAACGTCATCACGCCGGCGATGCAGGCGGCCGCGTTCTCGCCCATCGAATGGCCGATGAGCGCGGCCGGGCGCAGGCCCCAGCTCTCCCACAGCCGGGCCAGGGCGACCTCGACGATCAGGATCAGCGGCAGCTGGAGCGAGGGCTGCCGGAGCCGCTCGGCCGCCGCCGCCTCGGCGCCGGGCGCGGGCAGCCAGAGGGTGCGGATGTCCTCGTCGGTGAGCCCGGCAAGGATGCCCAGGCCGCGGTCCATCCACTCGGCGAAGACCGGCTCGGTCTCGTAGAGGTCGCGCGCCATGTTCGGATACTGCGCGCCGCCGCCGGGGAACATGAACACCACGTCGGGCGCCTCGCCCACGCGGCGGTGCGTGAAGACGCGGCGCGGATCGCCCGACTCGAGCAGGGCCGCCGCCTCATCGTGGCTGGCGGCCACCAGCACGCGCCGGTGCTCGAAGGCCCGACGCCCCTCCTTGAGCGTGAAGGCGACATCGGCGAGCGGCTGTTCGGGATGCGCCCTGAGATGCGCGGCAAGGCGCGAGGAGGCCTCGGCGAGCGCGGCAGGCGTGCGGGCCGAAAGCGCCAGGAGCTGGAAGGGCCAGTCGCTCTGGCCGGACGGGCCGGGATCGGGCGCCTCCTCGAGGATCATGTGCGCATTGGTCCCGCCCACGCCCAGCGAGTTGACCCCGGCGCGCCGCGGCCCCGACCGGCGCGGCCAGTCGCTGAGCCGGTCGTTCACCCGGAAGGGGCTGTTCGCGAAGTCGATGGCGGGGTTCGGCGCCTCGTAGTTGAGGCTCGCCGGCATCTGCCGGTGGTGCAGCGCCAGCGCCGTCTTGATCAGGCTGGCCACGCCCGCGGCGGTGTCGAGATGGCCGATGTTGGTCTTGACGCTGCCGATCCGGGCGAAGCCCTTGGCGTCGGTCGTGCGCCGGAAGGCCTCGGTGAGCGCGGCCACCTCGATCGGGTCGCCGAGATAGGTCCCGGTGCCGTGGCATTCCACGTAGTCCACCGTCTCGGCCGACACGCCGGCGACAGCAAGCGCCTCGGCCACGCAGGCCGCCTGGCCCTCGACCGAGGGCGCGAGGTAGCCCGCCTTGGCCGCGCCGTCGTTGTTGACCGCGCTGCCCAGGATCACCGCCCAGACGTGATCGCCGTCGGCAAGCGCATCCTCGAGCCGGCGCAGCACGACCACGCCCGCGCCCGAGCCGAACACGGTCCCCTGCCCGCGGTGGTCGAAGGCATGGCACGCGCCGTCGGGCGAGAGCACCTCGCCCTCGCGGTAGAGGTAGCCGCGGTTCTGCGGCAGCTCGATCGTGACGCCGCCGGCGATGGCCATGTCGCATTCGCCGTTCAGCAGCGCCTGCACCGCGTAATGCGCCGCGACGAGCGAGGTGGAACAGGCCGTCTGCACCGAGAGGCTGGGCCCCTTGAGGTCGAAGACGTGGCTCACGCGGGTCGCCAGGAAATCCTTGTCGTTGCCGGTGTGGCGCAGCAGGAACATGCCCGTGCTGTCCACCAGCGCGGGGTTCGAGCAGATGTTGAAGTAGAAGTAGCTGCCCATGCCGCAGCCGGCGAAGACGCCGATGCGGCCGCGGAAGGACTCGGGCGGGTGGCCGGCGTTCTCCAGCGCCTCCCAGGCGACTTCCAGGAAGTGGCGGTGCTGGGGGTCGAGGATGGCCGCTTCCTTGGGCGAGAAGCCGAAGAACTCGGCATCGAACCGGTCGAAGTCCTCCAGCGGCGCCGCGAAGGGAACATAGGCGGGGTTGCGCAGCATCGCCGGGCTTTCGCCCGCGGCCAGCAGCTCCGCCTCCGAGAGGCGGCGGACGGCCGAGCGCCCCTCGCGCAGCAGGGCCCAGTAGGCCTCGATGTCCCGCGCGCCGGGAAGATGCGCCGCCATGCCGACGATGGCGATCCGGGTATCCGCCGCGTCCATCAGGCGTCGCCCGTTCCGAGCATGACCATCAAGCCCGTGTCCCCTCATGCGCGGAACCCCAGACAGAAACGGTCCGAGCCGCACGGTTCCCCCTTCCGGGGGCACCTTCAAATACCGTCTTCCTTCCCCGACGATCGCGGAACCCGACGCACGGTGCTGCATGCGCCGCCGTGCCGAACCCGCCGACTGCTCTCCGCGGAAGGCCTCTTACCAATGCCCGTCCGATAGTAGCCGCCGATTCCGCAGCGCCGCAAGTCACGTATCCTGACCCGGAGCCGCAACGGCCGGACGTCGAAACCAAGCGCGGCCGAGGGCGCCGACTGTTTCCATCCGCGCGACCCGAGCCGCGGACCGGCGGACCGGCCCGCTGTGGCAGCGCGGCCAGAGGCTTCGAGAGAATCGCCTGCGGGACGCGATGCACCGTCGTTTTCCCTTCACTCCCCGGCTGGCCGGACATAATCTGCGGGAAATCCACAGCGGCCGGCCGGACCGGTGCGCGCGGGGAGAGGGATTGACGATGGGACTTTTTCGGGTTCTCGCGGCGGCCGTCCTGGCCTTGCCGATTCTCGCACTTCCGGGGCTGGCGCAGCAGGACTACCGGCTCCGTCCGGGGGATACGGTCCAGATCGAGGTCCTGGAGGACGCCAACCTGAACCGCACGGCGATCGTCCTGCCTGACGGCCAGATCAGCGTGCCGCTCGCGGGCTCGGTCCGGGCGGCGGGGCGCAGCCTCGCGCAGATCCAGGCCGAGCTCACCTCGCGGCTGGCGCCGAACTTCGCCGAGCAGCCGACCGTGTTCGTCACGCTCGCCTCGCTGGCCGAGCGCGTGCCGGCGCCGCCGCGGACCATCGAGATCTTCATCCTGGGCGCGGCGAACACGCCGGGCCGCATCGAGGTCGCGCCGGGGACGACCCTCCTGCAGGGGATCGCCGCGGCCGGGGGCCTCTCGCCCTTCGCGGCGACCAAGCGCATCCAGCTGCGCCGGGTGGACCGGTCGGGCAACGAACAGATCTACCGGTTCAACTACGACGCGATCGAGAGCGGCGCGGCCGGGGGCGCGACGCGGCTGGTCGACGGCGACGTCATCGTCGTGCCCAACCGCCGCCTCTTCGAGTAGCCCCGGCGATGCCCCGGCGCGGGTGCCTCAGCCTGGCCCTGCTGGCAGGGGCCGCATCGCTTGTCGCCGGGCACGCACCGGCGCAGGACGAGGGCGGGCGGCGGCTGGTGATCGGGGTGGAGAACCGCATCGAGACGGGGCGCAACGTCGGCCTGCGCGTGCCGGCCGAGGGCAGCACGACCATCGCCTCGACCGGGCTTTCGTTCGGCTTCTCGAACGTCACGCCGCTCGACCGGCTCGAGCTTTCGGCGGGCTTCGCCCTGCTTCTCGAGGATTCGCCCGATACCGAAGGGGTCGAGGCCACGGTCGGGCGGCCGTTCCTCACCTTCGGCTACACGCGCGAGGTGCCCGATGCGCTCTTCGCGGTGGGCCTGCGCGCCCGCAGCGGGGATATCGTCGAGTTCGGCGACGTGACCGATGCCGACGAGGAAGGCACGCTGACCGAGTATGGCGTCAACCTCCGCTACGAGTTCTGGCGCACCGCGCCGGCCTCGGTCTCGGTCGAGGCGGACTATGCCGTCGCCGACTACGAGGACGCGACCGACCCCGACCGCGTCGACAGCGACACGCTGACCCTCGCGCTCGGCACGCGGCTGCGGATTTCGCCGGTGCTGACGGGGATCGGCCGGCTCGAGTTCGCGCGCGAGGACGAGGAGGGCGATGCGGCGGTCGATACCGTCACCGCCACCGCCGGGCTCGAACATGCCCTGCCGAACGGCCTTGCCTCGGCGACGCTCACCGTGGTCTCGGGCGAGGAGGAAGGCACCCGCTACACATTCGAGGTGGGCCGGGCGCTCGATCTGCCGGCGGGCGCGCTCTCGGCGCGCATCGGCGTCAGCGCCTCGGAGGAGGCCGGCGCCGACCTCGTGGGCGGTCTCGACTGGACGCAGGAGCTGCCCGACGGCAGCTTCGGCCTGAGCCTGGAGCGCTCGGTCGCCTTCGACGACGACGAGACGACCGTGGACACGAGCCTTGACGTGGACTGGACGCGCTCGATCACGCCCGTCTCCGCCATCGGGCTCGGGTTCAGCTACGAGGTCAGCGACGCGCCCTCGGAACGGGTCGAGCAGGCCGAGATCGGGGCGACCTACAGCCGCGAGCTGACGCGCGACTGGCGGCTCGACGGCGGCGTGCGCTACCGGGTGCGCAACGATGCCGACGGTCACGCCGAATCGCCCTCGCTGTTCCTGTCGCTCGGGCGGAGTTACGAGTTCCGCTTCTGATCGCGGCCGGCCGGCGCCCTATTTCACGGGCGCGGCGGCGACCTCCAGGGGCGCGCCGAGACCGTCCTCGAGCCCCAGCGCCGTGTAGAGCCGGATGTAGTCCCGCGCCACGTCGCGCTGCGCCTGCGCCAGCGTCGCCCGCGCATCCGCGACCGCCCGCTCGCGGTCGAGGATGTCGAGCACGGTGACGCCGCCGCTTTCCGAGAGGAGCTGGCGGGAGAGGTCGAGCGCCTCCTGGTTGAGGCGGACCACCTCGGCGGCGGCCGAGGCCGTCCGCATCGAGGCCGCCAGGGCGATCAGCGCGCTCTCCACCTCGTCAACGGCGGTCAGCACGGCGTTCTTCCAGTCGAGCAGGGCCTGCTCGACGCGGGCCTCCGCGGCCGCCTCGGCGGCGGCGAGCCGGGGCTGCGAGAAGACCGGCAGCGCGATGCCCGCCACCAGCCCCTCGGCGACCGAGCCGCCGCCGATCGGAGCGCGCACGAAGCCGCTGAGCGACAGCCGCGGGTAGCGGTCGGCCCGCGCTGCGCCAAGCTCCGAGACGGCGGCCGCATAGCTGCGTTCGGCGGCGCGGATGTCGGGGCGCGCGCGCAGCAGGTCGGCCGGCACGCCGATGTCCGCCGCGCCGCGCGGGATCGGCTGGCCCGTGCCGCCGCCGAGGTCCACGCCGGCCCGGCCGGCCGGCTCGCCGAGCAGCGTGGCGATGCGGGTGTGCAGGATCGCGACCTGCGCCTCGGTCTGCGGGATCTGCGCCCGGGTCTGGGCGACGAGCGCCTCGGCGCGCACCCGGTCGAGCCGCGTTGCCGCGCCGGCCTCGAAGCGGGTGTTGATGTCCGAAAGCGTGCGCTGGCGCGAACTCAGGTCCTGGTGCCGGTAGGCCAGAAGCGCCTGCGAGAAGCGCAGGTCGGCATAGGCCAGCGCAAGCTCGCCGATGACGAGCCGGCGGGCGTCCGTCTCGTCGGCGCGCGCCGCGTCGAGCCGGGCGCGCGCCGCGATCGCCGCCGCGATGCGGCGGGGCGACAGGACGAACTCGGCGTCGAGGCCGGCGGTTTCGGTGCTGTCGGGCGCCGAGGCCGAGGCCTCGAGGTTGCCGTTGATGTCCTCGAGCCCGGCGCGCCGCGCGAGGGCCTCGGCCTCGCGCACCCTGGCGCGGGCCTGGGCGATGGTCAGGTTCTGCGCCAGCGCCCGCTCCACCAGCCGGTCGAGCACCGGGTCATGGAAGGCGGTCCACCAGGCGGATTGCGCGCGCGATCCGACGCTGATCGGCTGCAGAACCGAGTAGCGGTCGGTCAGCTGCATCTGCGGCGGGGCATAGTCCGGCAGCGCCGAACAGCCGCCGAGGGCGATCCCCGCGGACAACACGAGCAAGGACGCGCGGCTGCGCCCCGGACCGGGCCTGTGCATGACGGCTGCCCTTGACCTGCCTCTTGCCTCGCCGCGACGCCGCCCGGGGGTCATGTGCCGCCCCCGGTTCGCACGCCGGACGCCTGAGCTTACCACGCCGGGTCCGGATTGCAGCGCGGCCGCGCGGCGGGGCGTCCATTGCGGCGCCACCTGTTGCCGCGCTGCCCCACCGCGGCCGCTCGGGCGGCGCGGCGGATCACTCGCGGAAGGCGCGGGCGAAGAAGGCGGTGAAGGGCTCGGTCAGGTAGGTGAAGGCGCTGCGCTCGCGGGTGCGGATGAAGGCCTCGACCGGCATGCCCGGCACCAGGACATGCCCGTTCAGCTTGTCGAGTTCCCCCGGTTCGGGCACCACGTCGGCCTCGTAGTAGCTCTCCCCCGTCCCCTCGTCGCGGATCACGTCGGCCGAGATCCGGCTGACCCGGCCCTTCAGCTCGGGCACGAGCCGCTGGTCGAAGGCGGAGAAGCGCAGCGAGACCTCCTGCCCGACGTGGACCTCGTCGATGTTGATCGCGTTGACCCGCGACCGGATCACCAGCGGCTGGTCCTGCGGCACGATGTACATCAGCGGCTCGGCCGGCTGGACGACCGACCGGAGCGCGAACACCTGGTTGTTGTAGACGATGCCGCCGACCGGGGCGCGGACCTCAAGCCGCGACAGGGTCTCGAGGATGTCGAGGCGGCGCTCGGAGAGCTCGATCTCGCTGAAGGCGATGTCGCGCAGCATGGTGACGGCCTGCTCGCGCCGCTCCGTCCGCATCTTCAGCAGCTCGATCTCGTTGCTCGCGGCCTGTCCGCGGAGCTGGGCGATCTCGGCCTCGAACTGGCCGGCCCGGCCCTTGAGCTCCGCCAGGGCGCGGCGCAGGTCGAGCACCTGCGACGCCTGGGTGAGGCCCCGCTCGAGCAGCGCCTCCTGATCGAGAAGCTGCGCTTCGGTCAGCTCGATCTGGGTGCGCGTCGCCTCGAGCTGCGCCTGGACGCCGGTGACCCGGTTCTCGATCTGCCGGTTCTGCTCGGCCACGAGGCCGCTCTGGAGCTCCAGCGCCTCTTCCCGCGCCGTGAACAGCGCCCGCTCGTCCTCCAGCTTGGCGGCAATCGCCGGATCGGCCGCCGCCCTGGCGAGAAGCTCGGGCGGGAAGGTGATCGTGCGCTCGCCGTCGCGCTCGGCAAGCAACCGGGCGCGGCGCGCCGCCAGCTCGCCGAGCTGCGCCTCGACGACGGCGAGCTGCGAGTTCAGGCGCGTTCCGTCGAGCTCGATCAGCACGTCGCCGGGGGCGACCACGTCGCCGTCCCTGACCCGGATCGCCTTGACCACGCCGCCGTCGGGGTGCTGCACGACCTGGCGGTTCGACTCGACCTCGATCTTCCCCGGCGCGACCACGGCCCCCGCGAGGTTGGTCGTCACGCTCCAGAGCCCGAAGCCGCCGAGCAGGATGACGAGGGCGATGTTGCCGACGAGCAGCGGCAGGCGCGCGCTCCACTCCGGGCCGGGGCGCGGCTCGGCGGGCCTGCGGAGCTCCGGCAGGGGCGCGGGCGCGGGGCCTGGCCGCGCGGGCGGCCTGTGTGCGGGTGGCGCCGCCGCCCGTGCCTGGCCGAGCCCGGCGGCGTCGGGCTTCCGCGTCCTTGCGGGATCGCCCGGCACGGCGGCATCCGGCACGGCGGCATCCGGCGGGGCGGCATCCGGCGCGGGCGCTGCCCCGCCCGACCGCCTCGCCTTGCGCTCGGCAAGCCAGCTTCCCGGCGCCTGCCTGCCCGGTCTGCCGGCTGCGGCGCGGCCATGCGCGACCCGGCCGAGCTTGCGCGCCACCTCGGGCGGGACCGGCGAGGCAGCGGGCGCGGGCGCGTCGGGTCCACCCGCCGTCTGTCCGGTCGCTGTCTGTCCGGCCGCCGTCTGTCCGGCCGCCGTCTGTCCAGCCGCTGTCTGTCCGGCCGCCGTCTGTCCGGCCGCCGTCTGCCCGGCCCCGGCGGGCGGCGGGGCGGCCGCGGGCGGACTGCCGCCCGGTGCCAGGAGACGGGGGATCGAATCCTCGGCGGCGGCCGCTGCCATCAGCGCCTCGCGCGCAGCGACCCGGGCCGCGATCGCGCCGATGGCCTGCACGGCGTCGTCGGGCCTGCGGTCTCCGCCGGGCTGCGGTGCGGCGGGCGCGGCCGCCGATCCGGGCCCGCGCGGGCCGGACGGGGCGGCTCCGGCCTGCGGCGGCGCCTCGTCCTCCTCGTAGCCGGACGGTTCGCCGGCGCCACCCAGGCCACCGGCCAGCGCCGCGGCGATGATCTCCACCCGGTGCCGCGGCGCGGCGGGCCCGGCGTGAGCCGGCGCCGCCCCCGGGGCATCGGGAGCGGCCTCGCGGCCGGTGATGCCGGGGGCCGGCGCCTCCGGCGCAGCCGTCTCCCCGGCCGCCGCTCCGGCCCCGGATCCGGCCGGGGCGGCAACCGCCGGGCCGGTCGGCCGGTCGGTCTCCGCGTCCTCCGGTGTCGTTTCCGGCTGACGCCCGCGGTTCAGGAACTGGCCGATGACCATTGCCGTCTACCTCGCTTCAGCCGGGGCGGCGACCGGCGCCGCCGGCCGCGGCGCCTGGCTCCTCCGGCTGCGCCGCAGGATCTCGTCGCGGGGGCCGTAGGCGGTGATGACCCCCTGCTCGATCCCCATCAGGTAGTCGCACTCGGCGATCGCATGGGGCCGGTGGGTGACCACGATCACCGCCTTGCCCTGCGCCTTGAAGCGGCGGATGGCGAGGTTCATCGCCTCGGACCCCGCATGGTCGAGCGCCGAGTTCGGCTCGTCGAGGATCAGGATCTGCGGGTCGCCGTAGAGCGCGCGCGCGAAGCCGACGCGCTGGCGCTGGCCGCCCGAGAGCTGCGCCCCCGGCGCGGTCAGCCGCGTGTCGTAGCCCTGCGGCAGCCGCAGGATGATGTCGTGGACCTGCGCCGCCCTGGCCGCCTCGACCACGGCCGCCGGGTCGATGTCGCGCGCCATGCGCGCGATGTTCTCGGCCACGGTTCCGGTGAAGAGTGTCACGGTCTGCGGCAGGTAGCCGATGTGCCGGCCGAGCGCCGCGGGATCGTACTGGTCGAGCGTCGCGCCGCCGAGGCGGACCTCGCCCTCGGCCGCCGGCCAGTAGCCCAGCAGCGCCCGGGCGAGCGTCGACTTGCCCGAGCCCGAGGGCCCGATCACGCCCAGGGCGTGCCCGGGTTCGAGCACGAAGCTGACGTTGCGCACCGTGGGGGCGTTCGAGCCCGGCGGGATCACCGAGAGGTTCTTCACCTCCAGCCGCGCCTCGGGAACCGGAAGCCGCGTGCGCGGCGCCGCGGGCGGCGTCTCGGCCAGATACTTCCCGAGCGCCCGCCAGGCCGTCACCGCACGCTGCAGGAGCGGCCACTGGCCCATCGCCTGCTCGACCGGCGCGAGCGCCCGGCCAAGCAGGATCGAGCCCGCGATCATCGCGCCGGGCGAGAGCTGGCCGAGCAGCACGTAGTAGGCCCCGAGGCCGAGCACGGCCGACTGCAGGAACAGCCGGAAGGCCTTGGTGACGGCCGAGAAGCTTCCGGTCCAGTCGTTCGCCGTGGTGCCGCGCGCAAGCGCCTCGCGCCGCAGCTGCACCCAGCGGTCGGTCACGTCATCGTGCGCGCCCTGGCTCAGCACCACCTCGCGCCCGGCCCGCACCTCGTCGGCGAACATGTGCGAGAGCTGGTTCGCCTGGCTGGCGACCTTCACCCGCTGCGCGGTGACCACCTGGTTGACCAGCGCGAGCGCGACGATGATCGCCCCGCCGGCGACGGCGAGCCAGCCCAGCATCGGGTGGAACAGGAAGATCGCCGCCAGGAAGACGGGCGTCCAGGGCATGTCCATCAGCGCCAGCAGGAGCGGCGAGGCGAGGAAGGTCTGGACCGCATCGAGATCGCGCAGCGCGCCGGCCGAGGCCGCCTGTTCCTGCGGTGTCCCGCGCTGGCGCAGCGCCGCGTCGAACACGCGCGGATCGAGCGATTCCTGGAACCGGGCGGCCAGCCGCGCCAGCACCCGGCCGCGCGCGAAGTCGAGCAGCGCCATCAGCCCGTAGAGGCCGGCGACGAGGACGGAAAGCGCCACCAGCGTCTCGACCGAGCGGGAATGCAGCACCCGGTCGTAGACCTGGAGCATGTAGAGCGGCCCCGTCAGCATCAGGATGTTGACGAAGATCGAGAAGAGGAAGGCCCAGAGCATCAGCCCGCGCCCGCGCCGCCGGGCGGCGCGCAGCTCGTCATGCCCGCTGGTCGTGGTGGTTGCCATGTCGGTGGGTCGCCTGCCTCTGCTGCGGCCTGGGAGGATACACCGTGACCACGAAAAGTGAACTTCTTCCATACCCCGCACAAGATCCCGCGCGGCGCGGCAAGGAGTTGCCGGTGGTCGGCGAAAGCCCGCCGGGCCGGCGGCCCTAGGCGGGCGCAAAGAAGCCCGGCGCGGCCCGGGACCGCAGCCGTTCGGCCAGCTCGCGGCCGAGGGCGGGGCCGTCCTCGGGCGCCGCCTCGCCCGCCGCCGAGAGCACCTCCGAGCCGTCGGGCCGGAGGATCTCGCCGCGCATCCGCAGCGCCCCGCCGTCCAGTTCGGCGAGCCCGGCGATCGGGGTCTGGCAGGAGCCGTCGAGCGCGGCGAGAAAGGCCCGCTCGCAGGCCAGGCGCAGCCCGGTCGGGGCATCATGGATCGGCGCCAGCAGCTCGGCCGCCCGGCGGTCGTCCGCCCGCCGCTCGACCCCGATCGCGCCCTGGGCCACGGCGGGCAGCATCTCGTCGGGGCTGATCGGGCTCCGCGCGACATGGGCAAGGCCCAGCCGGTTGAGCCCGGCCATCGCCAGGAAGGTCGCGGCGGCCACGCCGTCGGCGAGCTTGCGCATCCGGGTCTGGACGTTGCCGCGGAACTCCACCAGCCGCAGGTCGGGCCTGCGGTGGGCGAGCTGGGCGCGCCGGCGCAGCGAGGACGACCCGACCACCGCGCCCCGGGGCAGGTCGGCGAGGCCCGCCGCCAGGGGCGAGACGAAGGCGTCGCGCACATCCTCGCGCGGCAGGTGGCAGTCGAGCACCAGGCCGGGCGGCTGCAGCGTCGGCATGTCCTTCATGGAATGCACGGCGATGTCGATCCGCCCGGCCAGCAGCGCCTCCTCGATCTCGCGCGTGAACAGGCCCTTTCCGCCGATCTCCTTCAGCGGCCGGTCGGCCTCGATCAGGCTGCGGTCGTCGCCCGTCGTGCGGATCACCACGATCTCGAAGGCGTCCGCCGGCAGGCTCCAGGCGGCCATCAGCCGGTCGCGCGTCTCGTGCGCCTGCGCCAGCGCCAGGGGCGAACCGCGGGTGCCGATGCGGAGCGGTCGGGCGGGAGAGGGAAGCACGGGCGCCATGCGCCAAGCCTTAGCCCGCGACGATCGCGCCTGACAATGGGGGCGCGGCAGGCGCGTATTGACAAGCCCCTGCCCGCCCTGTCCAAACGGGCTGCCCGGCGGAGGAAGATCATGGCGGAGAGGAAGAAGCTGCTGCGGTCGCTGGCGGGCGAGGTGCAGGCCGTGCCGCCGGTCTGGCTGATGCGGCAGGCCGGCCGCTACCTGCCGGAATACCGGGCGACCCGCGCGCAGGCCGGCGACTTCCTCACGCTCTGCTACACGCCCGAACTCGCCGCCGAGGTCACCTTCCAGCCGATCCGGCGCTATGGCTTCGACGCGGCGATCCTGTTCGCCGACATCCTGCTGCTGCCGCATGCGCTCGGCGCCGATCTCTGGTTCTCCGCCGGCGAGGGGCCGCGGCTCTCGACCGTGACGACCGAGGCCGACCTGGCGCGCCTGCGCGGCCGCGACGACATCCACGAGACCCTCGCCCCGGTCTACGAGACGGTGCGCATCCTCGCCCAGGGCCTGCCGCGCGAGACGGCGCTGATCGGCTTCGCCGGAGCGCCCTGGACCGTGGCGACCTACATGGTCGCCGGGCGCGGCACGCCCGACCAGGGCCCGGCCCATGCGCTCAAGGCCGCCGATCCCGCGCTGTTCGACCGGCTCATCGCCCTTCTGACCGAGGCGACCATCGACTACCTCTCGGCCCAGGTCGCAGCGGGGGCCGAGGTGGTGAAGCTGTTCGATTCCTGGGCCGGATCGCTTTCGGGCGAGGACTTCGACCGCTACGCGCTGGAGCCGGTCCGCGCGATCACCGCCGCGCTCAAGGCCCGGCACCCCGGCCTGCCGGTCATCGCCTTCCCGCGCGAGGCGGGCGGGCGCTATGTCGGCTTCGCGCGGGCGACGGGGGCCGACTGCGTGGCGCTCGACAACTCGGTCGCCGCCGAATGGGCGGCCGAGCACGTCCAGAGGGACGGCTGCGTGCAGGGCAACCTCGACCCGGCGCTGCTGGTCGAGGGCGGGCCGCGCCTGATCGAGGAGACGCGGCGCATCGTGCGGGCCTTCTCGGGCGGGCCGCACATCTTCAACCTCGGCCACGGGATCACGCCCGACGCCGACCCCGACAACGTGCACCGGATGCTCGAGGCGATCCGCGGCTGAGGGCCCGGGCCGCCGCCAGCGCCTCACGCGAGCGGCGCGATCTCCAGCCAGCCGCCGAAGTCCACCCGCGCCTCCCAGGCTCCAGCCCGGCCGGCGCGGTGCAGCGCCGCCCGGATCACCCCCATGTGGGTGACGATCAGCGTTCCGGGCCGGCCGTGGTCGTCGAGCGCCGCGGCGACGCGGGCGGCCATCTCGGCCACGGTCTCGCCGCCGTGCGGGCGGGCGTGCAGCAGGTCGGCGGCCCAGGCATCGACTTCGGCGCGCGGGATCGCGTCCCACCTCTGCCCCTCCCACCGGCCGAAGTCGAGCTCGCGCAGGCGGGCATCCTCCGCCACCGGCAGGGCGCGGGCCGCGCCCAGCGCCGCGGCAAGCCGGGCGCAGCGGGCAAGCGGGCTGGTGACGATCCGCTCCACGGGCGGAAGCTGCGCCGCAAGCCGCCGCGCCGCGGCCGGCAGGTCCGGGCCGGGCGGCAGGTCGGTAATTCCGTAGCAGGTGCCGTCGGAGCCCAGGGGGCGGGTGTGCCGCAGCAGGATCAGAGCCACGCCAGAAGCCCGAGGTAGAAGCCCGCCTCGGCGCATTGCTGGACCGCCCCGAGGCAGTCGCCGGTATAGCCGCCGAGCCGGCGCTCGAAGGCTTGCCGCATCGCCAGGGTGCCGAGCGCGAGGCCCGCGAGCCCGGCCAGGGCGGCGAGGGGGCCGGCCGCCAGCGCCAGCGGCGCAAGCGCCGCGGCGCCGCTCAGCAGGGCGAAGCGGAGCCCGTCGCGGCCGATGCCGTCGGCCACGGGCTTGCCCGTTCCGTGGTCGCGCACGTAGGTCGAGGTGGCGATCACCTGCACCGCGGCCGCGCGGCTCAGCGCGTGGCCGGCGACCAGCACCCAGAAGAGCGGCGCCGACCCCGCCAGCGCCGCCAGCGACGCGACCCTGCCGGCCAGCATCATGCCGAGGCCCGCCGCGCCGTAGGTGCCGATGCGGCTGTCCTTCATGATTTCCAGCGCCCGCTCCCGCGTCGCACCGCCGCCGAGCCCGTCGCAGGTGTCGGCGAAGCCGTCCTCGTGGAAGCAGCCGGTGAGGAGCAGGCCGAAGGCGGTGGCGAGGAGCACCGCCACCAGCGGCGGGAAGAGGGCGGCGCCCGCCCACCAGACGAGGCCGACGAGCGCCCCGATGACCGCCCCCGCGGCAGGGTGCCAGCGGGTCGAGGCGGCGAGGCGCTCGGGGGTGAAGCCGGGGTCGGGCAGCGGCAGGCGCGTCAGGAACTGCAACGCGAGCAGGAACTCGGCGCGCGCCTCCCCCCGCCCGGTCATGCCCGGCTGACCCCCGCGCTCTCGAAGCTTGCCATGTCGCGCAGCATGGCCGCGGCCGCCCGCACGAGCGGCAGGGCAAGCAGCGCGCCGGTCCCCTCGCCGAGCCGCAGGCCGAGATCGAGCAGCGGCTCGACCCCGAGCGCGGCCAGCACCCGGGCATGGCCGCCCTCCTGCGATCGGTGGCAGAAGACGAAGGCGCCGCGCAGCTCCGGCGCACGGGCCAGCGCCGCGGCCGCGGCGGCGGTGGCGATGAAGCCGTCCACCAGCACCAGCCGGCGCGCCGCCGCGGCGGCCTCCATCGCGCCCGACATCATGGCGATCTCGAAGCCGCCGTATTCGGCAAGCGCCGCCTCCGGCGGCAGGCGGTCGGGGGTCCGCGCGGCCGCCCGGGCGAGCACGGCGCGCTTGCGCGAAAGCCCCGCGTCGTCGAGCCCCGTGCCCCGGCCGGCAATCTCCTCGACCGGCAGGCCCAGCAGCTTGGCGGCGACCAGCGCCGCCGACGAGGTGTTGGCGATGCCCATCTCGCCGAAGGCCATGACCTCGGCCGCGCCCGCCCCGCCGAGCGCCGCCCCCTCGGCCAGCGCCTGCGCGAGCTGCCCGGCCGTCATCGCCGGGCCTTCGGCGCTGTTCGCCGTGCCCGGCCCGATCCGGGCGAGGACCAGGTCCGGGTGGCTCGGCGGATCCCAGGCGACGCCCGCATCCACCACCACCACCTCGGCCCCGAGTTCGCGCGCGAACACGTTCGCGGCCGCGCCGCCCGCGAGGAAGTTGCGCACCATCTCGCCGGTTACCGCCTGCGGAAAGGCGCTGACCCCCTCCGCGGCGATGCCGTGGTCGGCCGCGAAGATCGTCAGCCGGCAGCGGTCGGCCCGCGGCGCCAGCGTGCGCTGGAGCCGCGCGAGCTGGGCGGCCAGCGCCTCGATCCGGCCGAGCGACCCCGGCGGCTTGGTCTTGCCGTCGATGGCGGCCGCCAGAGCGGTTTCGAAATCCGGATCGTTCTGGATCATTCCCATCCTCCTTGTGCAGTCATTGGTCCGACGCGCCGTCCGCCGCCGGCCCCTCAGGGCCATCGGGCGAGGGGCGGCAGGCTCATCAGCACCGCGTTCGCGTCGTGGCCGGTCTCGAGCCCGAACTTCGTGCCGCGGTCGTAGATGAGGTTGTATTCGGCATAGAGCCCGCGGTGGACGAGCTGCGTCTCGCGGTCGGCCTCGGTCCAGGGCGTGTCGCGACGGCGCTCCACGACCGGCACGAAGGCGGGCAGGAAGGCGCGGCCCACGTCCTGGGTGAAGGCGAAGTCGGCCTCCCAGTCGCCGGTGTTGAGGTCGTCGAAGAAGATGCCGCCCACGCCCCGCGCGCGGCCCCGGTGCGGCACGAAGAAATACGCGTCGGCCCAGGCCTTGAAGCGGGGGTAGTAGTCCGGCGAATGGCGCGCGCAGGCGGCCTCGAGCACAGCGTGGAAGGCTGCGGTGTCCTCGGGATACTCGATGCAGGGGTTGAGGTCCGAGCCGCCGCCGAACCACCAGGCCGCCGGCGTCCAGAACATGCGGGTGTTCATGTGCACGGCGGGGGTGTGCGGGTTCTGCATGTGGGCGACCAGGCTGATGCCCGAGGCCCAGAAGCGCGGGTCCTCGGCCATGCCCGGCACGCCGCGCGCCGCCATCGCCTTCTGCGCGCGCTCGCCCAGCGTGCCGTAGACGGTCGAGACGTTGACGCCCACCTTCTCGAACACCCGGCCGCCGCGCATGACGCTCATCAGCCCGCCGCCGGCGTCGCTGCCGTCGTCGGACTGGCGGCGGGTCGCGCTCACCTCGAAGCGTGCCGGCGGCAACCCCGCGTGCGGGCCGGTCGTCTGGGCATCCTCCAGCGCCTCGAAGGTGGCGACGATCTCGTCCCGCAGCTGCCGGAACCAGGCCGAGGCGCGGGCCTTCCGGTCGTCGAAGGGGTCGGGCATCGGCAGTCTCCGGCTGGGCGCGTCCGGCCTCGTTAGAGCAAGTTTGGCAGGCGGCGCGCAAGCGCCTATGATCGACCCGCCGACCCCGGAGTTCCGCCGTGCGCCCAGCCCTCGCCCTCTGCCTCGTCACCCTTCTCGCCGCCTGCGCCGACACGCGCACGGCCTGCCTCGACCGCGCATCGGCCGAGCTGCGGGCCATCGACGCCGAGATCGCCGAGATCGAACTGGCGCTGGCGCGCGGCTACCGCGTCTCGGGCGGCGCGACGGTCACCGCCGGGCTTTCGGTCTGCACCGGGGACAGCCCGGTGACCGTCTGCCTCGGCGGATCGCGGCCGATCTCCGAACGGACCGTCGCGATCGACCGGCGGTCCGAGGAGGCGCGGCTGCGCGCCCTGCGCTCGGCCCGCCCCGAGGCCGCCGCGCGGGCCGAGCGCGCGGCGGCGGCCTGTCCGCCGGCCTGAAGCCGCGGCCCTTGCGCGGCAGGCGCGCCTTTGGCATGCAGCGCGAACCCGACCGGAGACCCCGCGCCATGCTGCGCCGCGCCGCCCTTGCCCTGACCGTCCTGCTCGCCGCCTGCGGCGACGGCGACCTCGAGGAATGCCGCGCGCTCGCCACGGCCGAGCGCGACACGGTGGACCGGCTGATCGCCGAGTCCGAGGCCAACCTGCTGCGCGGCTATGCGCTGGAACCGGTCGAGGGCACCGACGGGCGCTTCCGGCTCTGCGCCGGCGGCGACGGCCCGCTCTCGCTCTGCGCCGAACGCGGCGGCAAGGGCGAGACACGCCCCGTGGCCATCAACCCGATCACCGAACGGCTCAAGCTCGCCAACCTGCGCCAGCGGCGCGAGGCACTCAACGAACTGGCCGAGCGCGAGCTGGCGCAGTGCGAGGTCCTGCACGGCCGCCGGCGCTGACCCCGCGCCTCAGTGCGCCGGCGCGGCCACCGGGTCGAGCAGGGTGCGCCCGCCGTCCACCGTCAGCACCTGGCCGGTGACGAAGCCGGCACCTTCCGAGGCGAGGAACTGCACCGCATCGGCCAGCTCCCCCGGCGCCGCGATGCGCGCCATGGGCGTGTGGCCGGTGATGTCGTCGCGGAACTCGGAGTGATCCCTGAGGGCGTCGCGCAGCGAGGCGCTCATCACCGAGCCGACGGCCACCGCGTTGACCCGGATCCGGTAGGGCGCGAGGGCGACGGCGAGCGACCGGGTGATCTGGTCGAGCGCCGCGGAGGCGACCGAGTAGCCGAGCAGCTGCGGGCTGGTGCGCCGGGCGGCGATCGACGAGATGTTGACGATCGCGCCGACCTGGCCCTCGGTCTGGCGGTCCTCCTCGGCCTGGCGGATCATGCGCCGCGCGACGAGCTGGCTGAGCCGCAGCGCCGAGAGCGCGTTGACGCGCAGCATCTCCTCCACCGCATCGCCGTCGGGATCGAGCGGGTCCGACACGGCGACCTTCCGCGCCGCGTTCACCAGGATGTCGATCCGCTCGAAGGCGTCGAGCGTGGCCGAGACCAGGTTCGCCTGCGCCAGCTTGCCGCGCAGGTCGCAGGAGAAGTAGCGGATCGCGCCCCCGGTCTCGGCCTCCTCGCCGATCTCGGCCTGAAGGCGCGCGTCGTCGGCGTCGGCGAACATGACGTTCGCGCCCTCGGCCGCGAAGCGGCGGGCGATCGCAAGGCCGATTCCGTTGGCGGCACCGGTCACGATGGCGGTCTTGCCTGCAATCGAGAAGGACATCGTCTGCGTGCTCCTGTGCCGCGGGGTGGCGCGTCGCCCCGGGATATCAGCGCCGCGCGCGTGGCGGCGCGACGGGTCCCGACGCGCGATGGATCTTGTAGGCCGGCGGCGCGGGCAGCTCGACCACCTCGCGGAACAGCTCGGCCAGCGTGCGTTCGTAGGGCAGGTGGCGGTTGGCCACCATCCAGAGCGTGCCCGAGGGGGCGAGCAGCCGCGCCGCCGCGGCGATGAAGGCGCGGCCGAGCCCGGGGTCGGCCGCCCGGCCGGCGTGGAACGGCGGGTTCATCACCACGGCGCCGAAGGGCGCGCCGGGGGCGAACCGGGTGGCGTCGGCCCAGTGGAACCGGGCGCGCGGGTCGGCGATGTTCGCCCGCGCCGCCTCGAGCGCGTCGTGCTCGGCCTCGACCAGATGCACCTCCTCGACGCCCTCGCGCCGCAGCACCTCCGAGGCGAGATAGCCCCAGCCGGCGCCAAGGTCGAGGACGCGCGCGGGCAGCCGCGCCGGCAGCGCGGCCGCCAGCGCGGCCGACCCCGGATCGATGCCGTCGGCCGAAAAGGCCGCGGGCCGCGTGACGAACCCCTCGGGCAGCCGGCGCGCCGCGCCCCCGGCCCAGTCGGCGAAGGCCGCCGGCCCCGGGTTCGCGAAGACGGCGATCTTGCCGTGCCCCTTGGCCAGCGCCGGCCCCAGCGGAACCCGGGCGCGCAGGTCGCGCAGCAGGCTGTCGACCCCGTCGGTCTTCTGGCCGTCCACGGCGATCGGGCCGCCCGGCGCCACCGCGGCCGCCGCCGTGGCGACCAGCGCCTTCGCCTCGGCCTTGGCCCGCGGCACGACGACGACCGCGGCGCCATAGCCGGCACCGGGGGCGACCGCGGTCGCGTAGCCGCGTGCGGCCAGCGCGTCGTGGTCGGGCCGGAAGCCCTGCACGGCCTCGACCCGGTCCTTCGGCAGGGCGCCGAGATCCGTACCGCCGCGCGGCCGCAGCACGAGGATGCGCCCCTCGCCGGGCAGCGCAAGGGCGCCGGTCTCCAGCGCAAGGCTCAGACGTGAGGGCTGCATGGGCGGCGCGGCGCGGCGCCTATTCCTTTTCCATCGTGCATTGCAGCGGGTGCTGGTGCCGGCGGGAGAAGTCCATCACCTGGGCAACCTTGGTCTCGGCCACCTCGAACGAATACACGCCGACGACCGCCAGACCCTTCTTGTGCACGGTCAGCATGAGCTCGAAGGCCTGCGCGTGGCTCATGCCGAAGAAGCGCTCCAGCACATGGACGACGAACTCCATCGGCGTGTAGTCGTCGTTGAGGAGAAGCACCTTGTAGAGCGGCGGCCGCTGGGTCTTCGGCTTCGTCCTGGTCACGACCCCGGTCTCGCCCTCGGGAAGACCTCCCCTGCCGGCCATCATGACGGGCTTGTGGTGCACGCTCGGGCGCTCCGGTTCCTGTCTTGGTGGTTGCTGCGATGACCCCAGTATATAAGCCGGCAATGGCCTGTGAAAAGAGGCGAGCGATGGCTTCCCTGACGGTGATCGGCTTCGATGCCGACGACACGCTCTGGCACAACGAACGCTTCTTCCGGCTGACCCAGGCGCGGTTCGCGGAACTGCTGGCCGACCACGCCGACCCTGCCCATCTCGCCGAGCGGCTGCTTGCCGCCGAAAGGCGCAACCTCGGCCACTATGGCTTCGGCATCAAGGGTTTCGTGCTCTCGATGATCGAGACGGCGATCGAGGTCACCGGCGAGCGCGTGCCCGCCGCGGTGATCCGCGAGATCCTGGAGGCGGGGCGGGAGATGCTCTCGCACCCCATCGAGCTGCTGCCGCATGCCCGCGAGGCGGTGGAGACGCTGGCGGCCTCGCACCGGCTCGTCCTGATCACCAAGGGCGACCTGCTCGACCAGGAGCGCAAGCTGGCGCAGTCGGGGCTCGGCGGGCTGTTCCACGGCGTCGAGATCGTCAGCCGGAAGACGCCCGAGACCTATGCGCGCGCCTTCGCGGCCCACGGCGGGGGCGCCGAGCGCGCGATGATGGTCGGCAACTCGATGCGGTCGGACGTGCTTCCCGCGCTCGAGGCCGGCGCCTGGGCCACCTTCGTGCCGCACGGCCTCGTCTGGGAGATCGAGCATGACGAGGCGCCGGTCGGCCACGCCCGCTTCCGCGAGATCGGCAATCTCGGTGAGCTGCCCGCCCTGGTCGCGGAGATCACGGCCGGCGGCTGAGTGGAGCGGGGGCCGCCGGGCAGATCTCGCGCCGGGCCGCGGACCGGGCCCAAGATCTGGCAGGCACTCTGAACGATGCCGTGAAAGTGCCTGAAATTATGTTGTTTTCCCGCCGGTTTCCCTGTGCTATCGTTGCTCGAACGATAACAAGCCGCACCGGAAGATCCGGGCGGCACGAGGCAGTGCAAGGGCAGTTGTCGTGACGGGACGGCAGGCATCCGGCGCGTTTCGCGCCGTTCTCATCGTGGCGATTCTGGTCCTGGTGGCTCCGCCCGGGGCGCGGGCGGCGCCCTACGCCGACATGGTGATGGATGCCCGCACCGGCGAGGTGCTGCACGCCACCAATGCCGACAGCCGGCTGCACCCCGCCTCGCTGACCAAGATGATGACGCTCTACGTCGCCTTCGAGGCGATCCGCCTCGGCGAGATCTCGCTCGACACGATGGTGACGATCTCGCCGAAGGCCGCGGCCGAGCCGCCCTCCAGGCTGGGCCTGCGCGCGGGGCAGCGGATCCAGCTCCGCTACCTGATCCGCGCGGCGGCAGTGAAGTCGGCCAACGACGCGGCCACCGCGATCGCCGAGGCCGTCTCGGGCAGCGAGGCCGCCTTCGCCCGGCGGATGAACCGCACCGCGCGCGCCCTCGGCATGACCCGCTCGACCTTCAAGAACGCCCATGGGCTGACCGAGGAGGGCCACCTCTCCACCGCCCGCGACATGACCATCCTGGGCCGGCACCTGTTCTACGACTACCCGCAGTACTACAATATCTTCTCGCGCCGCTCGACCGACGCCGGCATCGCCGAGGTGCCGAACACCAACCGCCGCTTCCTCGATGCCTACGAGGGCGCCGACGGGATCAAGACGGGCTACACCCAGGCGGCGGGCTTCAACCTCGTCGCCTCGGCCCAGCGCGGGCGGGAGAGGATCATCGCCACTATCTTCGGCGCAACCTCCACGCCCGACCGCAACGCCCGGATGGCGCGGCTGCTCGACCTGGGCTTCGAACGGGCGCCGACCCGCGTCGCGATCAACCGCCCCAGCCTGCCGCGCTACGACAACCTGCCCGAGGAGGAGGCACCCGCGCAGGTGGCCAGCGCCGGCGGCGAGGGCGCCTTCGGGGTCGAGAGCGGCCGCATCCTCCGCACCAGCGGCGCAATCAGCCGGTCGCCCGTGCCGCGGGCCCGCGGCGGCGCGGCGGAACCTGCGCCCGAGCAGCTGCTCGCGGCGATCGAGAGCGATGTCGCCGCCGCCGTCGCCAGCGTCTCGGCCGCCCAGGCGGCGAGCGATGCCGCAACCGAGATCGCCGCGGCCGCGGCGACGGAGGCCGAGGCGGTCGAGACCGCGGCCGCGCAGGCCGCCGCGGCGGCGCTCGCGGCGCTCGAGGCCACCACGGCCGGAACGGAGGAGGCGGCTCAGACCCTCGTGGCCGATGCCGGGGCCGATGCCGGGGCCGAGGCCGGGGCCGGCGCGGCGGCACCGCTTCCGGCCACGCCGCCGCGGCCGCGGCCCGCGGCGCTTCAGCTGGCCGAGGCCGGGCCCGCGCCCGAAGCCGGAGCCGCCGAAGCCGGCGCCCTCGCGGCGACCGCGACCGCGGCGCTACCGCAGATCGCCCTTGCCGGAAACCATGCCACCGCGGCGGCGGGAACGGCATCCCTCGCGGGTGGCACGGCCGAGGCGGCCGCCCCGGTCGCTGTCGCGCTCGCGCAAGCGCTGCCCGGAGCCGGTCCCGAGACCGCAGCGCAGACCGTTGCCGAGGCCGCGCCGGATGCGGCGGAGAGCATCGCCCCGCCCGCAGCCCCCGTGGCCCTCGCCCTCGCCGCGCCCGCTCCGGCCGCGGCGGGAGAGCGGACGCCCCCCGACGGGTTGGAACTGGCCGCGGCGGTCGTCCCGCCCGAGCTTCTCGCCGAGGCGCTGGCCGAACCCGAGCCGGTCCTGCGGCCCGAGCCCGAGGCGCCCGAGGTCGTCACCCGCGCCTCGGCCTCCGGCGGCCGGCACTCCGGCATCTCGCTGGGGCGGTTCCCGTCCCGCTTCGAGGCCGAGAAGGTGCTGATCGCCACGGCGCTCGCCGAGCCCGGCTCGCTCGGCGGGGCGCTGCGCCGCATCACCCAGCGCGGCGGCGGCTTCGAGGCGAGCTTCATGGGCCTGTCGTCGGAACAGGCGGGCCTTGCCTGCCGCCGGCTTGCTGCACGCGGCAAGCCCTGCGAGACGATCGGCGGCTGAGGCCGGCGCCGCCTCAGTCGGGCTCCGTCGCGCTCAGTCGCGCTCAGTCGCGCGGGCGGTCGTCCCAGCGGTCGTCGAGGATCCGGCGGGCGTCGCCCTCGGGGTCGTCGAACTGGTGCGTCCGCATCGCCCAGACGAAGGCGAGGAGCCCCAGCCCGCCGAGGCCGAGCGAGACCGGGATCAGCAGCGAAAGGACTTCCATGCCTACCTCCGCAGCCGCAGCGCATTCAGGGTGACGGTGATCGACGAGGCCGACATCGCGATCGCCGCGGCCAGCGGCGTCGCATGGCCCAGAACGGCGACGGGCACCGCCACCAGGTTGTAGAGGTTCGAGATGACGATGTTGCCCCGCATCAGGCCCACCGCCCGGCGCGCCACCGCCAGCGCCTCGGCCACCGGGGCGAGCGACTGGCCGATCAGCACCACGTCCGAGGCGGTGCGCGCGGCGTCGAGCGCGCTCGCGGGCGAGATCGAGACATGCGCCGCGGCCAGCGCCGCGGTGTCGTTGAGCCCGTCGCCCACCATCAGCACGCGGCGCCCGGCGGCCTTCAGGCGGGTGACCTCGGCCGCCTTCTCCTCGGGCAGGACGCCGGCGCGGAAGCGGGCGATCCCCAGCCGGGCGGCCAGATCGGCGACCGGGCCCTCGGCATCGCCCGACAGCAGGTGAACCTCCCGGCCGGCGGCGGTCAGGGCGGCCACCAGGTCCGCCGCGCCGGGGCGCAGGCTGTCGGCGAAGGTGAAACGCAGCGCCGGGCCGTCGCCCGCGCGCAGCCAGGCGGCGGTGCTGCTTCCCGCCTCCCCGGGCGCCCCGACCCAGGCGGCGCGGCCGAAGCGCACCCTCTGGCCGCGGAAGGTCGCCTCGACCCCGTGGCCCGGCACCTCGTGCAGGGCCTCGACCGCGGCGGGCCGAACGCCTTCCGCCGCGAGCGCCTCGGCCAGCGCCCGCGCCAGCGGATGCGCCGAGCCCCGGGCAAGGGCCAGCGCCAGCTCCCGCACCCGCTGCGGATGGGCTGCGTGGTTCGTGGGTTCGGGGCGGCCGAGGGTGAGCGTGCCGGTCTTGTCGAAGACGACCGTATCCACCTCGGCCAGCCGTTCGAGCGCGGTGCCGTCCTTGACCAGCAGCCCGGCGCGGAACAGCCGCCCCGAGGCGGCGGTCAGCACCGCCGGCACGGCGAGCCCCAGCGCGCAGGGGCAGGTGATGATCAGCACGGCCGCGGCGGTGTTGAGCGAGAGCCTGAGGTCGGCCGTGGACCAGAACCAGCCGAGGAAGGTCAGGAAGGCGGCCGAGTGGACGAAGGGCGTGTAGAAGCGCACCGCGCGGTCCGAGATCGAGCGGAAGCGTCCCCGCCCGGCCTCGGCCACGGCCACGAGGTCGGCGATCCGGCTCAGCGCGCTGTCGCGCCCCGCGGCGGTCACGCGCAGGGTCAGCGGGCCGGTCAGGTTCACCTCGCCCGCCATCAGCCGCGTGCCCCGCCCGGCGAAGGCGGGCAGGGTCTCGCCGGTCAGCAGCGACCGGTCGATCTCGCTTGTCCCCTCCTCCACCATGCCGTCGGCCGGAACCCTCGCCCCCGGCAGAACGCGCACGAGGTCGCCGGGGCGCAGGTCGGCCACGGGCACGACCGTCTCCTGCCCCTCGCTCAGCCGGAGCGCGCGCGGCACCTCGAGCGCAGCGAGCTCGCGCGCGGCCGAGCGCGCCGCGGCGCGCGTGCGATGGTCGAGATAGCGGCCGCCAAGCAGGAAGAAGGTCAGCATCACCACCGCGTCGAAGTAGGCGTGCCGGCCGGAGTGGACCGTCTCGAATAGCGAGACCGTCGAGGCAAGCACCAGCGCGAGCGAGATCGGCACGTCCATGTTGGCGCGCCACTGCCGCAGCGCGCCCCAGGCCGAGCGGAAGAAGGGCTGGCCCGAGAAGGCGACTGTCGGCAGCGCGATCGCACCCGATATCCAGTGGAAGAGGTCGCGCGTCGCCGCCTCGGCGCCCGACCAGACGGCGACCGAGAGCAGCATGACGTTCATCATCGCGAAGAAGGCCACGGCCAGGCGCATCAGCAGGTCGCGCCCCTCGGCGTCGGTCTCGCTGGCGGCGAGCATCCCGGCATCGAGCTCGTGCGCCTGATAGCCGAGCCGCGCCGCGGCCGGGATGAGGTCGGCCGCCGTCACCCAGGGTTCGGCCTCGACGGCGACGCGCCGCAGCGTGAGGTTGACGCGGGCGGACCGCACGCCGGGCACGCGCGCGAGCCCTTCCTCGAGCGTGGCGATGCAGGCCGCGCAATGCGCGCCGGGCACCGAAAGCATGAGCCGCGCCGGTTCCGCGCGCTGCGCCGCGCGGGCCACCTCGGCTGCGGCCGGGCCGGCCGCGCAGGCGGGGCAGGCCGAGAGGTCGGTCATTCGCGCACCGTCACCTGGACCCGCTGGCGGAAGGCGGTGCCGTCGGTTGCCTTCGCCGAGAGGTGCAGCACCCACTGCCCGCGGGGAAGCGCGGCCGGCGCCTCGAAGGTGGCGGGGCCGGTGCGGACGAAGGCCGGCACCCGGTCGTCGGCGGCCGAGGTCGCCCGGCCGAGCAGCCCCTCGACCGAGGCGACCGGCGCCGGCCCGCCGTCGGGCCCGGTGAAGCGGACCGAGAGCACCCCGCCGGCAAGCCGCGTCTCGGCGGTCCAGCCGAGCGCCTCCTGCGCGCGCCGGTCGGCCTCGAAGCGCTGGCTCGCGACGTAGCCGTTGCGCACCTCGATGCCTGGGAAGGTGGCCACCGCTTGCCAGGCGAGCACGAGGTTCGCCCCGATGATGACCGCGAAGGCCCCCGCTGTGATCAGGAAGACGTGGCGTCCGGTCAATTCCCGCTGCATGTCACTCGCCCCTGCCGTTGAAGGTCGTGTCCCGGTAGGCCCGATCGGTGCTGGTCAGATCCTCGACCCAGAGCCTCAGCCCGGTGCGATGCGCCTCGGCGGCCGGCGTCCCCGCCGGGGCGATCACGTAGACGCGCTGCAGCACCATCTGGTTCGCCGGCACCTCCACGGTCAGCTCCTCCGTGCCCTCGAGCTCGATGCGCAGCAGCGCGTCGGAGGTGAGCGAGAGGCGGAAGGTGCGGTCCTCGAGGTTCATGTTCCTCAGCCGCACGTCGTAGGTGTTGCGTACCGAACCGTCCGAGAGGAGGACGAAGGTCGGGTTGCGCACCGGCGCGACCGTCATGTCGATCTCCTGCCTGAGGAACAGGGCGACGACAAGCGCGATGCCCACGGCCGCGTAGAGCGCGGTGTAGAGCAGCGTGCGTGGCCGCAGGATGTGGCGCCATGCGCTGCGCGGCGGCTTGCCCGCGCGCTCGCGCGCCTCGTCGCTGAGGGCGAGGTAGTCGATCAGGCCGCGCGGCCTGCCGATCTTCGCCATCACGTCGTCGCAGGCATCGATGCAGAGCGCGCAGGTGATGCAGGCAAGCTGCTGGCCGTTGCGGATGTCGATGCCCATCGGGCAGACGTTGACGCAGGCCTTGCAGTCGATGCAGTCGCCCGCGCCGGGCGTGCCGAGCTTGCCCCGCGGCTCGCCCCGCCAGACGCGGTAGCCGATGGTCAGCGTGTCCTCGTCCATCATCGCGGCCTGGATGCGCGGCCAGGGGCAGGCGTAGATGCAGATCTGCTCGCGGAAGAAGCCGCCGAAGAAGAAGGTCGTCGCGGTCAGCACCGCGACCGTGGTGTAGGCGATCGGATGGGCGCTGCCGGTCAACAGGTTGCGCAGCAGCGTCGGCGCGTCGGTGAAGTAAAACACCCAGGCGCCGCCGGTGGCCAGCGCGATCAGCAGCCAGACGGTCCACTTGACGAGCCTGAGCCGCGTCTTGCGGGCATCCCACTTCTGGTGCCAGAGCCGCACGCGCGCGTTGCGGTCGCCCTCGATCCAGCGTTCGACGAGAATGAAGAGGTCGGTCCACACCGTCTGCGGGCAGGCATAGCCGCACCAGACCCGGCCGAGCGCCGAGGTGAACAGGAACAGCCCGAGCCCCGCCATGATGAGAAGGCCCGCGACGAAGTAGAACTCGTGCGGCCAGATCTCGATCATGAAGAAGAAGAACCGCCGGTTGGCGAGATCGACCAGAACCGCCTGGTCGGGCAGGTTGGGGCCGCGGTCCCAGCGGATCCACGGCGTGACGTAGTAGATGCCGAGGGTCACGCCCATGATCCACCACTTGAGTGTGCGGAAACGCCCCTTCACCCGGCGGGGAAAGACGGGCTCGCGGGCGGCGTAGAGCCTGGGCTCCTGGGTGTCGGCCGTCGTCACGGGGCGGACTCCGGTTGTCCTGTTGCGCAGGGGGTGTCTGGCACGCGGAACCGCCGCGTCGCCTTGACCTGCATCAAGATCACGCCACGTCGCGGAACTGCGCGGCCCCGGCGCCCCCCTGGAAACGCGCGAACAGGACGGGGGGGCCGGGGCCGTTCTGCCGGCGGCTCGCGCCGCCGGTAGCTCGCTCAGCTCACTGCAGCGTCTCGCCGCCGCCGAGCCCGTGCACGTAGGTCGCCACGGCCCGGATCTGGGCCTCGGAGAGGCGGTCGCCCCAGTTCGGCATCACCCCGTTGCGCGGCGCCGCGATCTGCGCGGCGATCGCCTCGCGCGACCCGCCGTAGAGCCAGATCGCGTCGTTGAGGCGCGGCGCGCCGAGGTCGCGCATCCCCTCGCCGGCCTCGCCGTGGCAGGAGGCGCAGTTGTCGAGGAAGAGCGGCGCCCCCTGCGCGGCGAGCGCGGCGTCATGCTCCTGGCCCGACAGCGCAAGGACGTGCTCGGTGACCTGGGCGATCTCGTCTGCCGAGAGCACCTGGGCGAAGGCCGGCATCTCCGAGAAGCGCGCGTCGGGATCGGTCGCGTTGCGGATGCCGTGCCGCACGGTGAAGGCGATCGCCTCGATGTCGCCGCCCCAGAGCCAGTCGTCGTCGAGCAGGTTCGGATAGCCCGAGGCCTGCACCCCCCCTGCCCCGGCGCCGTGGCACTGGGCGCAGTTGGTGCGGAACACGGCCGCGCCGGCGTTCAGCGCGAACTGGTGCAGCTCGGGGTCCGCCGCGACCGAAGTCAGCTCGGTCTCGACCAGCCGCTGCTCGATCGGGGCGTTGGCGGCCTGGACGCGGGCGATCTCGGCCGCCACCTCGGCGCGGGTCGAATAGCCGAGCAGCCCCGGCGTGGCCTGGGTGATCAGCGGCCAGGCCGGATAGGCGATCGTGTAGCCGATCCCCCAGATGATCGTCAGGTAGAAGGTCCAGAGCCACCAGCGCGGCAGCGGGTTGTTGTATTCCCTCAGGTCGTCGTCCCAGACGTGGCCCGTCGTCTCGATCTGCTCCTGGGGGGTCCTGTTCTCGGCGGTCATGTCCGCGCCTCCTCGTGGCCGGCCTTGGCCGGGGCGGGTTCGTCCTCGTGCCGGAACGGGATCCCGGCACTGTCGCGGTGGATGGCGTTCGATCCGGGGCGCATCACCCAGAGGATGACGCCGACGAAGAACGCGAAGAGCGCAAGCAGGGCCCAGCTGTCGGCGAAGGCGCGCAGGGCGGAGTAGGTCTCCATCGCAGCCTCCCTAGCGGTTCGCCACGGCCTCGAAGGTCGAGAAGTCGACCAGCGTGCCGAGCATCTGCATGTAGGCGATCAGCGCATCCATCTCCGAGATGCCGGGCTCGCCGTCGAAGTTCCTCACCTGCGCCTTGGGATAGCGCGCGAGCAGCCCCGAGGTGTCGCCGAGAGGGTCGATCTGCGCGCGGAAGTCGGCGGCCGCGTTCTGGATCATCTCCTCGGTGTAGGGCACGCCGAGCAGCGCATGCGTCGACATCAGGTCGGCGATCTGCGCGGGCTCGATCTTCCGGTCGCGCAGGAAGCCGTATTTCGGCATCACGCTCTCGGGCACGACCGACTGCGGGTCGATCAGGTGATCGACGTGCCATTCGTCCGAGTAGCGCCCGCCCACCCTGGCCAGGTCGGGCCCGGTGCGCTTGGACCCCCACAGGAAAGGCCGGTCGTACATCGACTCGGCCGCCAGGCTGTAGTGGCCGTAGCGCTCCACCTCGTCGCGCATCGGCCGGATCATCTGGCTGTGGCAGACGTAGCAGCCCTCGCGCACGTAGATCTCGCGCCCCGCGAGCTCCAGCGGCGAGTAGGGGCGCATGCCCTCGACCTTCTCGATCGTGTTCTCGAGGTAGAACAGCGGCGCGATCTGGACGATGCCGCCGATCGTGACCACGAGGAAGGCGAAGACCAGAAGGAGGGTCGCGTTGGTCTCGAGGATCTTGTGTTTCGTCAGAACGGCCATGTCAGGCCCTCCTCATTCGGCGGCGACCGCGGCGGGCACGGCCTGCCTGGCCGGCGCCGCCCTGACGGTCATCCAGAGGTTCCAGCACATGATGAGCGCCCCGCCGAGGTAGAGGACCCCGCCCAGCGCCCGGACCACGTACATCGGGAACTTCGCGCTGACGGTGTCGGCGAAGGCGTTGACGAGGAAGCCGTTGGCATCGACCTCGCGCCACATCAGGCCTTCCATGATGCCGGTCACCCACATCGACGAGGCGTAGAGGACGATGCCGATGGTCGCGAGCCAGAAGTGCCAGCTGACGAGCGACAGCGAGTAGAGCCGCTCGCGGTTCCACAGCCGCGGCACCAGGAAGTAGAGCGCTGCGAAGGTGATCATGCCGTTCCAGCCGAGCGCGCCGGAATGCACGTGCCCGATGGTCCAGTCGGTGTAGTGGCTGAGCGAGTTGACCGCGCGGATCGACATCATCGGCCCCTCGAAGGTGGACATGCCGTAGAAGCCGATCGAGACGACCATCATGCGGATGATCGGGTCGGTGCGCAGCTTGTCCCAGGCGCCCGAGAGGGTCATCAGGCCGTTGATCATGCCGCCCCAGGAGGGCATCCAGAGGACGACCGAGAACACCATGCCCAGCGTCGAGGCCCAGTCGGGCAGCGCGGTGTAGTGCAGGTGGTGCGGGCCGGCCCAGATGTAGAGGAAGATCAGCGCCCAGAAGTGGATGATGCTCAGCTTGTAGCTGAACACCGGGCGCTCGGCCTGCTTCGGCACGAAGTAGTACATCATGCCCAGGAAGCCCGCGGTCAGGAAGAAGCCCACCGCGTTGTGGCCATACCACCACTGCACCATCGCGCCCTGCACGCCGGGGAAGACCTCGACCGACCGCGACCCCAGCAGCGAGACCGGCACCACGAGGTTGTTGACGACGTGCAGCATCGCCACGGTCACGATGAAGCTCAGCAGGAACCAGTTGGCCACGTAGATGTGGGGTTCCCTGCGCTTCAGGATGGTCCCGAGGAACACCGCGAGGAAGGCGACCCAGACGATGGTCAGCCAGAGATCGACGTGCCATTCCGGCTCGGCGTATTCCTTCGACTGGGTGGACCCCAGCAGGTAGCCCGTCGCCGCGAGCACGATGAAGAGCTGGTAGCCCCAGAACACGAACCAGGCGAGGTTGCCGCCCCAGAGCCGCGCGCCGCTCGTCCGCTGGACGATGTAGAAGGTGGACATCAGCAGCGCGTTGCCGCCGAAGGCGAAGATCACCGCCGAGGTGTGCAGCGGCCTGAGCTTGCCGAAGTTGAGGTAGCCATCGGCCCATTCGAAGTTCAGGGCGGGAAAGGGAAGCTGGAAGGCGATGATGACGCCGACGAGGAAGCCGACCACGCCCCAGAAGGCGGTGGCGATCACCCCCGCGCGCACCGGGCCGTCCATGTAGCCGGCCGCCGGATCGCCGGGCGAGGGGGCGGGCAGCGGCTCGTCGGTGCGCCGCACCGTCCAGAGAAAGAGCCCGCCCGCCACCAGCATGACGATGATCATGTGCACCTGGTAGGCAAGATCGCGGGCGAAGTTGGCGGCGATCGCGGCCAGGACCGCGATCACGCCAAGCACGCCGATCTTGACGTAATTCCACATGTTTCCAGTCCCTCCGTCCTGATCCGGGGCATGCGCCACCCTTCCCCGGTCGCGGTTTCGTCGTCGCGATATCGCCGGGAACTGCGCGAGCGGCCTTGATTCAGGTCAAGCCCGGCCGCCAGATGCCTTGAGCGAGGTCAAGGTCGGTCAGCCCGGCCCTCCTAGACTGCCGCCAACGTCATCAGGAGTGACACCGATGGGCTACAAGAGCGTCCTTACGATCGTGAGCGACCCCGCCGACCTCAGGCAGACCCTCGAGCCCGCGATCACCGTCGCGCGGCGCGAAGGCGCGCATCTCGACATCCTCTGCCTTGGAATCGACCGGACGCAGACCGGCTTCTACTATGCGGGCGCGAACGCGATGATCCTGCAGCAGGCACTCGACCGCGCGCAGGAGGAGGGCGAGGCCATCGCCGCGGCGGTGGCCGCGCGGATGAAGACCGAGGACCTGCCCTGGGGCAGCGAGACGGTGGTCGCGCAGCTTGCCGGAATCGCGAACCTCGTGGGCGACTGGGCGCAGTATTCCGACCTCGTCGTGCTGCCCCGGCCCTACGGCGAGGGGCGCGGGATCGAGCACGAGGCGATCCTCGAGGCGGCGCTCTTCGAGGGCCATGCCCCGGTGCTGGTCGTTCCCGGCCCCGATCTGCCGCGCGACTTCGGCCAGCGCGTGGTGGTCGCCTGGAACGAGAGCGCCGAGGCGCTTTCGGCCGTGCGCAAGGCGATGCCGATCCTCGTTCGCGCGGCCCTGGTGGACATCGTGGTGGTCGATCCGCCGGCGCACGGCCCCGAGCGCTCCGACCCCGGCGGCCGCCTCAGCCAGATGATCGCCCGGCACGGCGCGCGCGCCGAGGTCTCGGTGCTGGCCCGGACCCTGCCGCGCGTGTCGGACGTGATCCGCCGGCACGTGATGGACCGCGCTGCCGACCTGGTGGTGATGGGCGCCTACGGACATTCGCGCTTCCGCGAGGCGATCCTCGGGGGGGCGACGCGCAACATGCTGGAATCCTGCGAGGTGCCGGTGCTGCTCGCGCACTAGCCGCCGGCGCGCGCCCCGGCGGGAAGGATCGGCGCGAAGGATCGGGGGGGCGGCGCGTCAGACGAGCTGCCCGCCATCGGTGTCGTCGCCCGTCTCCTCCAGCAGGCGGGCGAAGTCCGGCACCAGGATGCCGCGCTTGCCCTGAAGCGCGATCACGCCATCGCCCTTCAGCGCCGAGATCTGCCGGCTGACCGTCTCCAGCGTGAGCCCGAGGTAGTCGGCCATCGCCTCGCGGGTCAGCGGCATCTCGAACAGGATCCGCCCGTGCATCGGCCCGGCCCGTTCCTGCGCCTGGCGGCGGGCGAAGATCGCGAGCAGGCTCGCGATCTTCTCCCGCGCGGTCTTGCGGCCGAGCAGCAGCATCCACTCGCGCGCCGCGTCGAGCTCGTCGAGCGTCATCTCGAGAAGGCGCGTGGCGATGTGCGGCGTGCGCGCCATCAGGTCCTCGAAGGGCTTGCGCCGGAAGCAGCACATCACCAGCGGCGTGATCGCGGTCACGTCGTAGCTCGCCCGCTCGCGCCCGGGCCGGCCGACGAAGTCCGACGGCAGCAGCAGGCCGACCATCTGGGTCCGCCCGTCCTCCATGGTATGGGTGAGCCTGGCCACGCCCGAGACGACCGAACCGACGAAGTCCATCCGGTCGCCCGACCAGACGAGGGTCTGCCCCGCCTCGAACGAGCGGTAGTACTTGATCTCCTCGAGGCGGATGAGCTCCTCCGGCTCGCAGCGCGAGCAGACCGCGCGATGCCGGATCGGACAGTCGCTGCAGTCCTTGGAGAAGGTCAGCTCCTGGGTGGACACGCCGCTGTCCCGATTGATCTCGATCAAGGCCGCCGACCGGCTGCCCCGGCAACCGTAACGGCATGGACAGGGTTGCACAACTGGCGCGCTACGGCCTCTTCGACTCGAAGGTGCCGCGCTACACCAGCTATCCGCCCGCCACCCGCTTCGGCCCCGCGGTGGACGCGGACCGCGCGCGCGGCTGGGCCGGCGCGCTGGCGCCGGGGACGCGGATCTCCCTCTACCTGCATGTGCCCTTCTGCCGCCGGCTCTGCTGGTTCTGCGCCTGCCGCACCCAGGGCACCGCCAGCGGCGAGCCCGTCGGCGCCTATGTCGAGACGCTCAAGGCCGAGATCGCCCTGGTGGCCGACGCGCTCCCGGGGGGCGTCGAAGTGTCGCGCCTGCACTGGGGCGGCGGCACGCCGACGCTGATGGACGCCCGCCAGATCGCCGACCTCGCCCGCACCATCTTCGACCGGTTCTCCCTGGCCGAGGATTGCGAGTTCTCGGTCGAGATCGATCCCAACGAGATCGACGATGCGCGGCTCGACGCGCTTGCGGCCGCAGGCATGAATCGCGCCTCGGTGGGCGTGCAGGATTTCCATCCCGAGATACAGAAGATCATCGGCCGCGACCAGAGCTACGAGGTCACCCGCGATGCGGTCGAGGCGATCCGCGCCCGCGGAATCGGCAGCCTGAACGCCGACATCCTGTTCGGCCTGCCGAACCAGAGCCGCGCCCGCATCGCCGACAGCGTCTCGATGCTGCTGTCGCTCTCGCCCGACCGGGTGGCGCTCTACGGCTATGCGCATGTCCCCTGGATGGCGCGACGGCAGAGCCTGATCCCCGCCGATACCCTGCCCCGGCCCGAGGAGCGGCTGGCCCTGTTCGAGGCCGCGCGGCAGCTCTTCCTCTGCGAGGGCTACGAGGAGATCGGGATCGACCACTTCGCCCGACCCCACGACGGGCTCGCCCGCGCCGCCCGCGAGGGGCGGCTCAGGCGCAACTTCCAGGGCTACACCGACGACACGGCGCCCGTGCTGATCGGGCTCGGCGCCTCGGCGATCTCGCGCTATCCGCAGGGCTATGCGCAGAACCACTCGCCCACCGGCGAGTATACCCGTCGGGTGCGCGAGGGGCGGTTCGCCACGCACCGCGGCCACGCCTTCACCGACGAGGACCGCCTGCGCGGCCGGATCATCGAGGCGCTGATGTGCGACTTCCGCGTGGCCGCCGACGAGCTGGTCGAAACCCAAGGCGCCGACCGCGCGCGGCTCGCGCGGCTCTTCGCCGAGGCCGCGGCCGCCTTCCCCGGCATGGTCCGCGCGGACGCGGCGGGCCTGGTGATCCTCGACGAGGCCCGGCCCCTGACGCGCATGATCGCCCGCGCCTTCGACGCCTACGACCTCGCCCCGGCGGGGCATTCCAGCGCGATCTAGCCGGCGCGCGCCGTGCGCTCCACGAGGTCGAGGATCCGCGGCAGGCAGTCCTTCAGCGCATAGCGCTCCTCGACCGTCCGCCGCGCGGCGGCGCGCAGTGGCGCGAGCGCGCCGGGGTCGGCGAGCGCCGAGGTCAGCGCCGCCGACCAGGCGGGCACGTCGAAGAAGTCCACCAGCCGGCCGTTCACGCCATCCTCGATCACCTCCTCGACCGGCGGTGTGCGCGAGCCGATGACCGCAGCCCCCATGCTCATCGCCTCGAGCAGCGACCAGCTCAGCACGAAGGGATAGGTCAGGTAGGCATGCACCCGGCTGGCCTGCAGCAGGCGGCAGAAATCGGGGTAGGGCAGCTTGCCGACGAAGTGCACGCGCGCAAGGTCGAGCCGGTCGCCGACCTCGGCGAGCAGGACCTCGCGCCAGCACCCGCCGCCCGCCGGCGGCGCCCCGTAGCTCACCGAGTCGCCGCCGACGATCACGGCATGGGCGCCGGGGCGCGCCCGCAGCACCTCGGGCAGGGCGCGCAGGAAGATGTGCGCCCCCCGGTAGGGTTCGATCTCGCGGTTGACGAAGGTGAGCAGCTCGTCGCCGTGGCGGAAGGTCGGCCCGCCGCCCGGCACGGTGAACGACGCCGCGGGGTCGGGCCGCAGCCGGCCGGTGTCGATGCCGTCGTGGATGACCTCGATCAGGTGCCGGATGCTCGCCGGGAAGGTCGAGGCCTGGAACCGCGTCGGGGCGACCGCGGCGGCCGAGTCGAGCATGGCCTGGGCGATGTGGCCGCGCATGGCAAGCGCCCGGATCGCCCGCTGGTGCGACCGTGCCTGGAACTCGGGGTCGAAGTCGGAATCGAGCCCGGTCGCCGCATAGTAGAACTCGGCGTAGCTGAGGATCGGCACGCCCGGCCAGACCGCCGGCAGGAACAGGGTCTCGCCCCAGCCGGGATGCGCGAAGATCACGTCGGGGCGGTATCCGCGCTCGTCGCGCAGCTTCGCCGCCACCCGCGCGGCCGCCTCGCCGCGGCCCACCATCTGGGCGTGATGCGCCGCGAGCGGGGCGCCCGCCGCGACGATCCTCGCCTTGTCGAGCGGCGCGTGGCCGTAACGGGCGGCAAGGTAGGGGAACTTCGCCCGGTTGCCCGCATCGGTGATCACCGCGACCTCGTGGCCGCGCGCCACGAGGCCGGGCGCCACATGGCGGAACTGTCCGGGGAAGTTCTGGTGGACGAGAAGGACCTTCACGTCCCGTGCCCCGCCAGCGCCGCCGGCTCCGTCGCGCCGAAGGCGGCGGCGATCAGGGCGCGGGTGTAGTCGTGGCGCGGCCGGTGGAAGATCTCGTCGGCCGGCCCCTCCTCGACGATGTCGCCGTTGCGCATCACCAGCACGCGGTGGCTCATCGCGCGCACCACCTTCAGGTCGTGGCTGATGAACAGGTAGGCCAGGCGGTGCCTGCGCTGGAGCTCGCGCAACAGGTCCACGATCTGCACCTGCACGGTCATGTCGAGCGCCGAGGTCGGCTCGTCGAGCACCACCAGGCGCGGCCTGAGGATCATGGCGCGGGCGATGGCGATGCGCTGGCGCTGGCCGCCCGAGAACTCGTGCGGATAGCGGTGCATCGCCGCGGGGTCGAGCCCGACCTCGCGCATGATCGCGGCGACCGCCTCCTCCCGGCCCTGTCCGCCGGAGAGGCCGTGGACCCCGAGCCCCTCGGCGATGATCTCGGCGGCCGTCATCCGCGGGCTGAGCGAGCCGTAGGGGTCCTGGAACACGATCTGCATGTCGCGCCGCAGCGGGCGGAGCTGCCGCGACCGCCAGCCCTGGATGTCGCGGCCGAGGAACAGGATCGGCCCCTCGGAGGGGATCAGTCGCATGATGGCGAGCGCCAAGGTCGTCTTGCCCGAGCCGGATTCGCCGACGATGCCGACCGTCTCGCCCTCGCAGACGGCCAGCGTCGCGGCGTTCACCGCCTTCACGTGGCCGACGGTGCGCCGCAGGATGCCGCGCTGGATCGGGAACCAGACACGCAGGTTCCGCGTCTGGGCGACGACCACGGCCCCCTCGGGCACCGGTCCGGGCGTGCCCACGGCCTCGGCGGCGAGCAGCTTCTGGGTGTAGGGGTGCCCGGGGGCCGCGAAGATCCGCGCGGCGGGGCCGGATTCGACGATCTCGCCATCCTTCATCACGCAGACCCGGTCGGCGATCCGGCGCACGATGCCGAGATCGTGGGTGATGAACAGCAGGCTCAGGCCCTCGCTGCGCTTGAGCTCGGCCAGAAGGTCGAGGATCTGCGCCTGGATGGTCACGTCGAGCGCGGTCGTGGGCTCGTCGGCGATCAAGAGCTCGGGGCCGTTGGCCAGCGCCATGGCGATCATCACCCGCTGCCGCTGCCCGCCCGAAAGCTGGTGCGGATAGGCGCCGAGCCGCGACTCGGGGTCGCGGATGCCGACCTTGGTCAGCAGCTCCAGCGTGCGTGCCCGCGCCGGCGCGCCGGTCAGGCCCTGGTGCTCGGCAAGGCTCTCGCCGATCTGCTTCTCGATCGTGTGCAGCGGGTTCAGCGAGGTCATCGGCTCCTGGAAGATGAAGCTGATGTCGTTGCCGCGCACGCGGCGCAGCTCGGCCTCGGAGGCGCCGACCATCTCCCTGCCCGCGTAGCGGATCGAGCCCTCGATGCGCGCACTGTCGGGCAGCAGCGCGACGGTGGAGAGCGCGGTGACCGACTTCCCCGATCCGCTCTCGCCCACCAGCGCCACGGTCTCGCCGCGGCCCACCGTGAACGACACGCCCCGCACCGCGCGGATCTCGGCCCCGTCCTGCCGGAAGGTGACCGACAGGTCGCGCACCTCGAGCACCGCGCTCATGCGAAGGTCTTCCGCGGGTCGAAGGCGTCGCGGACGCCCTCGAAGATGAAGACGAGCAGCGACAGCATGATGGCGAAGACGAAGAAGGCGGTGAAGCCGAGCCAGGGCGCCTGCAGGTTCTGCTTGGCCTGAAGCGTCAGCTCGCCCAGCGAGGGCGCCGACGAGGGCAGCCCGAAGCCCAGCAGGTCGAGCGCGGCGAGACTGCCGATCGCCCCGGTGATCAGGAACGGCAGGAAGGTCAGGGTCGCCACCATCGCGTTCGGCAGAAGGTGGCGGAACATGATCGCGAGGTTGCTCACCCCCAGCGCGCGCGCGGCGCGCACGTACTCGAAGTTCCGCGCCCGCAGGAATTCCGCGCGCACCACGCCGACGAGCGCCATCCATCCGAACAGCGTCATCAGGAAGACGAGCAGCCAGAAGTTCATCCGCCAGATCGCGGCGACGATGATGATGACGTAGAGCGAGGGGGTGGAGGACCAGATCTCGATGATCCGCTGGAACACGAGATCGATCCAGCCGCCGAAGAAGCCCTGCACCGCGCCCGCGAAGATGCCGATCACCGAGGTCGTGAAGGTCACGATCAGCGCGAAGGTCACCGAGAGGCGGAAGCCGTAGATCACCCGCGCCAGCACGTCGCGCGCAGTGTCATCGGTGCCCAGCCAGTGTTCGCGGTCGGGGGGCGAGGGCGCCGTGCCGGAAAGCTCGCTCACCGTGCGGTAGTTGTAGGGAATGAGCGGCCAGATCATCCACCCGGCCTCGACCGGCTCGCCCGCCGCCGTGCCCTGGGCGCGCACCTCGTCGATGATCTCGCGCGGGGCATCCCAGCAGGCCTCGCTGCCGGCGGCGATGATCAGGCACTGCACCTCGATGTCGCGGTAGACCGCCTCGGAGAGGAAGTCGCCGCCGAAGGTCTGCTCGGAATAGAAGCGGAAGATCGGCGTGTAGAACTCGCCCTTGTGGCGGATCAGGATCGGCTTGTCGTTCGCGATCAGCTCGGCGAAGAGCGACAGCCCGTAGAGGATGAGGAAGATCACCAGCGACCAGTAGGCGCGCCGGTTGGAGCGGAAGTTGCGCCAGCGCCGCCGGTTGAGCGGGGAGAGCCAGGCCATCTCAGGTCTCCCGCGAGGCGAAGTCGATCCGCGGATCGATCCAGACATAGGCCAGGTCGGAGATGATGTTGACGATCAGGCCCAGCAGCGCGGTCAGGTAGAGCGTGCCGAACATCACCGGATAGTCGCGCGTCACCGCCGCCTCGTAGAAGAGCCGCCCCATCCCGTCGAGCGAGAACAGCCATTCGATCAGCAGCGCGCCGGAGAAGAACACGGCCAGGAACAGCCCCGGGAAGCCCGCGATCACGATCAGCATGGCGTTGCGGAAGACATGCCCGTAGAGCACGCGCCGCTCGCTCAGGCCCTTGGCGCGCGCGGTCGTGACATAGAGCTTGCGGATCTCGTCGAGGAACGAGTTCTTGGTCAGCAGCGTCAGCGTGGCGAAGGACGAGATCAGGATCGAGACCACCGGCAGCGTGATGTGCCAGAAGTAGTCGGCGATCTTGCCGAAGAACGAGAGCTGGTCCCAGTTGTCCGAGGTCAGCCCCCTGAGCGGGAAGATCTGCCAGTAGGATCCGCCCGCGAAGAGCACGATGAGCAGGACCGCGAACAGGAAGTTGGGGATCGCGTAGCCGACGATGATGAGGCCGGAGGTCCAGGAATCGAACGGCGTTCCGTCCTTCACCGCCTTGCGGATCCCCAGCGGGATCGAGATCATGTAGGCGATCAGCGTCGACCAGAGCCCCAGCGAGATCGAGACCGGCATCTTCTCCAGCACCAGGTCCACCACGCCGATCGAGCGGAAGTAGCTCTCTCCGAAGTCGAAGCGCAGGTAGTTCCACATCATGTTGAGAAAGCGTTCGACGGGCGGCTTGTCGAAGCCGAACTCGCGCTCCAGCTCGGCGATGAACTCCGGCGGCAGGCCGCGCGCCCCGAGATAGCGTTCGTCGGTGGCTCTGCTCTCCACCACCGAACCGTCGGTCGTGCCGCCGATGTTCTGCAGCGCGTCCCCCGCGCCCTCCATCCGCGCGATGATCTGCTCGATCGGCCCGCCGGGAACGAACTGCACCAGCGTGAAGTTGATGATCATGATCCCGAGCAGGGTCGGGATCACGAGGAGCAGCCTGCGGAGGATGTAGGCGCCCAAGGCCGCGGCCTTCGTCTAGCGGATGGCACCTGCCGCCCGGAGCCGGTCGGCAGCCTCGGCATCGTACCACCACAGGTCGAGCTCGCCCACGCTCAGCGGGGGAAGGGGGTCGGGGTGGCGGTAGAAGTCGTAGTAGGCGACCCAGGTCTCCGGGTTGTACCACAGCGGGATGTCGAAGCCGACGCGGCGCAGCGCGCGATCCAGCGCGTGAACGGCGGTGCGCAGATCATCGAGCGTGGTCGCGGCGATGACGTGGCCGATCAGCCGGTCGATGGCGGGGTTCCTGAGCCGCATCAGGTTGCGCGAGCTGTCGTCGGCGGTCTTCGACGAGAACCACTGTTCCAGCCCGATAGAGGGCTCGAACGACATGTCGAAGGCCTGCGTCGTCATGTCGAAGTCGCCCTTGCGGCGGCGCTCGACATACTGGGCCGTGTCCATCCGCCGCAGCGTGGCCCGCACGCCGAGCAGGGCAAGGTTCTCGATGTAGGGGTTGATGACGCGGTCGTAGAGCGGGTTGAACTGGATGATCTCCATCGTCAGGAGCTCGCCGGCGGCGTTCCGGCGCACCCCGTCGCTGCCCATCGTCCAACCCGCCTCGTCGAGCAGGGCGCTCGCCGCACGGATCGTGCGGCGGTCGGGCCGGTTCGTCTCGCTGCCGTTCTGCACCGGCACCGAGGCTTCCTCGGTCAGGATGTCCGCCGGCAGGAGCCCCTCGTCGACCAGGGGCTTCAGCAGCGCCGCCTCGGCCTCGGAGGGCAGGCCGGTAGCGGCCAGGTCGGTGTTCGGCCAGAACGACACGGGGCGCTGGTAGAGGTCGTAGAACAGGGTGCGGTTCGACCATTCGAAGTTGAACATCATGCCGATCGCGCGCCGGACGCGCTCGTCCTGCCACTTCGGCCGGTCGAGGTTGAACACCCAGGCCAGCCGCGTGCCCACGTCGCCGCTCGGGATCTCCTCGCGCTTGACCCAGCCCTGGTTGACGGCGCGGAAGTTGTAGTTCGTCGCCCAGTCCTGCGAGGAACTCTCGGTGCGGAACGTGTAGGCGCCTGCCTTGAAGCCCTCGAAGGCCGCGTCGCTGTCGGCGAAGTATTCGACGCGGATGGTGTCGAAGTTGTTGCGGCCGATGTTGAAGGGGTGGTCGTAGCCCCAGTAGTCGGGGTTGCGGCGGTAGACGACGCGCCGGTTGAAGTCGAAGCTGTCGAGCACGTAGGCCCCGGTCGACATGAAGGGCTCCCGCGTCGCGCGGTCGAGCCGCGCGCCCGTCTTCTCGAACCAGGCCTTCGAGAACACCGGCGTGCCGCCGGCCACGCCGACGCGGTCGCGCACCGAGGACTCCGGGTTGAAGCGGAAGGTGATCCGGTAGGGCCCCTCCACCACGACCTCCTCGATGAACCCCTGCACGATCACGCGGTATTCGGGAATGCCCTGCGTCATGAACAGGTTGAAGCTGAAGGCCACGTCCTCGGCCGTCATCGGCGTGCCGTCGGCGAAGGTCACGTCGTCGCGCAGGTTGAAGGTCACGAAGGAGAGGTCGGCGGGGTATTCGAGCGTCGTGCACAGCAGGCAGTAGAGACCGTAGGGGTCATCGTAGGTGCCGGTCAGGACGCTCTCGCTGCCGATGGTGTTGAGCGCCGCCCCGACGCCCTCGCGCGCATACTGGTTGAAGCTGTCGAAGTTGCCCTGCGCCCAGATCGAGATCTCGCCGCCCTTGGGGGCGTCGGGGTTCACGTAGTCCAGGTGCTTCATGTCGGCGGGATACTTCAGCTCGCCGAAGTTCGAGTAGCCGTGCGAGACGATGACATCGCCCTGGGCCCGGAGCGGCTGCGCCGGCACCGCCAGCGCCAGCGCGAGCGCAAGGGCGCAGAGCCAGGGCCGGATCCGTGACGGATCGTTCCCGCGGGCGATCGTGGCGGCCTCGTCGCGGCGGGTCGTCATGCAGCGGTCCTCCGGCTCCTGCGTCGGGCGGCGCCCGCGCCGCCCCTCCGGCGCCTACGCTAGTTTCGGCGGGGCGGGCTCCGCAAGTTCCGTTTGCGTGAGGCGGTCAGGCGGTGCGCCCGGCGGATGCGGGCGCGCCCTTCCGGCCCCGGCCGGGCGGAGATCAGCCGCCGGTCGTGCCGAGATAGGCGATCAGGTTCGCCCGGTCCTGGATGTTGCGCATCCCGTTGTAGGACATCTTGGTGCCCGGCGCGTAGCCGCGCGGGTTCTCGAGGAAGGCGTTGAGGTTCTCGGGCGTCCAGGTCTCCGAGGCCATCGCGAGCAGCGCGTCCGAGTAGGAGAAGCCCGCGACCGACGCCTTCGGCCGCCCGACCACGCCGTTCAGATGCGGGCCGGTGCCGTCGGTGCCGTCGAGCTTGTGGCACGACTGGCACTGGCGCCAGAGGGCCTGGCCCGCCGCCGGATCGGCCGCGGCGAAGACCTCCTCGAAGGGCACGGCGGCCTCGCCCTCGCCGCCCGCCTCGGTGCCTTCGGGGGCCGCCTCCTCGCCGGTGTCGATGACATAGGCCTGCTCCTCGCCGTGGCCGCGGTGATAGAGCGCCTCGCCGGCCCAGCCGATCAGCAGGAACACAAGCAGGGCGCCGCAGAGCGCGCCGACGGTCTTGGTAAGCGTCATCGTGTCCATGGTGTCGCGGTCCATCCGGCTTCGGGGTCGGGGGTATGTATCCGCTTCCCCCTCGCAAGCGCAAGGTGTAGTTGGCGCGACGAAAAGGCACCGCCGAGGAGGAGCAGATGACCGGCCGGATCGCGTTCCAGGGAGAGCCCGGCGCCTATTCCCACCAGGCCTGCCGCGAGGCGCGCCCGCGCATGGAGCCGGTGCCCTGCGCCACCTTCGAGGACGCGATCGAGACGGTCCGGCGCGGCGAGGCCGACCTTGCCATGCTGCCGGTCGAGAACTCGACCTACGGCCGCGTCGCCGACATCCACCACCTGCTGCCCGAGTCCGGCCTGCACATCGTGGACGAGGCCTTCGTGCGCGTGCACATCAACCTGCTCGGGGTTCCGGGCGCCGTGATCGGCGAGATCGAACGGGCGATGAGCCACACCGTGCTGCTCGGCCAGTGCCGCGACTTCCTGCGCCGGCACGGCATCCGCGGCGTGGTCGGGGCGGACACCGCCGGGTCCGCCCGGCGCGTGGCCGAGCTCGGCGACCGCACGCTCGGGGCGCTGGCCTCCGAACTCGCCGCCGAGATCTACGGGCTGACCGTGCTCGCCCGCCACATCGAGGACCAGCAGAACAACACCACGCGCTTCCTGATCATGGCGCGCGAGCCCGACCTGAACCGGCGGGGCGAGGCGGGCATGATGACCCCCTTCGTCTTCCGCGTCCGCAACATCCCCGCCGCGCTCTACAAGGCGCTCGGTGGCTTCGCCACGAACGGCGTCAACATGACCAAGCTCGAGAGCTACATGGTGGACGGTTCGTTCTCGGCCACCCAGTTCTACGCCGACATCGAGGGCCACCCCGACGACCGCAACGTGCGGCTCGCGCTCGAGGAGCTCGACTACTTCACCACCGACATGAAGCTGCTCGGGGTCTATCCCGCCCACCCGGGGCGGCGCTAGCCGGGGGCCGGGCGGTCAGGCCCCGCGCCCGCCGCGGCCTTCCTCGATCTGCCGCGCGAAGGCACGCACCCGCGCCCTGAAGCGGGCCGTCAGCGACGACTTCGCCAGCTTGAGCGACTGCAGCATCAGCCGCGCGGTCAGCGTGCGCGGCAACACCTCGAGATCCACTCGCAGCCGCGTGCGCCGGGGCGCGAGTTCGGTCAGGTCGAGCCCGAGGCGCCCCTCGAAGCCGCCGATCCGCCCCTGCGTGGCAAGCCGGCGCGGCCGGTCGAGGGTCTCGATGCGGGTCACCAGTTCGCGGTGGCGCCCGCGGTGGCGGAACCGCACGGTCCACGACCGGCCGGGCTCGCCGCCGGCCTCGACCTCGGCCCCGCGGCGGAGCGCCTCGCGCTCGAACCGCTCGAAGTCGGTCAGCGCGGCAAAGACCTCGCCGATCGGAAGCTCGATGTCCTCCCGCGTCGTGAACCGCATCGCGCGCCCTCAGTCCAGACGGTCGGCAAGCCAGCGTTCCAGCAGGAACCGCGCGATCGACCCGCGGCGGGCAGGCTTCACCTTCGGATGCGTCCCCTCGAGCGCGTCGAGCAGCTCCTGCCGCCCGAGCCAGAGCGCATCCTCGAGCTCGGCCGGGTCGAGCCGGATCTCCCGCCCGGCCGCCTCGGCGCGGCAGCCGATCATCAGCGAGGCGGGGAAGGGCCAGGGCTGCGAGGCGAGATAGGAGACCTCGCCCAGCGCCACGCCCGTCTCCTCGCCGACCTCGCGCCGCGCGGCGGCCTCGATCGTCTCACCGGGCTCGACGAACCCGGCCAGGAGCGAATACATCCCCTCCGGCCAGAACGAGGACCGGCCGAGCAGCACGTCGTCGCCATGGGTGACGAGCACGATCACCACCGGGTCGGTGCGCGGGAAATGGTTGGCGCCGCAGGCCGGGCAGTCGCGCTGCCAGCCGGCCTTCGCGGCCTCGGTGCGCTGACCGCAGCGGGCGCAGAAGCCATGCGTCGCATGCCAGCCGGTCAGCGCCTTGCCGGTCGCCGCAAGCTCGGCGTCGCGCGGCGACAGGCGCGTCATCACGCCGCGCAGCTCGGCGAAGCGGTGGTCCGGCGGCAGCGAGGGATGGCGTTGCTCGGAGGGGTCGAAGAAGGCGCCGAGCGTCTCCGGTTCCTCCTCGGGCTCCCAGGCCGAGATGTCGAGCGCGAAGCGCGGCGCGCCATCGTCCAGCCCGAGGAACAGCGGCGCCTCCCGGGCCTCGTCGCGAATCGGATGGTCGAGCGGCAGCCAGCCCGCGGCATCGCCGGCCAGCAGCGGCTTGCCCCGCCAGAACGGCAGGAGCCGCGCGTTCGGCGCCGCGGCCAGCCACGAGATCTCCTCCGGGCGCGCCCTGAGCGCCGCGGCCCGGTCGAGCCCGGAGTCGCCGAAGGTCAGGTCCGCCGCATCGCGCATGCCGCTCTCTCCCGTGCCGGCGCGGACAGTTGCACGCACCGCCCGGGCGCGCAATCGGGCAGTGCCCGTTGTCTCCGGGCGACAGGGCGGACCGGAAGCGGGCGTCAACCCTCGGGCGACTGGTGCCGCCTCCGGCGCCGACCTAGAGTTGTTGCAGGGCCTGCCGGCCGGCCGCATCCGACAGGCGGATGCGACGGGCCGGCGGCACGCGAAGGAACAGTTCGGGAGGGGCCGGCGGGAATTGCCTGCCGGCGGCGTGGCGGGGGGCACCGTTGATCGCACTGCATCCGTTCTCCGCCCGGGCGCAGGCGGGGCAGGCGCATCTGCGGATCATGGAGACGACCGATCTCCACGTCCATGTCCTTCCCTACGACTACTACGCCGACCGTCCGGTCGATACCGTCGGCCTCTCGCGCACCGCGGCCCTGGTGCGGGCGATCCGCGCCGAGGCGACGAACGCCCTGCTGGTCGACAACGGCGACTTCCTGCAGGGCAACCCGATGGGCGACTACATCGCCTACGAGCGGGGCATGCGGGAAGGCGACCTCCACCCGGTGATCGCGGCGATGAACACGGTCGGCTTCGATGCCGCGACGCTCGGCAACCACGAGTTCAACTACGGGCTCGACTTCCTGATGAAGTCGCTCGCGGGCGCGCGCTTCCCCTTCGTCAGCGCCAACGTGGTCACCCGGGAAGGCGCGGATCCGACGCGCGACGAAACGCTTCTCCGGCCCTACGTGATCCTCGACCGCCGGGTGATCGACGGCGCCGGCCGGCCGCATCGCCTGCGGGTCGGGATGATCGGCTTCGTGCCGCCGCAGACCGTGACGTGGGACCGCCGGCACCTCGAGGGCAGGGTGAGAGCGCGCGACATCCTCGCCGCGGCGCGCGCCTGGGTTCCCCGCATGAAGGAGGAGGGTGCCGACATCATCGTGGCGCTCAGCCACTCCGGCATCGGCCCGGCGACCCATGCCGAAGGCATGGAGAACGCCAGCGTGCCGCTGGCGCGGGTCGAGGGGATCGACGCGCTGATGACCGGGCACCAGCACCTCGTCTTTCCGGGCGATGCCTTCGCCGGGGTCGCCGGCGTGGACTGCGCCGCCGGCACGATCCACGGCAAGCCGGCGGTCATGGGCGGGGCCTGGGGCTCGCACCTCGGCGTCATCGACCTGCTGCTCGAGACCTCGGGCGGCGAATGGCGGATCGTCGGCCACGAGGCCGCGGCGCGGCCCATCGCGCGGCGCGACGGCGACGGGAGGGTGCGCGCGCTGGTCGGGGACGTGCCCGAGGTGGTCGCCTCGGTGCGCGAGGTGCACGCGGCCACGCTCGCCTACGTGCGGCGCCCCGTCGGCAGGACCTCGGCGCCGCTGCACAGCTACTTCGCGCTGGTGGCCGGCGACCCCTCGGTGCGGATCGTCAACCGGGCGCAGGCCTGGTATGTCGCCGAGATGCTGAAGGGCACCGCCCATGCCGCGCTGCCGCTGCTCTCGGCCGCGGCGCCGTTCAAGGCGGGCGGCCGCGGTGGGCCCGAGCACTACACCGACGTGCCGGCCGGCGACATCGCGATCGGGAACGTGGCCGACCTCTACCTCTACCCCAACACCGTCCGGGCGGTGCGGGTGACGGGCGCCGAGCTCGCCGACTGGCTGGAGCGCTCCGCCGGCATCTTCAGGCGGATCGTGCCGGGCGGTCGCGACCAGATCCTCATCGACCCCGACTTCCCGAGCTACAACTTCGACGTGATCGACGGCGTGACCTACCGGATCGACCTCTCCCGGCCCCCGAAGTTCGGTCCCGGGGGCGAACTGCTGGACCCCGCCGCGCGCCGCATCGTGGACCTGTCGTATCAGGGCCGTCCGGTCGATCCGGCCGAGGAGTTCGTGATCGCCACGAACAGCTACCGCGCCGGCGGCGGCGGGGACTTCCCCGGCGCGAAGGGCGACACGATCATCCTCGAGGCTCCCGACACCAACCGCGACGTGCTCGTGCGCTACATCGTCGCGCAGGGCACGATCGATCCCGCGGCCGACGGCAACTGGAGCTTCGCGCCCCTGCCCGGAACCACCGTCCTGTTCGACACCGGGCCAGGCGCGCTGCGCTACCTCGCCGACCTCCGGGGCCTCGCGATCGAACCCGCCGGCGAGGCGCCCGGCGGCTTCGCCCGCTTCCGCATCGCGCTCTGACGCGGTAAGGATCCGGCGCCCCCGCGCAGGAACCCGCCCCATGCCCTTCGACGCCGCCATCTTCGACCTCGACGGAACCCTCGTCGATACCGAACGGCTGGTGCTCGAGGCCGGGATGGAGGCCTTCGCGGCGCTCGGGCACGAGCCGGACGTGGCCTTCCTCGTCTCGCTGATCGGCATCGCCGAGGCCGAGGCGCGCGACCGCATGCACAACCGGTTCGCCGGCCGGATCGATCTCGACCGGCTCGACCGCGCCTGGGAGGCCGCGTCGCGCCGGCGCTACGACGACGGGATCCCGCTGAAGCCGGGTGTGCCGGAGCTTTTGGCCGGGCTCGGCGCCCTGCCCCGCGCGGTGGCCACCAACAGCCACACCGCCAGCGCCCGCCGGAAGCTCGCCGCAACCGGCATCGCCGCGCATTTCGCCCATGTGGTCGGCTTCGACGCGGTGGCGCGGCCGAAGCCCGCGCCGGACGTGTTCCTCGAGGCGGCGCGCCGGCTGGGCGCCCGCCCCTCCGGCTGCATCGCCTTCGAGGACAGCGCCGCGGGCGTCGCGGCGGCGCTCGCCGCCGGCATGACCGTGGTGCACGTGCCCGACCTGCACGGCGCGGCCGTCGAGGGGGCGCATTTCCGCGCCGACAGCCTGATCGAGGGCGCGCGGATGGCCGGGCTTCTCTGAGCGCCCGGCCGCCGCCGCGCCCGGTTCCCGCTCGTCTTCCGCGGCCAGCTCGTCTACGAGAGAGCGGTGGCCCCGGCCTGCGCGTCGCGGGGCGGGGCCGGAGGCGGCAGGGTCGGGAGGGCAGGGATGCTTCGATGGATCGGACTGGCCGTCCTGATCGCGGCCGCCGCGGCCCTCTTCACCCGGCCCGGCCCCGGCGACGTGGAGACGGCCCTGCGCGGCGCGCTCTACGAGCGGCTCCTGACCGCCGATCCCGACCTGGGGCGCGAGGTGCTGGGCAGCGCGGCGATCATCGCCTGCCGGATCGAGCCCTCGGCCTGCTACGACCTGCTCCGCCAGGGGCTGGATGTCGCCTACGAGAACCGCTGGTTCTACGCGAAGGTCGAGGTCGAGGGCTTCGGCCGCCGCGCCTCGTGCTGGGGGGCATTCGGGCGCTTCTGGTGCCCGGGCGGCTTCGCGGAGGCGCCGCGGTCCCAGCTGGCGCCCCGCCCGCCCGCCGTTCAGCGAAGCGTCGTCACCAGCCCGGGGTCGAACAGGAATGGCGCCACGATCCCGCAGGTATCGGCCAGCGGCAGCAGCGTCTCGGGCACCGCCAGGCCGATCGCGTCGCGCATGAAGGCCGCCCGGGCGGCGCAGCGGGCGGCAACCGCGGGAAACCGCCGGGCGAGGTCTGCGCGCAGCGCCGCGTCGGCGATCACGTAGCCGTCCTCCATCCGGGTCGAGCCGTAGACCGGGTGGCCGGGAATGACGTCCATCTGCATCGCCATGCCGGAGGCGAGCGGCACCTCCGACCCCTCGGCGACGGGCGAGGAGACCCATTCGTCGAGCCCGATCAGGTGGCCGGGGTTCAGCGTCACCGCGAAGATGTCGAACGGCAGGGCCGCGCGCATCGCCTCCCAGACCTCGGCCCCCGGCACGCCGGGGCGCATCAGCGCGCACCAGTCCGACATCGCCCGCACGTAGGGGGCGACGAAGGCCTCCACGTAGTCGCGCGCCCCTTCCGGGAGATCGCCCGGCCCGCGCGCCAGCCAGCCCGCCCGGCAGATGTTGGCGCCCCAGTGGCAGATGTTGAAGCTCGCCGGACTGCCGGTCCGCAACACCTGCCCGGTCGGGCCCGACAGGCCCTGGTCGGCCCGCGCCCCGGTGGCGAAGGTGACGTGGCAGCCGAGCGGCAGGCCGCCGATCGCCGCCGCCTGCACCGCCTCGAAGTCGGTCATCCCCTCGCGCAAGGCGAAGACCATGCGCCGCAGCGCCGCGGCCGCCATGTGGTTGGCGAACTCCAGCCGCGCGATCCCGGCCGCATCGACCCGCGCGCGCAGGCCGTGGCCGGGGTGCTGGAAGAGGTCGGTCGCGTTCTCGACCCGCCCGGCGATCGCCCGCAGCGGGTCGGCGACGAAGGCGGGCAGGTCGAGCGCGGCGGCGGGGTCGTCAACCTCGTCGGGGCCGAACCACTTCCACCCCGCCGCCCCGACGCATGCGCCCGCCGGAACCGTCCGCGCCAGCAGGTCGGCGAGCCGCGCGCCACCCCGCGGCTGCGAGGGCAGCGACAGCGACGCGCAGTGCACCGCGGCCACGTCTCCCGCCGCGACCAGCGGCGAGACCCGCGTGTAGGGCAGGCATTCGTTGCCGGCCAGAAGCGCGGCACCCTCCGGCCGCACGACCAGCACCGCCTCCTCGAAGCGCGGGTCGAAGCCGGTCAGCCAGTGCAGGTTGGCGGCATGTTCGCGGTCACCGTAGACAACCATCGCATCGAGGCCGCGCCCCGCCATCGCCGCGCGCAGCGCCGCCAGCCGGGCGCGGTACTCCGCCAGGTCGGGTTCGGGCGGCAGCTCCGGGGCGCCGTGATCGGGCCAGCGCAGGCGGGTCAGGGTGACGGTCATCCTCGGGCTCCCTCGGCCTTTCCCCGATTCTAGACGCCCGCGGCGCCCCGGCGGAAGCCCGGTCAGGGCACGGGCGCCGGCCCGACCGCCGCGCTGGCCCGGGCGAAGGGGCCGATGCGACCGGTCCGCTCCGGCCTGCGGTCGCCGGGGCCCGGGCGCGTCCGGCACGTCACCGCCCGGGGACGGAGCGCCATCGGCCGCCGGACCGCCGCCGCGGAGGGGGGGGCACCTCCTCGGCGACCGCAGCCAGCCGCATCGCGCCGCGCAGGCGCTCGACCCCGGGCGCCGGCAGCGCGGTTGCGAATCCGCGCGCCCCGCCCTATATGCCGCGGCGAGAGGTTGGCGCGGGCAGACGCCTCGCCAACCCGGTCAGGTCCGGAAGGAAGCAGCCGTAACGAGCCCCGTCTGGGTCGTCGTCCAGCCTCTCACCGCCTTCCCGAAGCCGGCAGCCTGCAAGAGGGACCGCGGCGTCGTCAGCGCGCGGCGGCGCTGAACGGCCCGGCCCCCGGTGCCGCGCCTGCCGCCCAGGTCGCCTGCGCGGCGGTCTCGACGGCGCAGGGCCGCACCTTGCGCAGCCGGGCGAGCGCTGCCTGCGGCTCCTCGCCGGCATCGACCATCAGCCGCATCAGCGCCATGCCGGACCGGCCGCAGCCGCCGTAGCAGTGGGCCAGCACCCGCCCGCCCCGGGCGAGCGCGCCGCGCGCGGCCTGCGAGAACGCCGGCCAGAGCGCGGCGGTGCCGTTGCAGGGGCTGCGGAAATCGGTCACCGGCAGGTGCCACCAGGCGATGCCGCCGTCGCGGAGATCGCGCGCGAGGGCTTCCGCGCCGCCGGCTTCCAGCTCGATCTCGCTGACCAGGCTCAGCACGATGTCGGGCCGCCAGGCCCTCAGCGCGGCGATGTCGCCGGCATAGTCGCCGCTGCGGCCGGGCAGCGGGCAGAGGCCGATCTGCCCGGCCCCGAGCGGCAATTCCGCGATGGTGAACACCGTTACCCTGCCTTTCTCCCCCATCCGGGATGGTCGCACGGGAGAACGGCGCAAGAAAGGCAGGTATTCCCAACTCCCGCCACAAGGCGGACGGCTGTTGCCGCGTTGCAGCGTGCCGGGTGGACGGGCCGGCCCACGGCGCTTAGGGTCGGGCGAGTCGAGGAGCCCCGATGACCGACGCCCCCGCCTACCAGGTCCTTGCCCGCAAGTATCGCCCGCAGACCTTCGCCGACCTGATCGGCCAGGAGGCGATGGTGCGCACGCTGCAGAACGCCTTCGCCGCCGACCGGATCGCGCAGGCCTTCATCATGACCGGCATCCGCGGAACCGGGAAGACGACGACCGCGCGGATCATCGCCAAGGGCATGAACTGCACCGGCCCCGACGGCGCCGGCGGCCCCACGACCGAGCCCTGCGGCATCTGCCCCAACTGCGTCGAGATCGCCGAGGGCCGGCACATCGACGTGATGGAGATCGACGCGGCCTCGAACACGGGCGTGCAGAACGTCCGCGACATGATCATCGACACCGTTGCCTACGCGCCCGCGAAGGCGCGCTTCAAGGTGTTCATCATCGACGAGGTCCACATGCTCTCGACGAGCGCGTTCAACGCGCTGCTCAAGACGCTGGAGGAGCCGCCGCGGCACGTGAAGTTCATCTTCGCCACGACCGAGATCCGCAAGGTGCCGGTCACCGTGCTCAGCCGCTGCCAGCGCTTCGACCTGCGCCGGATCGAGCCCGAGGTGATGATCGCGCACCTGCGCCGCGTGGCGGCCGCCGAGGGGGCGGCGATCGCGGACGACGCGCTGGCGCTGATCACCCGCGCGGCCGAGGGCTCGGTGCGCGACGCGATGAGCCTGCTCGACCAGGCGATCAGCCACGGCGCGGGCGAGACCACGGCAGACCAGGTGCGCGCGATGCTGGGGCTCGCCGACCGCGGCCGGGTGCTGGACCTCTTCGACCTGATCATGGCCGGCGACGCGGCGGGCGCGCTCGCCGAACTCGCCCGCCAGTATGCCGACGGCGCCGACCCGATGGCGGTGCTGCGCGACCTCGCCGAGGTCACGCACTGGATCAGCGTGGTGAAGATCACGCCCGAGGCGGCCGACGACCCGACCGTCTCCCCCGACGAGCGCTCGCGCGGGCTCGCCATGGCCGCGCGCCTGCCGATGCGGGCGCTGACGCGGATGTGGCAGATGCTGCTCAAGGCGCTGGAGGAGGTCGCCCAGGCGCCGAACGCGATGATGGCGGCCGAGATGGCGGTGATCCGCCTGACCCATGTCAGCACGCTGCCGTCGCCCGAGGAACTGGTGGCGCGGCTCCAGTCGGGCCCGCCGCCCGCGGGGCCGGGCGGCGGCATCCGGCCCGTGCCCGGCGCGGGCAACGGCGGCGGCGCGGCGCGGCAGGCGGCCCCGGCTGCGCCCGCCGCGTCGCCGGCCATGATCAGGTCGAAGAGGTCCAGCCCCCGGCCGCGGTCGGCGAGCCCCAGCATCGCGCGCACCTGGTCTGCCGTGGTCTCGCCCGCGCCGTGGCTGATCGCCTGGTCG
>JANZZL010000075.1 GCA_026419405.1 Paracoccaceae bacterium | reverse complement strand
GTCGCCCGGAAGGACGTAGCGCGCGCCCTCCCAGGGGCTCATGAAGTCGAACTGGCGGTATTCCTGCACGAGCTTCACCGGTTCGTAGACGACCCGCTTCTCGGCCTCGTCGTAGCGCACCTCGACATAGCCGGTGGTCGGGAAGTCCTTCCTCAGCGGATGGCCGCGGAAGCCGTAGTCGGTGAGGATGCGCCTGAGGTCGGGGTGGCCCGAGAACAGGATGCCGAAGAGGTCGAAGACCTCGCGCTCGAACCAGTTGGCCGAGGGGTGCACCGGGGTGATCGAGGGCACCATCGCGTCCTCGCGCACCGCGAGCTTCAGGCGGATGCGGTGGTTCTGCCACATCGAGAGCAGGTGGTAGACCACGTCGAAGCGTTCGGGCCGCTCGGGGTGGTCCACGGCGGTGATGTCCACCAGCGTCGAGAAGCGGCAGGCGCTGTCGGACCTGAGGAACTCGACGAAGGAGACGAGCGCGGCCGGCGCCACCTGCACCGTCAGCTCGCCATGCGCCACATGCCAGGCGAGCACCGAGTCGGGCCGCTTCAGCTCGATGTGGGCTCCCAGCTCCCTCAGCGCCTCGCTCATCGCACGATCGTCCCCGTCCGGCGGATCTTCCGCTGCAGTTGCAGGATGCCGTAGAGCAGCGCCTCGGCGGTGGGCGGGCAGCCCGGCACGTAGATGTCCACCGGCACGATCCGGTCGCAGCCCCGCACCACGCTGTAGCTGTAGTGGTAGTAGCCGCCGCCGTTGGCACAGGAGCCCATCGAGATCACGTAGCGCGGTTCGGGCATCTGGTCGTAGACCTTGCGCAGCGCCGGGGCCATCTTGTTGGTCAGCGTGCCCGCCACGATCATCACGTCCGACTGGCGGGGGCTTGCCCGCGGCGCGATCCCGAAGCGCTCCGCGTCGTAGCGCGGCATCGAGGTGTGCATCATCTCGACCGCGCAGCAGGCGAGCCCGAAGGTCATCCAGTGCAGCGAGCCGGTGCGCGCCCAGTTGATCAGGTCTTCCGCCGAGGTGAGCAGGAAGCCCTTGTCCTGAAGCTCGCGGTTGAGCGCGAGCGTGGCGGCCTCCGGGTCCGCGCCGGCGGTATTGGCAGAGGTATCGACGCCCATCGGCTAAGCCCTTCGCGGTTCGCTATCCGCCGGCGCCAGCGGGCCGCCGGAGTTGCCCACGCATGTATCCCCTGCACCGGTCGCGGTCAACGCGGCCCGGGCGCGCAGCCCGGTGCGGGCCGGACCGGGCCGCCCCCCGGTCGCGGCGCGGCGCCGGCCGGCAGGCGTGCGGCGCCGGCGGCTCACTGCCAGTCCATCGCGCCCTTCTTCCACTCGTAGGCGAAGCCCGCCGTCAGCACGGCGAGGAAGGCCATCATCGACCAGAAGGCCGCCGTGCCGAGGTCGCCGAATGCCACCGCCCAGGGGAACAGGAAGGCGATCTCGAGGTCGAAGATGATGAAGAGGATCGACACCAGGTAGAAGCGCACGTCGAACTTCATCCGGGCGTCGTCGAAGGCGTTGAAGCCGCATTCGTAGGCCGAGACCTTCTCGGGGTCGGGGTTGCGCACCGCAATGACGACGGCGGCGAGGATCAGCACCAGCCCCAGCCCGACGGCGAGCGCGAGAAAGACGAGGATCGGCAGATAGTCCCTGAGCAGGTCTTGCACGGATCTGGGCTCCTCCTGGGGGGGTCCGCATGCTGCCCACCCGTGTATCGCCGGCCCGGACGGGGGTCAACCGCGCCCCGCGCCGGGAATCGGTCCGGCCGCGCGCCGACCTCAGGATCGAGGCCCCCCCCGAGGACGAGGGCGGGGCAATCGGTCCGGCCGCGCGCGGGCCTCAGGGCAGCGTCACCTCCACCCGCGCGCCGGCCGCCACGGCGAAGGCCTTCTCGGCCGGCGGGCGGGCCCCGCCGTAGTCCGCCACCGCCACGTAGGACCCCGCCGGCAGCGTCTCCTGGTGGGTTTCGCCGTAGGCCTGGCCGAAGTCGGGGCGGTTGCCCTGGATGTCGGGCGCCTTGCCGAGGATGTCGATCCTCTGCGCCCCCGGCGCGCTGATCGCGGCGACGCCCGCGTTCAGGACGACCTGCACCTCCGTCCGCCCGCCCGCCGCCACGCTGAAGGGCGCCGAGACGGCCTCGGCCTGCCCGAGGCGGGCGAGGATCACGTAGTCGCCGGCCGGCACGTCCATCGGCCCCGGTCCGTAGCGGTAGGCGAGGCGGTCGCGGCTGCCGTCGATCTTCTGCGCCGCCGAGGCGACCTCGAGGAAGATCGCGTCGCCCTCGACCGGCGGGCCGCCCGGGGCATAGAGCGCCGCCACCGCCGCCACGCCCGAACCCACCACGATGTCGGTCTCGAGCCGTTCGCCGGGGGCGAGCGTCACCGTCCGCGTCGCCTCGGACGCGGCCTGCCGGCCGGTCAGGACGAGCTCGCCCGCAGGCATCACCGCGGTGAAGCTGCCGTAGCCGTAGGCGGTGGCCTCGCCCGCCTTCGCCTCGACGTAGATGTCGCCGTCGGGCTCGCCGCCCTCGGTGCGCCGCCCGGTCAGGGTCAGCACGCCGGCGTTCAGCACGAAGTGCTCCTCGGCGAGCGCATCCGCCTTCAGCGTGACCGGGCGCTCCTGCGAGACCTGGTCGATCCGCATCCGGAGCACGTAGTCGCCGGGGTCTGCCTTCGTCTCGTAGCGCGCCCCGTAGGCATAGTGCACCGTCTCGCCCGCAGGGGTCAGGAGTTCCCAGAAGATGTCGGCATCGAGATCCTCGGCGCCCTCGGCAAGGGCCGCGGTGGCGGCGAGGTTCACCGTCAGCGCCGCGGGCTCCGGCTCCGGCTCCGGCGCGGGCGCGGGGTCCGGCGACGGTTCCGGCTCGGGCGGCGCGGCGACCGTCCGGGTCAGCGCCGCGCCGAGCGCGGCGGCATCGGCGGCCGGCAGATAGGTGCCGCCCGTCGCCTCGGCGAGGCAGGCGACGGCCCGGCCCTCCTCCTCGGTCAGGCCGAAGCCCACGACATGGGCGGTGAAGTCCACCCCCGAGGCCTCGAGCTCGGCGCCGAGCGCGCAGGGGTCGGCATTGCAGGTCTCGATCCCGTCGGTGATCAGGATCACCGTCGCCTTCTCTTCGGTCGCGCGCAGCGCCTCGGCGGCGACGCGCACCGCATCGGTCAGCGGCGTCTTGCCGAGGAAGCGCGCGGAATTGGCGAAGTCGATGATCGCCTGCGCCGTGCCGGGCCCGGCGGGCACCGCCACCTCGATGTCGGCGCAGTCGCCCCGCGTGCGGTGGCCGTAGACGACGAGGCCGAGCTCGGTCTCGGGCGGCACCTGGGCCAGCACCGTCCCCAGCACCTCGCGCGCGATCTCGACCTTGGTGCGCCCGCCGATCTGGCCCCACATGGACCCCGAGGCATCGAGCACGATCATCGTGCGCCCCTCGGCCATGGCCATCGCGGGCAGGCAGAGAAGCAGAATGGCAAGGAACCGGCGCAGCATCGGCGAATCTCCCCCGAGAGCGAGCGATGCGCGCAACGCTAGCACGGAACCCCGCGCGCCCCGAACGCCCCCTGCCCCAGGCCGGGCGCGCTCAGGCCCAGGGCGCCTTGCGCCGCCCGAAGAAGGCGGCGATCCCCTCCGCCGCCTCCGGGCTCTCCCAGCGCCGCACCAGGGCCTCGATCGTCTCGGCGATCACCGCCTCGTCGATCGGCGGCCCGAGGCGGCGGACCAGCGCCTTCGCCTCGGCCACCGCGCCCGGCGCGCAGGCGAGATAGGGCGCGACCTCGGCCTCCACCGCCGCATCGAGCGCCTCCGCCGGCACGGCGCGCGCCAGAAGCCCCAGCCGCACCGCCTCCTCCGCGCCGAAGCGGCGGCCCGAGAAGAACACACGCCGCGCCATCGCCTCGCCCAGCCGGGCGACGACGTAGGGCCCGATCGTGGCCGGGATCAGCCCGAGCCGAGTCTCGGTCAGGCCGAACTGCGCGCCCTCCACCCCCACCGCCACGTCGGCGACCGCCATCAGCCCGATGCCGCCGCCGTAGGCCTGGCCGTTCACGCGCGCGACGAGCGGCTTGGGCAGCGTGTTGAGCGCGTTCAGCATCAGCGCGAGCGCCTTCGCCTCGCGCGCCCGCGTCGCCCCGTCGGCCGCCATCTGCGCCTTCATCCAGCCGAGGTCGGCCCCGGCGCAGAAGCTCTCCCCCGCCCCGGTCAGCACCACGACGCGCACCGCCGGGTCGCGCCCGAGCCGCCCCGCCGCCTCGGTCAGCCGCGCGATCAGCTCGGAGTCGAGCGCGTTGTGCCTCTCCGCCCGCTCGAGCGTCATCACCGCCACGCCGCGCCCGTCCGCCTCCACCCGCAGCACCATGCCTCAGCCCTCCCGCATCGCCCGCGCCAGCGCCGCCGCCTCGGCCAGGACGGCGGCGTCGAGCCCGGTCTCCCAGCCCCGCGCCGCAAGCCAGGCGGCCACCGCTTCCGTCGCCACGTTGCCCGCCGCGCCCGGCGCGTAGGGACAGCCGCCGAGCCCGCCGGCGGCGGCGTCGAACACCCGAAGCCCGGCGTCGAGCGCGACGGCGATGTTGTCGAGCGCCCGGCCGGCCGTATCGTGGAAATGCCCCGCGAGGCGCAAGCGCGGCACCACCTGCACCACCGCCTCGAGCATCCGCCCCACGCTCTCGGGCGTGCCCCGGCCGAGCGTGTCGCCCAGGCTCACCTCGCCGACCCCCATCGCGTGAAGCGCGGCGGCCACCTCGGCCACGCGGGCGGGCGGGGTCGGCCCGTCATAGGGGCAGTCGGTCACGCAGGAGACGTAGCCCCTGACCGGCAGGCCCGCCGCCCGCGCCGCCGCCACGACGGGGCGGAACCGCGCAAGGCTCTCTGCGACCGAACAGTTGATGTTCGCCCGGCTGAAGCCCTCCGAGGCCGAGGCGAAGACGGCGACCTCGTCCACCCCCGCCGCGAGCGCGCGTTCGAGCCCCGTCATGTTCGGCACCAGCGCGGCATAGCGCACGCCGGGTGCGCGGGCGATGCCGGCCAGCACCTCGGCCGCGTCGGCCATCTGCGGCACCCATTTCGGGCTGACGAAGCTCGCCACCTCGATGCGCCGGAATCCGGCCCGGCTCAGGCAGTCGATCAGCGCCACCTTCCCGGCGGTCGGGATCGGCCGGGCCTCGTTCTGGAGCCCGTCGCGGGGCCCGACCTCGAAGATCTCGACGAACTCACGCAAGCGTCTTCACCCTGTTCCAAATACTCCCGCCGGAGGCTCCCGCAGCCGCCGCCCGCGCCGCGGCCGGGCGGCCGGCGCGCCGGCCGCCTCACCGCCCGGCCTCGAGCCGGATCAGCGCCGCCCCCGCCGCGACCTGGGCGCCGGCCTCGGCCAGAACCTCGGCCACCACCCCGTCGCGGGGCGCGGCAAGGATGTGCTCCATCTTCATCGCCTCGAGCACCGCAAGCCGCGCCCCCGCCGCGACCGCCTCGCCCGCGGCCACGAACACCGCCTTGACGAGGCCCGGCATCGGCGCCTCGACGACGTCGCCGCCCGCGCCGGCCGCGCCGCCCCGGTCCAGCGGATCGGGCAGCGCGAACTCCCAGGGCCGGCCGGCGAACACGGCAACCGCGCCGGGCAGAAGCACCGCATGGCCCGGCGCCTTGGCCCCGTCGATCCACCAGCCGCCGGCGCGCCGCTCGGCCCGGTGCGATCCGTCCGCGAGCGTCACCGTCACACGCCCCGGCCCCTCGGGCGCGAGCCGCGCCACCTCGTCCCCGAAGCCGACGCTCTGCCGCAGCGGTGCCCAGAGCGCGAAGCCCTCGAGCGGCCCGCCCTCCCCGATCCCGGCCGCCGCCAGCGCCGCCAGCACCCGCACCGCCGCCGGCGGCGCCTCGGGCGCGGTCAGCGCCGCCTGGTCGCGCTCGATCAGTCCGGTGTCCACATCGCCGGCCAGGAAGCGCGGGTGGCGGGCGAGGCGGCCGAGGAAGGCGAGGTTCGTCACCGTGCCTGCCACCTCGGTCTCGCCGAGCGCCCGCGCAAGCCGCGCCAGCGCCGCGGCCCGCGTCGGCCCGTGGACCACGATCTTGGCGATCATCGGATCGTACCAGGGGCTGATCGTGTCGCCTGCGCGCACGCCCGTGTCGGCCCGCGCGCCCTGGGGAAAGCGCAGGTGGCCGAGCCGACCGGTCGCCGGCAGGAAACCCTTCCCGGCGTCCTCGGCATAGAGCCGCGCCTCGAAGGCGTGGCCGCGCAGCGGGATCTCCTCCTGCCGCAGCGGCAGGGGCTCGCCCGCCGCCACGCGGAGCTGCCACTCCACGAGGTCGATGCCGGTGATCGCCTCGGTCACCGGGTGCTCCACCTGGAGGCGGGTGTTCATCTCCATGAACCAGAACCGGTCGGGGCGGAGCCCGTCCGAGGCATCGACGATGAACTCCACCGTCCCCGCGCCGGAATAGCCGATGGCCTCGGCCGCGCGCACCGCCGCCCGGCCCATGGCCGCGCGCATCTCCGCCGTCATCCCCGGCGCGGGCGCCTCCTCGATCACCTTCTGGTGGCGGCGCTGCAGCGAGCAGTCGCGCTCGTGCAGGTAGACCGCGCGGGTGCCGTCGCCGAACACCTGGACCTCGATGTGGCGCGGCTTCTCGACGAACTTCTCGATCAGCACGGCCGGGTTGCCGAAGGCCGTCCGCGCCTCGCCCTGCGCCGCGGCGAGCGCCTCGGCGAAGTCCTCCGCGCGCAGGACCTTGCGCATCCCCTTGCCGCCGCCGCCGGCGACCGCCTTGATGAGGACCGGGTAGCCGATCGCGTCGGCCGCCCCCGCCAGATGCTCGGGGTCCTGGTTCTGTCCGTGGTAGCCGGGCACGACCGGCACGCCCGCCCGCTCCATCAGAGCCTTGGCCGCATCCTTGAGCCCCATCGCCCGGATCGCCGCCGCCGAGGGGCCGATGAAGGTCAGCCCCGCCGCCGCCACCATCTCGACGAAGTCGGGGTTCTCGGACAGGAACCCGTAGCCGGGGTGGATCGCCTCGGCGCCGGTGGCGCGCGCCGCCTCGATGATGCGCGCGCCGTTGAGGTAGCTCTCGGCCGGGGCGGGCCCGCCGATGTGGACGGCCTCGTCGGCCATCGCCACGTGGAGCGCCTCGCGGTCGGCGTCGGAGAAGACGGCGACCGTCCCCACGCCCATGCGGCGCGCGGTCTCGATCACCCGGCAGGCGATCTCGCCGCGGTTGGCGATCAGGATCCGGCGGAACATGGCACCCCCAGCTTGCGTGCCGCCGCGACGAGATGGCGTTCGTTCTCCGGCGGGAAGGAGACGAGGAACACCGTGAATGCCGCGCCGCCCGACAGCACCTCCCACACCGTGCCGAGGGCCACCTCGGCGGCCTCGTCCGGCGGGTAGCCGTAGACGCCGGTCGAGATCGCCGGGAAGGCGACCGACCGGCAGCCGAGCGCGCCGGCCAGGCGCAGCGACTCCCGGTAGCACGAGGCGAGCAGCGCCGCCTCGCCTGAGGCCCCGCCCTCCCAGACCGGGCCGACGGTGTGGATCACGTGCCGGGCCTTGAGCCGGTAGCCGCGCGTGGCCTTCGCCTGACCCGGATCGCAGCCGCCGAGCGTCCGGCATTCCTCCAGAAGCTCCGGCCCCGCCGCGCGGTGGATCGCCCCGTCCACCCCACCGCCGCCGAGAAGCCGCCGGTTCGCGGCGTTGACGATCGCATCGACCGCCATCGCCGTGATGTCGCCCCGCACCAGCACGATCCGCCCCTCCGCCCGTGCCGTCATGCCCCGCACCACCCCTGCCGCTGGCCGCCGCCGTAGGGGCGCGCGTTTCCCGCCGCGATCATCCGGCGGGCGACGTTCTCGCCATCGACGAACACCGCGGCGAGCGCCCGGCCATAGCGGTCGGTGCCGGACCGGATCACCGTCACCTCGCCGGCCGTCCAGAGCTCGCGGCGGAGCTGCCACTTCGCCTGCCAGGCGCGCCAGAGCTCCGAGAGGCAGGCGGGCTCGAAGAGCTCGGGCGTGTCGTAGCCGGTGAGCCGCGCCCGCGCCGCCCCCCGACCCGCGCACCAGAGCGTCACCGTGTCGCCGTCGATCACCTGCACCACGCGGCAGCCCTCGGCCTCGGGCGCCAGCCGCTTCACGACGCCGCCCAGCGCGTCGGCCACCGCCGGCAGCACGATCAGCCCCGCCACCCCGGCGAGCATCGCCAGCCCGAGGTAGCGGCGCGGGTCGGCCGGGGGGCGCTGCGGTCGCCGCGGCGGCAGGCCCATGTTCCAGCGCGGCGGGCGCCGGTAGTCGCGGCTGAAGGGCACGACGTTGCGGCCGCGCCGGGTCATCCGCCGCCCCCCGCCACCGCGCCGGCATGGAACCCCCGCGACCGCGGCCCGTTATCCCCCCGGCAACGGGCGGCTCCGCGCCGCCGCAACGCAAAAGGAGAGAGACGATGCCGCTTCGCACCCTGCCCGCACTCGCCGCCGCCCCGCTTCTGGCCGCCGCCCCCGCGCTGGCCGACCCGAGGTCGCTCGTCGGCCGCAGCCTCGGCACGACGCCCGAGGCGATCACCGCCGCGCTTCAGGCCGAGGGCTACGAGGTTCTCGCGATCGACACCGACGACGCCGAATACGAGATCGAGGTGCGCTGGCAGGGCGCGCGCCACGAGATCGAGGTCGCCCGCGACACCGGCGTCGTGCGCGAGGTCGAGCGCGACGACTGAGCCCGGGGCGGGGAGGACGCGCGCGCTCACATCCGGAACACGCCGAAGCGCGTCTCCCCGATGGGCGCGTTGAGCGCCGCCGAGAGCGAGAGCGCCAGCACCGCGCGGCTCTTCCTGGGGTCGATGATCCCGTCGTCCCAGAGCCTCGCCGAGGCATAGAGCGGGTCGGACTGGCGGTCGAACATCTCGATGGTGGGGCGCTTGAACTCGGCCTCCTCTTCGGCCGACCAGGTGCCGCCGGCGCGCTCGATCGCCTCGCGGCGGACGGTGGCGAGCACGCCCGCCGCCTGCTCGCCCCCCATCACCGCGATGCGGCTGTTCGGCCAGGTCCAGAGGAAGCGGGGGGAGTAGGCGCGGCCCGCCATGCCGTAGTTGCCCGCGCCGAAGCTGCCGCCGACGATCATCGTCACCTTCGGCACCGCGGTGGTGGCGACGGCCGTCACCATCTTCGCCCCGTGCCGGGCGATGCCCTCGTTCTCGTATTTCCGGCCGACCATGAAGCCGGTGATGTTCTGCAGGAAGATCAGCGGGATCCTGCGCTGCGAGCAGAGCTCGACGAAATGCGCGCCCTTGATCGCGCTTTCGCTGAACAGCACCCCGTTGTTGGCGACGATCCCGACCGGGCAGCCCATCACGTGGGCAAAGCCCGTCACCAGCGTCTCGCCGTAGCGCGGCTTGAACTCGTCGAGGCGCGAGCCGTCCACGATGCGGGCGATGACCTCGCGGATGTCGTAGGGCGTGCGGCTGTCGGGCGGCACGATGCCGAGGATCTCCTCGGGGTCGTAGGCGGGATCCTCGGGGGCCTGCCACGCCACGGTCTCGGGCCGCCGGCGGTTGAGCGCGCCGACCGCGCGGCGGGCGAGCGCGAGCGCGTGGGCATCGTCCTCGGCGAGGTAATCGGCCACGCCCGACAGGCGGGTATGCACGTCGCCCCCGCCGAGATCCTCGGCGCTGACGACCTCGCCCGTCGCGGCCCTGACGAGCGGCGGGCCGGCCAGGAAGATCGTGCCCTGGTTGCGCACGATGATCGAGACATCCGCCATCGCCGGCACATAGGCCCCGCCGGCGGTGCAGGACCCCATCACGACGGCGATCTGGGGGATGCCCTTCGCGCTCATCTGCGCCTGGTTGTAGAAGATGCGGCCGAAATGGTCGCGGTCGGGGAAGACCTCGTCCTGGTTGGGCAGGTTGGCCCCGCCCGAGTCGACGAGGTAGACGCAGGGCAGCGCGTTCTGCTCGGCGATCTCCTGCGCGCGCAGGTGCTTCTTGACCGTCATCGGGTAGTAGGTGCCGCCCTTCACGGTGGCGTCGTTGGCCACCACCATGACCTCCTGCCCGTGGATCCGGCCGATCCCCGCGATGAGTCCCGCGCCGGGCGCATCGCCGCCATACATGCCGTGCGCCGCGGTGGCGCCGATCTCGAGGAAGGGGGAGCCCGCGTCGAGCAGGTTGGCCACCCGCTCGCGCGGGGGCATCTTGCCGCGCGCCACATGCCGGGCCAGCGCCGCCTCGCCCCCGCCCGCCGCCGCCAACGCGGCCGCCTCGGCGACGCGCGCGATCAGCGCCTCGTGCGCCGCGCGGTTGGCGCGGAACGTCTCGGAGGCGGGCGCGATGCGGGAGCTCAGGCGCATCGCGGCGCCCCCCGCCCCGGAGGCGGGCGGTCCCGGCTCATCCCATCGCCCCCATCATCTCGCGGCCGATCAGCATCCGGCGGATCTCGGAGGTGCCGGCGCCGATCTCCATCAGCTTGGCATCGCGGAAGAGGCGGCTCACCGGAGCATCCGAGAGGAAGCCCGCGCCGCCCATCGCCTGCACCGCCTGGTGGGCGGCCTTCATCGCCTCCTCGGAGGCATAGAGGCAGCAGGCGGCGGCGTCCTGGCGGGTGACCCGGCCGCGGTCGCAGGCCCTGGCCACCTCGTAGACATAGGCCCGCGCCGAGTTCATGGCGGTGTAGATGTCGGCGATCTTGCCCTGCATGAGCTGGAAGTTCCCGATCGGCTGGCCGAACTGCCGGCGTTCCTTCAGGTAGGGCATGATCTCGTCGAGGCAGGCAGCCATGATGCCGAGGCCGATCCCCGCCAGCACCACGCGCTCGTAGTCGAGCCCCGACATCAGCACGCGCACGCCCCGCCCCTCCTCGCCCAGGACGTTCTCGAAGGGCACCTCCACGTCCTCGAACACCAGCTCGGCGGTGTTCGACCCGCGCATCCCCAGCTTGTCGAAATGCGGGCTGGTCGAGAAGCCCTTCATCGTCCGCTCGATCAGGAAGGCGGTGATGCCCTTCGAGCCCGCCGCGGGGTCGGTCTTGGCGTAGACCACGAGCGTGTCGGCGTCGGGGCCGTTGGTGATCCAGTACTTCGCGCCGTTCAGCACGTAGCGGTCGTTGCGCTTCTCGGCGCGCAGCTGCATCGACACCACGTCCGAGCCCGCCCCCGCCTCGGACATGGCCAGCGCGCCCACGTGCTCGCCCGCGACCAGCGCGGGCAGGTAGCGGCGCTTCTGCGCCTCGCTGCCGTTCAGGCGGATCTGGTTGACGCAGAGGTTGGAATGCGCCCCGTAGGAGAGCGCGACCGAGGCCGAGGCCCGCGCGATCTCCTCGACCGCCACGACATGGGCGAGATAGCCCATCCCCGCCCCGCCGTAGTCCTCCTCGACGGTGATGCCGAGAAGGCCGAGCGCGCCCATCTCGCGCCAGAGCTCGTGCGGGAAGAGGTTGCGCCGGTCGATCTCCGCCGCCATCGGCCTGACCCGCTCCTGCGCCCAGCGGTGCACCACCTCGCGCAGCGCGTTCACCTCCTCGCCGAGATCGAAGGACATCGTCGCGGTGAACATCCGGGGCCCTCCGACCTTATTGAACGCCTGTTCAATTATTACCGGCCGGGGATGGCGTCGTCAACGCCTCCCTGCCGCGGCGCCCCCGGCCCGGCAGGCCCGCCCCGCGCGCCGATCGCCGCGCTCCGTGCCGTCAGATTCCGCGCCGGTCGGGCACGGCTAGGGCAGGAGCCGCGCCGCAAGGTCGGGAAGCTCGGCATAGCGGTCGAGCGTGGCCTCGGGTGCCAGCCGGGCGATGCCCTGCCCCTCGGGGCCGAAGGTGACGAGCGCGCAGGCGACCCCGGCGCCGCGCGCGGTCAGCACGTCGGTCTCGGTATCCCCGAGAAGGAACGACCGCGCCAGGGCGCCGCCCGCGCGCGCCACCGCGGCGCGGTAGGGCGCCGGGTCGGGTTTGCGCACCGGCAGCGTGTCGGCCCCGACGAGCGAGCCGAAGAGGCCGCGCACGCCGAGCCGGTCGAGCAGCAGGGCGGCCAGGGCCTCGGGCTTGTTGGTGCAGATGCCGGTGGCGTAGCCGGCGGCCCTCAGCGCCTCGACCGCCTCGGCCGCGCCGGGGTAGAGCCGCGTGTGGCGGTCGATCCCCTCGGCGTAGGCGGCCAGCAGAAGCGGATACTGGCGGTCGACCTCGGCCTCGCCGAAGCCTGACACGCGCGAGAACCCCAGCCGCAGCATCGCCCGCCCGCCGTGGAAGGCGGTCAGCGCGTCGGCGGCAGGGTCGAGCAGGTCGCCGAGGCCGAGCCCGCGGAAGCAGTGGTTCGCCGCCGCGATCAGGTCGGCCGAGGTATCGGCCAGCGTGCCGTCGAGATCGAAGATCACCGTGCGCACGCGCGCCTCCGCTGTGGCCCCGGACCGTGCTCCCCGTGTAACCTCGGGTAACGCCATGTGAACGGCCGCCCCCTTCCCTTCGGGGGCGCCGCTCGGATAGAACGGCGCCGCCTGCAAGGAAAGAGCCGTTCCGCATGCCCATCGCCCTCATCGTCCTTGCTGCCGGCCAGGGCACGCGGATGAACTCCGACCTGCCCAAGGTGCTGCACGAGGTCGGCGCCGCGCCGCTGGTGGCGCATGCGCTCCGCGCAGGCTGGGCGCTGGAGCCGGAACGGGTGGTGGTCGTCGCCGGCCACGGGGCCGAGGCCGTGACGCGGGCCGTCCGCGCCTGGGACGAGACGGCCGAGGTCGTTCTTCAGGCCGAGCAGAAGGGCACCGCCCATGCGGTGGCCCAGGCCGCGCCGGCGCTCGCGGGCTTTGCGGGCGATGCCCTGGTGCTCTACGGCGACACGCCCTTCATCCGGCCCGGCACGCTTTCGGCGATGGCCGAGGCGCGCGCCCGTCACGACATCGTCGTGCTCGGCTTCGAGGCCGCCGACCCCGGCCGCTACGGGCGGCTGGTGATGCGGGGCGAGGAGCTGCTGCGCATCGTGGAGTGGAAGGACGCCAGCGAGAACGAACGCGCGATCGGCCTGTGCAACTCCGGCGTCCTGATGGCCGATGCCGCGCTGCTGCTGGATCTCGTCGGGGGCGTCGGCAACGACAACGCCTCGGGCGAATACTACCTGACCGACATCGTGGCGCTCGCCCGCGCCCGCGGGCTCTCGGCCGGGGTCGTCACCTGCGAGGAGAGCGAGACGCTCGGCATCAACACGCGCGCGGAACTGCTTGCGGCGGAACGCCTCTTCCAGGACCGCGCCCGCGCCGCCGCGCTCGAGGACGGGGTCTCGATGCCCGCCCCCGAGACGGTGCACTTCGCGCTCGACACGGTGATCGGCCGCGACGCCGTGGTCGAGCCCCACGTGGTCTTCGGCCCCGGCGTCACGGTCGAGTCGGGCGCCCGGATCCGCGCCTTCAGCCATCTCGAGGGCTGCCACGTCAGCCGCGGCGCCGTCGTCGGCCCCTTCGCGCGGCTGCGCCCCGGCACGGAGCTGGCCGAGGACGTGCACGTGGGCAACTTCGTCGAGATCAAGAACGCCACCCTGGGCGAGGGCGCCAAGGCCAACCACCTCAGCTACATCGGCGACGCCAGCGTGGGCGAGCGCGCCAACATCGGCGCCGGCACCGTCACCTGCAACTACGACGGCGTCTTCAAGCACCGCACCGAGATCGGCGCGCGCGCCTTCATCGGCTCGGACACGATGCTGGTGGCGCCCGTCAGGGTGGGCGAGGGGGCGATGACGGCCTCGGGCTCGGTGATCACCCAGGACGTGCCCGACGGCGCGCTGGGCCTCGGCCGCGCGGCCCAGGTCAACAAGCCCGGCTTCGCCCGGCGCTTCATGGAAAGACTCAAGGCCGCCAAGGCGCGGCAGGGTTAGGCTCATGTGCGGTATCATCGGGGTTCTGGGCGATCACGAGGCCGCGCCGATCATGGTCGAGGCGCTGAAGCGGCTGGAATACCGCGGCTACGACTCGGCCGGGATCGCCACCGTCTCGAACGGAAGGCTCGACCGGCGCCGGGCGGTGGGCAAGCTCGTCAACCTCTCCGATCTCCTCGTGCACGAGCCGCTCGCCGGCAAGGCCGGCATCGGACACACCCGCTGGGCCACCCACGGCGCGCCCTCGGTGGTCAACGCCCATCCGCACCGCTCCGGCCCGGTCGCGGTCGTCCACAACGGCATCATCGAGAACTTCCGCGAGCTGCGCGAGGAGCTCGCCGCCCGCGGCCTCGTCGGCGAGAGCGAGACCGACACCGAGGTCGTGGCGCTCATGCTCCGGGCCTGCATGGATGACGGGCTCTCGCCGCGCGAGGCGGCCGAGAGGACGCTCGCCCGGCTCGAGGGCGCCTTCGCGCTGCTCTTCCTGTTCGAGGGCGAGGACGACCTGCTGATCGCCGCCCGCCGCGGCTCGCCGCTCGCCATCGGCCACGGCAGGGGCGAGATGTTCGTGGGCTCCGACGCGATCGCGCTCGCCCCCCTCACCGACCGCATCACCTACCTCGAGGAGGGCGACTGGGCGGTGATCACCCGCCAGGGCGCCGAGATCTTCGACGCCCAGGGCCGCCGCGCCAACCGGCCGGTGCGCCGGATCCAGATCGATGCGGCCCGCGTGGAGAAGGGCGGCTACCGCCATTTCATGGCCAAGGAGATTGCCGAGCAGCCGACCGTGGTGGGCGAGGCGATCGGCCACTACCTCGGCGCGGCGGGCGATTCGCCGGCGCTGCCCGGCCTGCCCGACCTCGCGGGCTTCGACCGGGTGGTGATGGTGGCCTGCGGCACCGCCTTCTACGCCTGCCAGACCGCGAAGTACTGGTTCGAGCAGGTCGCGGGCCTGCCCGCCGAGGCCGACATCGCCTCCGAGTTCCGCTACCGCGAGCCCCCGGTTGCACCCCGGACGCTCGCCGTCCTCGTCAGCCAGTCGGGCGAGACCGCCGACACGCTCGCAGCGCTGCGCTACATGCAGGGCAAGGCGGCGCGGATCGTCTCGGTCGTCAACGTGGCCGAAAGCTCGATCGCGCGCGAGAGCGACCTCGCCCTGCCGATCAAGGCGGGGGCCGAGATCGGCGTCGCCTCGACCAAGGCCTTCACCTGCCAGCTCACCGTGCTGCTGCTGATGGCGCTGAAGGCCGGGCACGACCGGGGCACGCTGCCGCCGGATGCGCTTGCCGCACGGCTGGCCGAGCTGCGCACGCTGCCGGGGCTGATGAACCAGGCGCTCGGCAAGGGCGAGGAGATCGCCGCCATCGCGGGCGAGCTGGCCGAGGCGCGCGACGTGCTCTTCCTCGGCCGGGGGCCGCTCTATCCTCTGGCGCTCGAAGGTGCGCTGAAGCTGAAGGAAATCAGCTATATCCACGCCGAAGGTTATGCGTCGGGCGAACTCAAGCACGGCCCCATCGCCCTGGTCGATCCGGCCACGCCGGTGATCGTGATGGCGCCGCGCGACCGGCTCTTCGAGAAGACCGTGTCGAACATGCAGGAGGTGATGGCCCGCCACGGCCGCGTGGTGCTGTTCACCGATGCCGCCGGAGCGCGCGAGGCGGCGAAGGGCACCTGGCACACCGTCGTCATGCCCACGGTGCCCGACCTGCTGGCACCGATCCTCTACGCGGTTCCCGCCCAGCTCCTGGCCTACCACACCGCGGTCGCGAAGGGCACCGACGTCGACCAGCCGCGCAACCTCGCGAAATCGGTCACGGTGGAGTGAGCCCCGGCGCGGCGTTCGCCGTGCCCTCGCTCCGGCAGCCCGACCCCGGAGCCGGCGAGCCGGTCCGCGGCCTCTGCCTGCGCCGCGATGCGGCCGGCGGACATCCCAAAGGCCGGCAGCGGCGCGACGCCGCCTCCGTGGCATCAGGATCGCGGCCGGCGGGCGCCTGCCCCCCGAGGCGCCGGGGCGGACCGGTCCGGCTGTGCGCCTCCCCCGCATCGGGCGCACGGCTCCCGGGCGCCGCGGCCACGCCCGTCGCCTGCGCGCGCCCCGGGCCAGCGCCGCGACGCCTGGCGCCTCCGACGGCGGCGCCATCGGCCCGATGGCGGGCCCGCACCCCCGTTCCCGGCGCGCGCGGAAGGCCTGACCCGCGCCGGCGCCGAGTGGGTCCGCGAGGACCCCTTCCCCCGCGCGCGCGGAAGGGCTGGTTTGCGTTGACAGTCCGCCGCCGCCGTGGCACCCCTTCCCCCGCGCGCGCGGAAGGCCTGATCGGGCCGCCGACGACCGCCGGCCCCGGGAACCCCCTTCCCCCGCGCGCGCGGAAGGCCTGCCGGGGAGCTGGATCCGTACGCGATCTGCGGGCCCCTTCCCCCGCGCGCGCGGAAGGCCTCGCGGCGTTGCCCGAACCGCCGACGGAGGCACCCCCCTTCCCCCGCGCGCGCGGAAGGCCTGTGCACGGGCGGTCTGTGTTTGCACACTGGGTGCCCCCTTCCCCCGCGCGCGCGGAAGGCCTGCCGGGGAGCTGGATCCGTACGCGATCTGCGGGCCCCTTCCCCCGCGCGCGCGGATCCCCCGCGCGCGCGAAAGGCCTGGCTTCCGCCGCGCGAACGCCGAGGCCGACGAGCCCCTTCCCCCGCGCGCGCGGCAGGCCTGGCTCGGCCTCGGGCCAGCGGTCGCGGATCACGCCCCTTCCCCCGCGCGCGCGGAAGGCCTGGGAACGTGCTGGGCACATTTTTTTCACAGCCCCCCCTTCCCCCGCGCGCGCGGAAGGCCTGATCGGGCCGCCGACGACCGCCGGCCCCGGGAACCCCCTTCCCCCGCGCGCGCGGAAGGCCTGGGCTGCGCGTGGCTGCGGGTGACCCCTTGACCCCCCTTCCCCCGCGCGCGCGGAAGGCCTGTGCACGGGCGGTCTGTGTTTGCACACTGGGTGCCCCCTTCCCCTGCGCGCGCGGAAGGCCTCCGGCGTGGCAACCCAAGCCACGCCACCAACCCCCCCTTCCCCTGCGCGCGCGGAAGGCCTGAGGACGAAGTGTCCGGCACCGGCAGTCTCGTCCCCCTTCCCCCGCGCGCGCGGAAGGCCTGCAGACAGCCGCCGCATTCCGCCCGCTTGCCCACCCCTTCCCCCGCGCGCGCGGAAGGCCTGGCGCCGGACCACGTCCGCGTGGCGGCGGCGCCCCCCGTCCCCCGCGCGCGCGGAAGGCCTGCAGGCGGAGCGCCTCGTTGTGCGTAACATGCTCCCCGTCCCCCGCGCGCGCGGAAGGCCTAGGTCTGACCATGGTCCGCCTCTGCGCCCCTGACCCCGTCCCCCGCGCGCGCGGAAGGCCTAACAACCTCGGTGGTCG
>JANZZL010000065.1 GCA_026419405.1 Paracoccaceae bacterium | reverse complement strand
AAGAAGAGGATGTCGAAGCCGGTGACGAGGACCGAAGTGGGGAAGTAGCGTTTCAGCTCCTCGGTCGGTTCGGGCCAGCCGAGCGTGCCGATCGGCCAGAGGCCCGAGGAGAACCAGGTGTCGAGCACGTCGGGGTCGCGGCGCAGGTAGACCTTTTTCACAAACGTTCCCGCCGCCACGAAATTCATGTACCGGCGCCGGGGTTCTTCCTCGGCACCCGAAAACAGGATCTCGATGTCGTCCGCGAATTCGGTGTCGCCCCGTGAGTAGTATTCGCGCGCGAGGGAGCGCACTTCGTCCTCCGTGGCGGCGCAGAACGCGACCTCGGCGTATTCCTCGGCCGACCCGGGAAGGCCATCACGGTCCACGGACTTTAGGTCGGGCCCATACCACACCGGGATCTGGTGGCCCCACCAGAGCTGGCGGGAGATGCACCAGGGTTCGATGTTCTCAAGCCAGTGGAAGTAGATCTTCTCGTGCTGCTCGGGCAGGATCGTGGTCTTCCCCTCGCGCACCGCCGCGATCGCGGGGCCGACGATCCTTGCGGTATCGACGAACCACTGGTCGGTGAGGAAGGGCTCGATCGCGACCTTCGAGCGGTCGCCGTGGGGGACGGTGTGGCGGTCGGCATCCACGCCGTCGAGCCAGCCTTCCTCCTCGGCGGTGCGGATGATCCAGTCACGCGCCTCGTAGCGGTCGAGTCCGTCGAGCGCCTCGACGAGGCGGGCGATGGCGTCGGGGTCGCAGCCCGCGGCGAAGTCGGCGTTGCCGCGGAGCGCCATCTGGGCGCGCGTGCCCATGACGTTGATCGCGCGCAGGCCCGCGCGCTGCCCGACCTCCCAGTCGTTGAAGTCGTGCGCCGGCGTGATCTTGACCGCGCCGGTGCCCTTGGCGGGGTCGGCGTAGGGGTCGGCCACGATCGGGATGCGGCGGCCGACGAGGGGCAGGATCACGTGCCGGCCGACGAGGTGGCGGTAGCGCTCGTCCTCGGGGTGGACGGCGACGCCGGTATCGCCCAGCATCGTCTCGGGCCGGGTGGTGGCGACGGTGAGGTAGTCGCGCGTCTCGCGCAGCGTGACATTGCCCTCGGCATCGCGCTCGACATAGTCGAAGGTCGCGCCGCCCTCGAGCCGGTAGCGCAGGCGCCACATGTGGCCGTCGACCTCGACCTGCTCGACCTCCAGATCGCTGATCGCGGTCTCGAAATGCGGGTCCCAGTTCACCAGCCGCTTGCCGCGGTAGATCAGGCCCTTGCGGTAGAGGTCCACGAAGACGCGGATCACCGCGTCGTGGAAGTTCCCCTCCTCGCCCGGCGGGGCGCCGGGGGCGCCCGACATGGTGAAGGCCTCGCGGCTCCAGTCGCAGGAGGCGCCGAGGCGTTCGAGCTGGCCGCGGATGTTGCCGCGCGACTTGCGCTTCTGTTCCCAGACCCTGGCGACGAAGGCCTCGCGGGTGAAGTCGCGGCGCGACCGCCCTTCCTTCGCCAGCTCGCGTTCGACCACCATCTGGGTGGCGATGCCGGCGTGGTCGGTGCCGGGCTGCCAGAGGGTGTCGAAGCCCCGCATCCGGTGCCAGCGCACGAGGATGTCCTGCAGCGTGTTGTTGAAGGCGTGCCCCATGTGGAGCGAGCCGGTCACGTTCGGGGGCGGGATCATGATGCAGAAGGGCTCGGCGCCGGGCTTCGCGTTGGCGCCGGCGCGGAAGGCCTGGGCCTCGTCCCAGAGGCGGGCGATGCGCGCCTCGGCCTCGGCGGGGTCGTAGCTTTTCTCCATCGGCATCGGATCGGTCCCCTTGCGTCGGACCGTCAGATAGCGAAGGGCGCGGGAAAGGGAAACCCCGCGCGGGGACGGGCCGCGCGGGGGGGCGGGCCGGGGCTCGGCCGCGTCAGGGGAGGACGGGCTGCCCGGCCAGCGCCTGCGCGAAGGTGGCGAGCGTGAGCGCGGTGTAGCCCGCGGCGGCGGCCCAGACCGCCGGCCCGGCGGCGCGGGCGGGCAGGGCCAGCGCGCCGAGGCCGAGGAGCGGCAGGGCCTGCATCGCATGGGTGGCGAGGAAGTGGGCCACGCGCAGGTCGCCGACCTCGCGGCTCCAGCCCAGGACGGGCAGGCGGGCGCCCGTCTCGGGCTGCCCCACGAGGTGGTCGCCGGCGGTGGCCATGAAGCCGGCCACGGCAACGGTCAGGGCGAAGGTGAGGACCAGCCCGAGCGCGATCGACAGTCGCAGGGCGGGGGCGGGCGGGGCTGCGCGGTGGCGCCAGATCGCGACCCCGTAGACGAGGCTCGCCGAGGTGAGCGTGATCGCGACGAGGCCCATGATCGGGTAGAGCGCGGCGAGCGCGGGCGTCGTGTGGTTGAAGTGCGAGCCGGTGCCCATCGCCGCCGCGCCGCCGATCCAGGCCATTTCGGCCAGGATGCAGAGGACCACCACGACCGAGAAGGCGCGGTAGCTGCGGCGCGCGGTCATGCCGGGGGGCAGGAGACGCGCGAACAGCGCGAGGTTCAGCGTGAAGAGCGCGAGCGAGGCGAGGAACTTCGCCGGCTTCACCCAGACGTTGACCTCCTGCCAGGTGCGCGCATCGAGCGCCATGGCGGCGAAGACCGGGATCAGCGCGAGCGCGAGGAGGATGCCGAGGCGGGTGAAGCGCGGCTCGTCGGCCATCAGGCGGTTGAGGAGCGGCATGGCGGCGCGGGGCGCGGGGGCGAGCGTCATCGTCATCTTCAGGTCTCCGAGGGGGCTTGGGCGCGCAGCGGGAGGCCCGCGCGGAGGGCGAGGAAGAGGAGGAAGCCGACCGGGCCGGAGAGGAAGGCGAGCCCGAGGCCGGGGAGCCGGGGGAGATGCGGGATCCCCTCGGCCCGCGCGGTGCGGGTGATGGAGGCGCCCACCACGAGGTCGAAGGCGAGGTCGCGGACCCGGCCCGCGAGCGCGACCCCGGGGCTCTCGAAGAGGCGGATGCCGCCCGCGAGGCTGTCGAAGCCGCCCGTCGCGCCGGACCGGAAGGCGAGGAAGAGCGCTGTCGCCGACCGGGAGGACGGCCGGCACGCCGAGGCCGGCGCAGGGGGAGGCGGCGCGGCGGGGGCGAGCCGGCCGGTCGTGGCAAGCGCATCGGCGCGCGGGAAGAGCGAATTGGGGGGCATGGCGGCGTCCATCTTTACATCGACAAGATGCAGGATGGCAGAAGGCATGACAGTGTCAAGATACAATTTTGACAGCGCCAGGAGGGCCGGCTAGGCTGCCGGCATGAGGCAGGAGGCGACCGACGGCCCGGCGCGGCCCTACCACCACGGCGACCTGCGCGCGGCGCTGCTCGCGGCGGCGGCGGCGGAGCTGGAGGCGCGCGGCATCGAGGCCTTCTCGCTCAGGAGCGTGGCCAAGCGCGCCGGGGTCAGCCATGCGGCGCCCGCGCATCACTTCGGCGACGTGAACGGGCTGCTGACGGCGCTGGCCGCCGAGGGTTTCCGCCGCTTCGTGGCGCATCAGGCGGCCCGGGAGGACCGCGGCGGCGCCGACCCGGCGGCGCGGCTGGTGGAGGCGGGGCTTGGCTACATCGCCTTTGCCCGGGCCAATCCGGCGCTGTTCCGGCTGATGTTCGCCTCCGACCGGCCGGATTTCGGCGAACCCGCGCTTGCCGCCGCCGCCGAGGCCGCCTTCGGCCAGCTTGCGGATGCCTGCGCGGCGGTCGCGGTGCGGCGCGGCGGCGCGGTGCCGCCGGCCGAGGTGGAGGCCACCTGGGGGATCGTGCACGGGCTCGCGGACCTGCTGGCGGGCGGGCGGCTCAAGCGGCTGGCCGCGCTGCCCGAGGCCGAGCGCGAGGCGGAGCTGAGGGACATCATCGCGCGCGGCCTCCCGCGCTAGGGGTCAGACGGCGCGGTCGATCTTCGTCGCCAGGTGGATCAGGCTCTCGGTGTCGCGGACGCCCGGGATCGCGCCGATCCGGTCGAGCGTCTCGTCGAGCGACTCGGTGTTCTCGGCGGCGATCTGGAGGATCAGGTCCACCCGGCCGGTCGAGGTATGCGCGAGCTCGACCTCGGGCATGGCCTTGAGCCGCTGCAGGACCTGCGCCGCCGCGCGCGGCTCGACCGAAAGCAGCACGGTCGCGCGGATCCGCCGCAGCGTCACCGTCCGGCCGAGGCGGATCGTGTAGCCGGCGATGATGCCGTTGCGCTCCAGCCGCTCGATGCGCGCCTGCACGGTGGACCGCGCCACCCGGAAGCGCCGGGCGAGCTGCGAGGTGGAGGTGCTGGAGTTCGCCGCCAGCGCGGCGAGCAGCTTCTGGTCGAGGTCGTCGAGGTCGGATTGAACGAGCATTTCGTCATTTTGCCGAAGCATCTGCACGATTCAACCCTTTTCATCGGTGAATCCGTCCGCCATATCCCGCACACTCGTTTTCAGGAAAAGGGCGGCTCATACGCACCTGGCCTGGTTGAGGAAACGCTGAGCCGCGTCTCCCAACCCGTCCGCCGGGGCAAGAGGTCGCTTTGTCTGTTGGCCATCACAAGAAGAGGGCAGGGCCGATGGGACTCTCGAAAACGATCTGGTCGAAGCCGACCGAATTCCTCCGTTCGCAGGAGCCGGAAAACCCGGTGCTGTTCTTCGCGCCCGCGGTGCTGCAGGGCACCGCGCGCCGGTTCCTCGACGGCTTTCCCGGCCTCGTCACCTATGCCGTCAAGTCGAACCCCGACGAGATGGTGATCCAGAACCTCGATGCCGCGGGCATCCGCGGCTACGACGTGGCCTCGGTGCACGAGATCGAGCTGATCCGGCGCGTCGCCCCCGGCGCGGCGATGCACTACAACAACCCGGTGCGGGCGCGCTCCGAGATCGTCCGGGCGGTCGAGCTGGGCGTCAGGTCCTGGTCGGTGGACAGCCGGTCGGAACTGGCCAAGCTGCACGAGCTCGTGCCCGCCGAGGGCCACGAGATCAGCGTGCGCTTCAAGCTGCCGGTCGAGGGCGCGGCCTACAACTTCGGCGCCAAGTTCGGCGCGACCGCCGAGCTTGCGGCCGAGCTTCTGGCCGAGGCGGCGGCGATGGGCTTCACCCCGTCGCTGACCTTCCACCCCGGCACCCAGTGCACCGACCCGATGGCCTGGGACGCCTACATCCGCAAGGCGGCCGAGATCGCGCGCGCGGCGGGCGTGGCCATCGCGCGGCTGAACGTGGGCGGAGGCTTCCCCTCGCACCGGCTGCAGGACGTCAAGCCCGCGCTCGAGCCGATCTTCGCGCTGATCGACCGGGTGACGGGCGAGGCCTTCGGCGCGGCGCGTCCGGCGCTCGTCTGCGAGCCGGGCCGGGGGCTGGTGGCCGAGGCCTTCTCGCTCGCCACCCGGGTGCGGGCGGTGCGCGACGCGGGCCACGTCTTCCTCAACGACGGGGTCTACGGCGGGCTCGCCGAGCTGCCGCTGATCGGCGTGATCGACCGCATCGAGGTGGTGGGCGCCGACCTCGCGCCCCGCACCGGCGCGCCGGCGGGGCGGATCGTCTTCGGCCCGACCTGCGACTCGGTCGACCGGCTGCCGGGCGAGCTGATGCTGCCGGCCGACATCGCCGAGGGCGACTACGTGATCTTCCACGGCATGGGCGCCTATTCGACGGTGACGAACACCCGCTTCAACGGCTTCGGCGAGATGGAGATCGCCACGACGCTGAGCCTGCGGACCTGACGGCCCGCGCCGCCGCCGGGGCTGCCCCGGCGGCGGTGCCGTTCCGGCAGGACCTATGGACACGCCCCGCCGCCTCCTTACCTTGCGCGGGCAGACCAGCAGGCGGAGGCTTTCAGATGTCGGGATTCGGCACGGCGCAGACCGCGGCGCGGCGCGAGGACGTCCGCTTCCTCACCGGGGCGGGGCGCTACATCGACGACACCGCGCCCGAGGGCGCCCTGCACGCGGTGTTCTTCCGCTCCAGCCTGGCGCACGGGGTCATCCGCGCGCTCGACCTCGCGGCGGCGCGGGCGGCGCCGGGCGTCGCCGCCGTGCTTTCGGCGGAGGACCTGGAGGCGGCCGGCGTCACGCTGCACCTGGCGACCGACCCGGTGACCAACCGCGACGGGACGACCGCGCCCGACCCGTTCCGCCCGGTGCTGGCGAAGGGCCGGGTGCGCCACGTGGGCGAGGCGGTGGCGGGGGTGATCGCCGAGACGGCAGACGCCGCGCGCGACGCCGCCGAGCTGATCGGCTTCGACTGCGACGAGCTGCCGGTGCACATGGAGCTCTCCGAGGGCGGCGAGCCGCTGCACGCCGAGGCCCCGGGAAACCTCGGCTACGACTGGGCGCTGGGCGACGAAGCGGCGGTGGCGGCGGCCTTCGCCCGCGCCGCGCACCGCGTGGCGCTCAGGGTTGAGCACAACCGGGTGATCGCCAACCCGATGGAGCCGCGCGGCGCCTGGGCGGAATGGGACGGGGCGCGGCTGCATCTGGCCTTCAGCGGGCAGGGCGTGTGGGAGACGAAGGCCGTTCTGGCCCGCATGCTGGGCCTGCCGCCCGAGGCGGTGCGGGTGACCAACCCCGACGTGGGCGGCGGCTTCGGGATGAAGGCGATGACCTATCCCGAATACATCGTGATCGCCGCTGCGGCACGGATCCTCGGCCGGCCGGTACGCTGGATGAGCGAGCGCACCGAGGCGATGCTGACCGACAACGCCGGCCGCGACCTGACGAGCACGGCGGAGATGGCCTTCGACGCCGATGGCCGGATCCTGGCCTATCGCGTCAACATTTTGTCCAACCTCGGTGCCTACAGTTCGGAATTCGGCCAGCAGATCCAGTCGACGGCCTCGGCGCGGGTGCTGACCGGGGTCTACGACATCGGGGCGGCCTGGGTGAACGCGAAGGGGATCTACACCAACACGACGCCGGTCGATGCCTTCCGCGGCGCCGGCCGGCCCGAGGCGATCTACACGATCGAGCGGCTGATGGACGCCGCCGCCCGGCAGCTGGGGATCGACGCCTGGGCGCTGCGCGAGCGCAACTTCGTGCGGGCCTTCCCCTACCGCACCGTCTCGGGCGAGGTCTACGACACCGGCGACTTCGGCCGGGTGCTGGCGCGGGTGCGGCGCGAGGCCGAGGTCGCGGGTTTCCCGGCGCGCAAGGCCGAGGCCCTGCGGCGCGGCCGGCGGCGGGGGCTCGGCCTGTGCTGCTACATCGAATCGATCCTGGGGGAATCGGCCGAGACGGCGCGGGTGGAGTTCCGCGCCGACGGCACCGTGGCGCTCTACGTCGGCACGCAGTCGAACGGGCAGGGGCACGAGACGGTCTTCGCCCATTTCCTGGCCGGGCATACCGGCATCCCGGCCGAGCGGATCGTCGTCGTGCAGGGCGACAGCGACCTCATCCCGCGCGGCGGCGGCACGGGGGGCTCGCGCTCGGTGACGGTGCAGGGCACGGCCACGATCGCCACCGTGGCGAAGATGACGGCGGCCTTCGCCGGGTTCCTCGAGGCCGCGCTCGGGGCCGAGGGCTTCGCCTTCGACGGGGCGGTGTTCCGCGCGCCCGGCACCAACCATGCGATCACGCTGCTCGAGGCGGCGGAGATGGCGCGGGCCGCCGGCCGGGCGGACCTGCTCGACCATTCCGCCCGCGCCCGCCTGCCGGGGAGGAGCTTTCCCAACGGCGCGCATGTCGCCGAGGTGGAGGTGGACCCCGAGACCGGCGTGGTCGAGGTGGTGCGCTACACCGTCACCGACGATTTCGGCGTGCTGGTGCATCCCCGCCTGGCCGAGGGGCAGGTGCACGGCGGCGTCGTCCAGGGGCTTGGCCAGGCGCTGTGCGAGCGGGCGGTGCACGATGCCCACGGGCAGCTCCTCACGGCAACGTTCATGGACTATGCGGTGCCGCGCGCGGACTCTGTTCCCATGATCGCCTTCAGCCACGAGGGCGTGCCCTCGACCGCGAACCCGATCGGCATGAAGGGCTGCGGCGAGGCCGGCACGGTGGGCGCGCTGGCCGCGGTGGCCAACGCGGTCGCCGACGCGCTGGCGCCCGAGGTGCCCCCCGAGGCGGTGCAGATGCCCTTCACCCCCGAGCGGGTCTGGCGCTGGCTCAACCGGGCGGAGGAGCGCCTTGCGGCTGAATAGGCTCCTCCGCCAGCTCCTGGGGCGCGAGCTCGCGGCGCGCGCGCACGGTGCCGAGCCGCGCCGCCGGGGCCGGGTGGACCACGTGATCGTCCTCGACGGCACGATGTCCTCGCTCGAGGAGGGGGCGGAGACCAACGCCGGCCTGACCTACCGGCTGCTGGCCGAGCGGGGACGGGTGGCGGGGCTCTCGCTCTACTACGAGGCGGGGATCCAGTGGGAGGAGTGGCGCCGGGCCCCCGACGTGATCATGGGCCGCGGGATCAACCGGCAGATCCGCCGCGCCTACGGCTTCCTCGCCTCGCGCTACCGGCCCGGCGACCGGATCTTCCTGTTCGGCTTCTCGCGCGGCGCCTACGCGGTGCGCTCGCTCGCCGGGGTGATCGACCGGGTGGGTCTGCTGCGCGCCGAGCATGCGACGACGCGGGCCGTGCGCGAGGTCTACCGCCACTACGAGCTCGCGCCGGAGTCCGAGGCGGCTCGGCTGTTCGCGGGCCTCTACTGCCACCCGTCGGTCGAGATCGAGATGGTCGGCGTCTGGGACACGGTGAAGGCGCTGGGCATGCGCCTGCCGCTCCTCTGGATGCTGACCGAGAAGCGGCACGCCTTCCACGACCACCGGCTGGGCGCCTCGGTGCGCCACGGCTTCCATGCGCTGGCGCTCGACGAGACGCGGGAGGTCTACGCCCCGGTCTTGTGGTCGAGCGGTGATCGCCGCCTGCCGGGGCAGGTGATCGAGCAGGTCTGGTTCCGCGGCGCGCATGGCGACATCGGCGGCCATCTCGGCGGATTCGACGCGGCCCGGCCGCTCGCCAACATCCCGCTCGTGTGGATGCTGGAGAAGGCCGAGGGCTGCGGCCTGGTGCTGCCCACCGGCTGGCGGGCGCGCTTCCCCCGCGACCCCGAGGCGCCCTCGGTCGGCACCTGGCGGGGCTGGGGCAAGACCTTCCTCATCCGGCGGCGCCGGCGCGTGGGGCTCGACCCCTCCGAGTCGATCCACCCCACCGCGATCGCCACCCACCCGCACCTGACGCTGGCCGACGCGGGATAGGCCGGCTGCCCTGGCGCGCCGCACCCCGCGCGGCGCCGCCATGGGCGGCACGGGCGTTGCGCGGCCGAGCCGGCGGCCGGGGTTCCGTGCGTGAAGGGGCCGCCCGGTCGCCGAGGATGGGGCAGGTGGTCGCGCCGGCGGCCGGCAGCCTGCCGTCTGCCGGGCCCCGGATCGCCTCCCGCGCGACGGCCGACCTGCGGCCGGTGTTCTCGGCGATCGCCTCGGCCTCGACCTCCGCACCCGGCGGGATCGGCCGGATCGGGTTCGCCCGGTGTTCCGGCGTCGCGTGCCGGTGGCCCTGCGCCAGCGCGGTCACCCCCGCGCAGCGGCTGGCGATGTCGGGCAGCGTGCCCTCCCGGCCGCCGTGCGGCCTGCCCACCGGGTCGAGGCGGCGTGCCGCGGGCCGCGCGGAAGCGCGCACCCCCCTCGGCGGCCCCGTGGAGGCAGAAGCCGGACAACCCCGCCATCGGCGGGCCGGCGATCGCCCCGTCGCGCTGCGCCTGCAGGACGGCAAGCGCCGACATGGCGGGCAGCGTCTCGCCGCCGGACAGAGCCCCGGCGCAGGTGGCAGCATGCGGTTCGGGCAAGCGGCACCTCCGTCGGGCACGCCCGGAGGGAGCCGGGCGCCGGCTGGCCGGCCACCGGGCGGCCTGCCCGGCGCGCACCGGCCCGACCCGGCCACGACGACTGCGGCGACGCTTTGGTTGACGGGCCAGTGTGACGGGCCGGCGTGAGGGCCCGGGGCGCGAGGCCGGGCGGCCGAGGCGACCCCCGCCCGCTTCACCGGGTCAGGCGGGCTTCCCGGAAGCGGGGGCCGCGTTCTCCCGAAGTGGCAGGAGGGGGGAGAGGCGGCGGCCGGCCCCGGACAGTCTCGCCGGCGGGAGGGGGCGACGGGCCGCATCGCCGCGGCGGGGCGGGGCGGTGCGGGGCGCCTGCCGTGGCCCGCGTCCGCGTCCGCGGGCGACCTCCCGGGCGGACCGGCGCCGCCACGGGTCGGCGGTTGCGGCGGCCGGGCGGTAGGCCGGCGTGACGGGTCGGCGTGAGGGCCCGGGGCGCGAGGCCGGGGCGAAGGGTCGGCGTGACTGGCGGCGCGTCGGGCATCGGCCGGGCGACGGGCCGCGCGGCGGCGGCACCCGCCCCGCCGGTCCGGCGCCTCCGCACACCCTCCCTCGGCCGCGCGGCCGCCGTGCGGCCCGGCGAGCCGATGTCGCATGGCGACGGGATCAGGCGACCTTCTGCAGCGCCGCCTTCGGCGTGATGCCGAGCGCGTGGCAGACCTCGCGCGTCAGGTGCGGGCGGTTGAGGGTGTAGAAGTGCAGGTGCTCCACCCCGCCCTCGATCAGCTCCGAGCAGAGCTCGGTGGCGAGCGCGGTCGCCAGCAGCTCCTCGCGCCTGTCGCGCCGCGCGGCGGCGAAGGCCTCGTCGAGCCAGGCGGGCACCTTCGCGCCGCAGCGGGCGGCGAAGCGGCGCGCGCCCTCCCAGCTCTGGATCGGCAGGATGCCGGGGATGATGGGGGCCTCGATCCCTTCCCTGGCGCAGGCGTCGCGGAAGCGGAAGAAGGTCTCGGCCTCGAAGAAGAACTGGGTGATGGCCGAGCTCGCCCCCGCCTCGATCTTGCGTTTCAGCCAGCGCACGTCGGCGAGCGGATCGGCGGCGTCGGGATGCGGCTCGGGGTAGGCGCCGACGCGGATGGTGAAGCGCCCGGTCGCGGCCAGCGCCTCGATCAGCTCGACCGAATGCGCGAAGCCCTCGGGGTGCGGCGTGAAGCGCACCGCCCCCTTCGGCGCGTCGCCCCGGAGCGCCACGATCTCGCGCACGCCCGCCTCGGCGTAGCTTGCCGCGATCGCGAGCGTCTCGTCCCGGGTCGCGTCCACGCAGGTCAGGTGCGCGGCGACGTTCAGCCCGTAGTGCGTGCCGATGGCGGCCACCGCCTCGTGCGTGAGCCGCCGCGTGGTGCCGCCCGCGCCGTAGGTGACCGAGACGAAGGCGGGCGCGAGCGGGGCGAGGACCTGCACCGTCTCCCACAGCCGGAAGGAGGCATCCAGCGACTGCGGCGGGAAGAACTCGAAGGAGACGGAGGGAAGGGGCATGACGACCTCGGCGCTATTCCGATCCTGTTGTAGGCCGCCGGCGGATGTGAGACAAATTCATAGTTCTCATCTCTTTCATGAGGCGAGCCGCAAGATGCATCTGGAATTCCGGCACCTGCGCACGATCCGGGCGATCCACGAGGCGGGGGGGCTCGCGCGGGCGGCCGACATGCTCAACATCACCCAGTCGGCGCTGAGCCATCAGGTGAAGGGGCTGGAGGAGCAGGTCGGCGTCGAGCTCTTCGTGCGCCGGTCGAAGCCGCTCAGGCTCTCGGCGGCGGGGATGCGGCTGCTGCGCCTGGCCGAGCAGGTGCTGCCCGAGGTCGAGGCGCTGGAGCAGGACTTCCGGGCGCTGCGTTCGGGGCGGTCGGGGCGGCTGCACATCGCCATCGAGTGCCACGCCTGCTTCGAATGGCTGTTCCCGGTGCTGGAGCAGTTCCGCCGCAAGTGGCCGGACGTGGACGTGGACATCCGCCCCGGCCTCGCCTTCGGGGCGCTGCCGGCGCTGATGCGCGAGGAGGTGGACCTGGTGGTCTCCTCCGACCCCGAGGACCTCGCCGGCGTGGCGTTCGTGCCGCTGTTCGACTACGAGCCGGTGTTCGTCGCCTCCTCGCAGCACCCGCTGGCGGCGAAGCCCTGGATCGCGGCCGAGGACTTCCGCGGCGAGACGCTGATCACCTACCCGGTGGAGCGCCAGCGGCTCGACGTGTTCAGCCAGCTGCTGATCCCGGCCAAGGTGGAGCCCCGCGCGATCCGGCAGGTGGAGCTGACGGCGGTGATCCTGCTGCTCGTCGCCTCGAACCGCGGCGTGGCGGTGCTGCCCGACTGGGTGGTGCGCGAGGTGCGCTTCTCGTCCGACTACGTGACGCGGCCGCTGACCGAGCGCGGCATCACCCGGCGGCTCTATGCCGCGGTCAGGTCCGAGGACGCGACCAAGCCCTTCATGGCCGAGGTGCTGCGGCTGGGGCGCACGATCCCGCTCACGCTCCAGCGCGCGGGCCGGCCCGCCGCCGCCCCGGCATGAGGGCGCATCCGTTCCTCGACCACCCGAGGCCGATCGCCTTCGCGCACCGGGGCGGGGCGCGCGAGGCCGAGGAGAACACGGTGCCCGCCTTCGCGCGGGCCGCGGCGCTGGGCTTCAGCCATGTCGAGACCGACGTGCAGGCCACCGCCGACGGGGTGGCGGTGATCTTCCACGACGACACGCTGGAGCGCATGGCCGGGCGGCCGGAGCGGATCGACCGGCTGACCTGGGCAGAGCTTGCGAGGGTGCGGCTGAAGGGCGGGGGCGAGGTGCCGCGGCTCGATGCGGTGCTCGAGGCCTTTCCGGGGCTGTTCCTGAACCTCGAGGCGAAGTCGGACGCGGCGGTGGAGCCGATGGCGCGGGCGATCCGCGCGGCGGGGGCGCTCGCGCGCGTCTGCGTCGGCTCCTTCGCGCCGGCGCGCACGGCGCGCCTGCGGGCGCTGCTCGGCGAGGGGCTCGCCTGGTCGCCGGCGCATGCGGGCGTGGCGCGGCTCTGGCTCGCCGGCTGGGGCCTGCCCGTGCCGCGGCCGGCGTTCCCGGCGGTTCAGGTGCCGGTCGGCTTCCGCGGGATCCCGGTCGTGACGCGCCGCTTCGTGGCGGCGGCGCACCGGCGCGGCGTGCAGGTGCACGTCTGGACGGTGGACGAGGAGGCCGAGATGGCACGTCTGATCGACCTTGGGGTGGACGGAATCATGTCCGACCGCCCCACGCTGCTGCGCGCGGTGCTGGCGCGGCGCGGCCTCTGGCGCAGCTAGGCGCAGGACGGCCGGCCGATGCGACCGGCCGCCCCGCCGCCGGGTTCAGCCCTTCAGGCGCTTGAGGATCAGGCCGACGACGACCTGCACGATGAGGCCGGCGACGCCGCCGCCGACGAGGTTCCCGGCCAGCGCCGCGATGTCGACCCCGCCGGCCGCCGCGGCGGCATCGCCCGCCGCACCGCCGAGCCCGCCGAGGAGACCACCGAGGAGCTGCCCGCCGCCGACCCCGCCGATCGCCCCGGCGATGAGGTTGCCGAGCGCGCCCATGTCGGCGCCCTTGACGGCCTTGCCGCCGCCGAGCCCGCCGACCGCGCCGCCGACCAGCTGCGCGATGATCTGCTCCATGTCCCTGTTCCCTCTCCCGGGCCTTTCCCCACTCCCCCCTTGCCGGCCGGCCCCTGTCCGGCTGGGGCAACCCTTCCCTCGCGCCTCCGGTCCGGTCAGGCGCCGGGCCCGGCGAGCGCGCTGTCGATCTCGGCCAGCGTGCGGCGCTCGGCCTCCGAGACCTTCTCGCCGCCGAAGCCGAGGAAGCCGCCCTCGGTGCCGGCCTCGGCCACCTTCTGCGCGATGTCGCGCAGCCAGGCCTTGAAGGCCGCCGCCTCGTCCGGCGCCGCGGCCTCGACGCTGCGGGCGATCTCGCCCAGCCGCGCGACCGCGGCCGCCGTCGCCTCGGCCGGCGTCCTGCCGCGGGCGAGCTCGCGGATCCCCTCGCGCAGCCGGGTGCGGCTGTCGGCATCGCCCCAGGCGGCGATCACCTCGGCGACGAGCGAGCCCTCGGCCGCCTCGCGCCGGGCCTGGCCCAGCGCGCGGGCCGTGGCCAGGGCTTCCTGCACCGCCCCGACGAGGCCGCCGGGATCGCCCGCCGTCACCGCGAAGCTCGCCACCATCGGCGCGGCGATCACGCCGGCCCAGTCCGCCTCGGAAAAGCGCTCCCTGTGGGTCATCTCTGGCCTCCCCCCGTGTCTGGCCGCGGCGGCGCCGCGCCCGGCTCATGCTAGCACGGTTCTGTGACGGCTTCCGGCGCCTTTCCTTCCGGCGCCGAGGCAAGTATAGCGCGACGCCGAGCCGGGGAGGTTCCAGAGATGCACGGCAGCGCCAATCTTAACATCATGCTGAAGGCGGCTCGCAAGGCCGGGCGTTCGCTGGTGAAGGACTTCCGCGAGGTGGAGAACCTCCAGGTCTCGGCCAAGGGGCCGGGCGACTTCGTGTCGAAGGCCGATGTCGCCGCCGAGCGGATCCTGCGCGAGGAGCTGCTCGGCGCGCGGCCGAACTACGGCTGGCTCGGCGAGGAGACGGGCGCGACCGAGGGCGCCGACCCGACGCGGCGCTGGATCGTCGATCCGCTCGACGGCACGACGAACTTCCTGCACGGCCTGCCGCACTGGGCGGTGTCGATCGCGCTGGAACACAAGGGCGAGATCGTCGCCGCGGTGGTCTTCGACCCGGCGAAGGACGAGATGTTCTACGCCGAGAAGGGGCAGGGGGCCTGGCTCAACGACCAGCGGCGGCTGCGCGTTTCCGGTCGGCGGCGCATGGAGGAGGCGGTGTTCGCCACCGGGGTGCCCTTCGGCGCCAAGAGGACGCTGCCGGCCATGGTCCGCGACCTCTCGCGCCTGATGCCGATGACGGCGGGGATGCGCCGCTGGGGCGCCGCGGCGCTCGACCTCGCCTATGTCGCGGCCGGCCGGCTCGACGGGTTCTGGGAGCGCGAGCTGAAGCCCTGGGACATGGCGGCGGGCATGCTGATCGTGCGCGAGGCGGGCGGCCTCGTCGAGGCGGTGCGCGCCGGCGAGAGCGTGTTCGACTCGGGCTCGATCCTCTGCGCCAACCAGCATCTCTTCGGCCCGCTTGCCGAGGTGCTGCGCGCGCCCTGAGGCCCCCCCCCCCGCGGCAGGCGGCGGCAGGCGGCGGCTTCGGGCCGGAAGGCGGGGGGCGGTCAGCGGCGCGGCACGCGGGGAATCGAGGTCCGCCGGAGGCGGTAGGCCGCCTCGGGGTGGGGCGGCCGCCCGGCGGTGCGGTTCCAGAAGGCCGGCCCGCCGAGCCGCAGCCAGAGCGGCACGGTCAGCAGGAGGCCCGCGGCGAAGCCGCCGGCGTGGGCCCAGTAGGCGACGCCGCCGCCCTCGGTCGGGGTGGCCGCCCCCGAGAAGATCTGGATGGCGAACCAGGCGCCCAGCACGATCCAGGCCGGCACCGGGATCACCCGGATCAGGATCACGATGATGAAGAGCACATCGACGCGCGCCCGCGGAAACAGGAGCAGATAGCCCCCCATCACCCCCGCGATGGCGCCCGAGGCGCCGACCATGGGGACGGGCGAGGCCGGGTCCGCCGCGACCTGCGCCCAGGCCGAGGCGACGCCCGAGGCGAGGTAGAAGCCGAGGAAGGGCAGATGGCCCATCTCGTCCTCCATGTTGTCGCCGAAGACCCACAGGAACAGCATGTTGCCGGCCAGGTGCAGCAAGCCCGCGTGCAGGAACATCGAGGTGAGGTAGGCCCGCGCGCCGCTCGTCGCCGGCACCAGCCCCCAGGTGCGGAAGGCCGCCTCCAGCGCCCGCGGATCGCCGTAGAGCGGCAGCATCATGAGGAACACGGCCACGTTCGCCGCGATCAGCGCGTAGGTCACGTAGGGCGTGCGGCCCGAGGGGTTGTGGTCGCGGATCGGGAACATGCCGCCCGACGGTGGGGCAGGGCCACCGCGGCGTCAAGGGCGGCGGCCCCCGCGCCGCCCCCGGGGCGGGTCAGTCGCGCCGGCCGGCGAAGCGGCGCGCCCAGTCCTCGCGCTCCTCGTCGGCGATCTTCTTGAAGAGCACGTCCGGCGTTGTGAAGGCATGCCCCGGTGGCAGCACCGCCAGCGCCTCGCCGATCGGTCCCGGCCACGCGCGGTCGGAGGTGCCCATCGCCGCGAGCATGGCCGCCGCGGCATCGGGGATGAAGGGTTCGGAGAGGACGGCGTAGAGCCGGACGAGGTTGAGCCCGAGGCGCACCATGGCCGCGGCGCGTGCGGGATCCTCCTTGTGCACCGCCCAGGGCGCGGCCGACTGGAGGTATTCGTTGCCCGCGACCCAGATCGCGCGCAGCTCGGCCGCGGCCTTGCGCACCTCCATCGCCTCCATGTGGCCCTCGTAGGCGCGCACGCGGGTCTCGAGCTCGGCGACGAGCGCCGCCGCGTGCGCGTCCGCCTCGCCGCCCTCGGGCACCGTCTCGCCGAACTTCGCGCGGCAGAACTTGGTGACGCGGCTGACGAAGTTGCCGAGCACGTCGGCGAGGTCCTTGTTGACCGAGGCCTGGAAGTTCTCCCAGGTGAACTCGCTGTCGGAGTTCTCGGGCGCGTGGCTGAGCAGCCACCAGCGCCAGTAGTCGGCCGGCAGGATCGACAGCGCCTGGTCCATGAACACGCCCCGGCCCTGGCTGGTGGAGAACTGGCCGCCGTCGTAGTTGAGGTAGTTGAACGACTTGATGTAGTCCACGAGCTTCCAGGGCTCGCCCGACCCCATGATCGTCGCCGGGAAGGAGATCGTGTGGAAGGGCACGTTGTCCTTGCCCATGAACTGGATGTAGCGCACGTCGGCGGCGCCCTTGTCCTCGCGCCACCAGCGTTCCCAGGCGGCGTCGGGCAGGCCGCGCGCGTCGGCCCATTCCTTGGCGCAGGCGATGTACTCGATGGGCGCGTCGAACCAGACGTAGAAGACCTTGCCCTCCATCCCCGGCCAGGGCTCGTCGCCCCTGCGGACCGGCACGCCCCAGTGCAGGTCGCGGGTGATGCCGCGGTCCTTCAGGCCCTCGCCGTCGTTGAGCCACTTCTTCGCGATCGAGGTGGTCAGCACCGGCCAGTCGGTCTTGCTGTCGATCCAGGCCTCGAGCCGGTCCCTGAGCGCGGACTGGCGCAGGTAGAGGTGCTTGGTCTCGCGCAGCTCGAGGTCGGTCGAGCCCGAGATCGCCGAGCGGGGATTGATCAGGTCGGTCGGGTCGAGCTGCTTGGTGCAGTTCTCGCACTGGTCGCCGCGCGCGCGCTCGTAGCCGCAGTTGGGGCAGGTGCCCTCGATGTAGCGGTCGGGCAGGAAGCGGTTGTCGGCCTTCGAGAAGAACTGCCTCTCGGTGACCTCGGCGATCAGGCCGTTCGCGGCGAGGCGGCCGGCGAAGTGCTGGGTGAGCCGGTGGTTCTGTGGGCTGGAGGACCGGCCGAAGTGGTCGAAGGAGAGGCGGAAGCCGTCCGAGAGCCGCTTCTGCACCGCCCACATCTCGGCGCAGTAGACCTCGACCGGCTTGCCCGCCTTCGCGGCGGCGAGCTCGGCGGGCGTGCCGTGCTCGTCGGTGGCGCAGAGGAACAGCACCTCGTGGCCGCGGGCGCGGAAGTAGCGCGCGAAGAGGTCGGCGGGAAGCTGCGAGCCGACGAGGTTGCCGAGGTGCTTGATGCCGTTGATGTAGGGGATCGCCGAGGTGATGAGGATGCGCGCCATCGTCCTGTCCCGTCCGTTGCGGCGCGAGGTGTAGCGCCCGCGGGCCGGAAGGGCCAGAGGCTCGGGTGCGCCCTCGCGGGATGAGGGCCGGGTGCGGGGCCGGCCGGGCCGCCCGGCACCGCGCCGCCGGGGCGGCGCGGACGCCCCGCGCCGGCGACGGTCAGAGCGCCGTGTAGCCTCCGTCAACCAGATGATACGAGCCCGTCACGAAGCTCGCTCGGTCGGAGAGCAGGTAGAGCACGAGCGTGGCCACCTCGTCGGCCTCGCCGATCCGCTTCACCGGGTGCATCCCGGCGAGCGCCGCCATGACCTCGGCGGAGAGGTTCTTCTCGAGCAGCGGCGTGCGGATGAAGGCCGGCCCGACGGCGTTGATGCGCACGCCGCGGGTGGCGTATTCGGCGGCGGCGCACTTCGTCAGCCCGTTCACGCCGTGCTTGGCCGCGACGTAGGCGGGCGCGCCCGCGAAGGCGACCGAGCCGAGGATCGAGGAGACGTTGACGACCGCGCCGCCGCCGGCGCGCTCGATCGCGGGCAGGCCGTAGCGCAGGCCGAGGAAGACGCCGGTAAGGTTGACCGCGATCACCTTCTCCCAGCCGTCCACCGGGTATTCGCCGGTCGGGGCCTGCGGCCCGCCGATCCCGGCGTTGTTGACGAGGAGGTGGAGCGCGCCGGTCTGCGCCTCGCAGAACGCCACCGCCGCCTCGACCGAGGCCGGCTCGGCCACGTCGAGCCGGACCGAGAGCGCGCGGCCCCCGGCGCGCGCGATGTCGCCCGCGACCGCGGCCATGCCGGCCTCGTCGAGATCGCCGAGCACCACGGTCGCCCCCGAGGCGGCGAGCTGGCGCGCGATCGCCGCGCCGATGCCCGAGCCAGCGCCGGTGACGAGGGCGGTCCTGCCGTCGAATCGGATGTCCATCTGCCGTTCTCCCTGTGATGAGGAAGAGAGGATCGCCGCCCGGCCGGGGCCCCGCCTTGAGCGGTGTCAATCCCGCCCGTCGCGGCCGCGGCCGAGCAGCCGCCCGATCAGGAACGAGGTGCGGGGGATGTACTGGTAGGCGGTGCGGATGCCGGGCACGGGGCGCGCCTGCATCCGCGCGAGGCCGAAGGCGATCAGCGCCACATGGGCCAGCGCGATCAGGGCGAACATCGCCGCCGGCCCGTAGGCCGCGATCAGCGCCGAGGCGACGAGCGGCGAGGCGGTGGCGCCGATCGCGTAGAGGAACATGTGTGCGGCCGAGAGCTCCACCCGCTCGTGCGCGGCCGCGAAGTCGTGGGCATGGGCCGAGGAGACGGAATAGATCGGGATCGTGGTGAAGCCGAAGAAGGCCGCGGCGAGGAACACCGCCGCCGTCCCCGCGCCGGAGAGCGCGATGGTCAGCCCGCAGGAGAGGACCGAGGCGAGCGAGAGCCCGACCAGCACCGAGCGGCGGTCGAAGCGGTCGGCGAGCCAGCCCATCGGATACTGGGCGAGCCCACCGCCCACGACATAGGCGGCGAGGAACAGCGCGATCTGGTCGGCCGAGAGGCCAACGGCAAGCCCGTAGACCGGCCCGACCATGCGGAACGCCGCTCCGGTCACGCCCGAGACGACGACGCCCGCCGCGCCGAGCGGCGAGCGGTCCCAGGCGAGGCGGGGGCGCAGGCGGGGGGTCTCGGGCGTCTCGGGCTGCTCGACCCGGGTCAGGGTCAGCGGCAGCAGCGCCGCGCAGCAGCAGAGCGCCAGCAGGTTGTAGGCGGCGTAGGAGGCGGGCTCGAGCACGCCGATGAAGAGCTGCGCCCCGAGCGAGCCGAGGATGTCCACCACCCGGTAGGTGCCCATCGCCCGGCCGCGCGTCTCGTTCGTGACCTTGGCCTGGAGCCAGGCCTCGATCACCGTGTAGCAGCCCGCGACGCAGAGGCCCGAGAGCATCCGCAGCCCCGCCCAGGCCCAGGGGTGGACGACGAGCATGTGCGCGAGGATGCCGATGGTGCCCGCCGCGCAGAAGGCCGCGAAGGCGCGGGAATGGCCGACCGATCCCATCAGCCGCGGCGCGCCCCAGCAGCCCACGAAGAAGCCCAGGAAATGCGCCGAGCCGAGAAGGCCGATCTGGTTCGTCGAGAAGCCGAGCACCGCGCCCGAGAGCGCGTCGAGCGGCACCACCCCGCCCGATCCGAGCTGGAGCAGGATCACCGACAGGAACAGGGCGGCGAAGGAGACGAGGAGGCGCATCGGGCCGGCGGGGGCGGCAGGTGGTCGGTCGGGCCACCCTTCACCCTCGGCGCGGCGGGCGCAAGGGGCGATCCCGCCCGGCGCCCGGCCTCACCCGGCCCGCCGGATGCGGGCGATGATGCGCAGGCGCACCTCGTCGCCGACGAGGTCGGAGAAGCCCGTCGCCCCGTAGTCCGACCGGTTGACCCGGCTGCGGATGTGGATCGACAGCGCCGAGCGGTCGCCGGGCGCGGTGCCGCGCTGGCGGAAGAACTCGGCGTCGAGCGCCACGGGCCGGGTGACGCCGCGGATCGTCACCCGCCCCTCGAGCCGCGCGCGCGTGCCCTCGGCGCGGACCGCGGTGCTCTCGAACAGGATGAAGGGGAAGCGCGCGGCGTCGAGCACCGAGCGGCCCTTCATCGCCTCGGCCGCGAAGGGGAAGGGGACGCGCGCGCCCCGCACGTCGAGCGCCACGCGGATGCGGCTTCGCGCGGGTCGGGCGAAGTCGAGCACGATGTCGGCATCGGCCACCGGCATGGTGCCGGCGATCACCTGCCGGCCGTAGTCGGCCTCGAAATCCACCCGCGAGACGGCGGTGTCGATCAGGTAGCGTTCCGGCGCGGCCCGCGCCGGCCGGCCGGCCAGCGCCGACCAGGCGAGGCCGAGGGCGAGCGCCCGGCGCCGTGTCATCGGGGCGGGGCGCGGATCGGGGGCAAGCGGCATCATGGGGCACCTCCCGCCGGAGGCAGTCTAGCATCTCTGCCGCGCGTCGGGGCGGCGTCCTCGCCGCGGCGCGGCCGGGGCTTGATGCAGGTCAACGCCGCCGCGGCCGGTTGCGGGCCATGCTGCGCCGGGATCATCCATCCGGAGTCATCGCGATGCCCCTGCCGCGTCTGTCTGCCCTGATCGTGGCCGCCGCCCTCGCCGGGCTCGTGGCGGCCTGCACGCCCGAGCCCGAGTTCGGCCAGTGCGAGCCGGGGGTGGGCGAGCTGTCCCGCACCGGGACGGTCTGCCCCTAGCGCGCGCCGGGCCGCCGCCGCTCAGCCCTCGGCGACGAGGCCCGCCGCGCCCGGCCGCAGCGTCCAGGCACGCGGCGGGTCGGTGCGCGCGCGGCGGCGCTCGAGCCGCCAGGCGGTGCGGGTGGCCGAATGGGCGGGCGCGATGTGCCAGCGGCTCTCCACCCCCGCCGCGCCGCCCTCGCCGGGGGTGAGCAGGAGGCCGGTCGGCGGCTGGCCCGTGGCCGCGGCCCCCGCCTCGGCGGCGAGCTGGAGCCGGCGCACCGGCGTCAGCCCCGGCGGGCCGGCGAGATCGGCCACCACCACCGGCACGAGGCCCGCGCGCAGCGCCTCCTCCATCGTCCAGAGCAGGTCCTCGGCGCGCCTGGGCAGCGCGAGGAGGAGCCGCCCGGCATCGAGGAAGGCGTGCAGCCCCTCGGGGTGCAGCCGCTCGGGCGCCCAGGCCGGCGCGATCCAGAGCACCGGCCCCTCGGCCGCGCCGGCCAGCATGGCGGCCAGCGTGCGCCGGGCGGGGCCCGCGGCCTCGTGCACCCGGCCCCTGGCCAGAGCGATCCCCGGCGCAGGCGAGAGGACCGGGCGCGGCCCGGCGCGGGAGAGGGCGTGAATCGGCATGGGCCGAGGATAGGATGTTCTCTTTCCGTTCTCAACCGGCCACCCTTGCCCCTGCCGCCCCGCCCGCTAGGGTCCGCAGCCGGAAAGCGAGGGACGCGCGATGAAGAGAAAGCCGCTCGGCCGCACCGGCCTGATGGTGTCGGAATTCTGCCTCGGCACGATGACCTGGGGCAGCCAGAACACGGAAAGCGAGGCCCATGCCCAGATCGACATGGCGCTCGAGCGGGGCGTGGACTTCCTCGACACCGCCGAAATGTATCCCACGAACCCCGTGCGCGCCGAGACCGTGGGCCGGACCGAGGAGATCATCGGCAGCTGGATCGCCCGCACCGGGCGGCGCGGCGACCTGGTGATCGCCACCAAGATCACCGGCGAGGGGCAGCGGCTGGTGCGCGACGGCGCGCCGATCACGCCCGACCTGGTCGAGGCCTGCGTCGATGCCTCGCTCCGGCGGATGCGGACCGACGTGATCGACCTCTACCAGCTCCACTGGCCGAACCGGGGCTCCTACCACTTCCGCAGGATGTGGCGCTACGACCCGAGCGGCCAGGACCGGGCCGCGACCGTCGCCCACATGGAGGCCGTGCTGGAGCGGATGGACCGCCTGGTGCGCGCGGGCAAGGTGCGCCACTTCGGCCTGTCGAACGAGACCGCCTGGGGCATGGCGCAGTGGCTGCGCATCGCCGAGGCGCGGGGCTGGCCGCGCGCCGCCTCGATCCAGAACGAGTATTCGCTGCTCTGCCGCTACTACGATACCGACCTGGCCGAGCTCGGCGTGAACGAGGAGGTGACGCTGCTGGCCTACACGCCGCTCGCCGCGGGGCTGCTGACGGGGAAGTATTCCGGCGACGTCACGCCCCCGGGCACCCGGCGGTCGTTCACCCCCGACCTCGGGGGGCGGATCACGCCGCGGGTCTGGGGGGCGGTCGATGCCTACCTCGGCATCGCGCGGCGCCACGGGCTCGACCCGGTGCAGATGGCGCTGGCCTGGGTGGCCGGGCGGCCGTTCCCGGTGATCCCGATCGTCGGGGCGACCTCGCTTGCGCAGCTCGCCACCGTGCTCGGCGCGGCCGAGGTGACGCTGGGCGCCGAGCTGCGCGACGAGATCGACGCCGCGCACAAGGCGCATCCGCTGCCGTTCTGAGCGCCGCCGGACCGGGAGTTTCCCGACGCGCCGGAAGGCGCATTGCCCTCCGGTCGCGGCTCTCAGGCCGCGGCCGCGCGCGGTGCCTCGGCGGCGGCCGGGGCCGGTGGCGGGGCAGGGGCCGGCGCGTCGGGCTCCTCGCGCCCCGACAGGAAGATGCCGAGCCCGGCGAGCGCGGGGACGTGCTCGCAGAAGGCGCGCAGCGCGATCAGCACCGGCACCGCGATGATCATGCCGATCACCGACCAGGCCCAGCCCCAGAAGGCGACCGCAACGAAGACCACCACGGGGTTGAGCTTGAGGCTGCGCCCCACCGCATAGGGGGTGACGAGCTGCCCCTCGATCGTGGTCAGCGTCAGGTAGGCCGCCGCGGCCAGCGCGGCCGGACCGGCGTGGTCGTAGGTGACGAGACCGATCGCGAGCGTGATCGCGGTGCCGAGGATTGCGCCCAGATAGGGCACGAAGTTGAACAGGAAGGCCATCGCGCCGAATACCGCCGGATTCGGCATGCCGAGCAGCCAGAGCGTGACGCCGATCGAGACGCCGAGCCCGGCGTTGATCGTGGCGATGGTCAGGAAGTAGCGGCTGATCTTGCGCTCGATGTCGTAGGCGATGCCGATGGCGCGGCGCTTGTCGCGGAAGGTGGGGCTTGCCTGCACCAGCTTCTCGTAGAACAGGTCGCCCGACGCGATCAGGAAGAACAGGAGCGTCAGCGTCAGCACGAACTGCGCCACCGCGAAGGGCGTGTTCCAGGCCGCGCGCTCGATCGCGCCGGGCTCGCGGATCGACACCTGCGGCTCGGCAGGTCCCGGTCCGGCGGTGACGCGCTCCACCTCCGCGCTGGCCTTCGAGACGCTCTCGAGCGCGGAACTGACGTCGCGCAGCTTCCATTCGACCTCGCGCAGGATCGCCGGCGCGTCGGCGACATAGCTGCGCACGGGTCCCGAGAGCGCGAGGAGCGCGGCGAGGATCCCGCCGACGAGCCCCAGCGTGACGAGCGTGGCGACCGCCCAGGCGGGCATGCCCGCGCGGCCGAGCGCGCGGCGCACGGGCGAGAAGGTGAGCGAGAGCAGGAAGGCCAGGATCACCGGCATCAGGAAAGTGCGGGCGAGCACCAGGGAGGCGACCGCGGCCAGCAGGAAGAGCCCGATCACGCAGGCATCGACGACCGGGCTGCGCGCGGCGCCGTCGTCGGTCGCTTCGAGCTCGCTCACGGTTCCGCTCCCCGGCTGATCCCGGAGGCGGCAACGCGCCGCACCCCGGTCGGGTTCCCTGCCGCCGCGCGATCGCGGCGCCGCAAGGGTCCGGCGTGCTCCTGGTGCCCGCGGCCGGACTCGAACCGGCACGCCCGAAGGCTGGGGAGTTTAAGTCCCCTGTGTCTGCCATTCCACCACGCGGGCGGGCCGCGGCAGCCTAGCGCAGGCTGGCGCAACGTAAAGCGGCGCCGGGGCCAAGGACCGGGCGGTCATGCGCGTCATGGACGGGAAGTGCGCTTCTCTGGCAAAGTCGCAGGACACGAGAAACGAGGTCGCCATGCCCATCCGGTCACGCATCCGCCGTGCGGTCGCGCCCGCCCTTGCCGCCGCCGTTCTCGGAGGGATCCCGATGGCAGAGGCCCGCCAGATCACCGGCGATCTCGCCTACCGCGAGCGCATCGCGCTCGAACCCGGCGCCGAGATCGTCGTCGAGCTGCGCGACGAGACCGGGGCGCTGGTCGCCGAATTCCGCGCGGATGCGGGCGACCGGCAGGTGCCTCTGCCCTTCGCGCTCGCGGCGCCGGAGGGCGCGCTCACGCTCCGCGGCGGCCTCCTCGTGGGCGGCGTGCCGGTCTGGGCGAGCGAGCCGGTGGCGGTGCCCGCGGGCAGCGGGGATGCGGCGCTGGGCACGGTCGGGCTCCGGCGCGTGGTGCCGATGGGCTTCGCCACCACCTTCCGCTGCGGCGAGGCCGAGGTGGAGGTGGGCATCCTCGGCAGGGGCGCGCGGCTGCGCATTGGCGGCACCTACGTGGACCTCGCCCCCGCCATCGGCGCCTCGGGCGCGCGGTTCGAGGCGCCGGACGATCCCGGCACCTGGGCCTGGTCGAAGGGCAACGCGATGACGGTGAGCTTCCGCGGCGCCGAGCTTCCCCCCTGCCTGGCCGCGCTCGAGCGAAACCTCGCCGCCTTCCTCGCGCACGGCACCGAGCCGTTCTGGACGCTCCGGGTCGAGAACGGCGAGGCGACCTTCGGCCCGATGGACGGCGCGCCCGTCTCGGGCCCGGTCGGCGCCCCCGAGATCGTGGACGGGGCGCGGCGCTACGCGGTGGGCGGGACCGGCCTCGCCTTCACCGTCGCCGACGCCATCGCCCGCGACGCGATGACCGGCATGCCCTATCCGGCGACCGTCACCGTCGCGACCGCCGAGGGCACGCTGTCGGGCGCGGGCGGCGACCCCGAGGCCCTGCTGCGCGGCGTGGTCTGGCGCGCCGAGGACCTGGGCGGCCGGGGCATCCCCGACGGGGCGGAGGTGACGCTGGTCTTCCGCGACGGACGCGCCTCGGGCCGGTCGGGCTGCAACCGCTACACCGGCGGCTACGGGGTTTCGGGCGAGGGCCTCTCGTTCGGGCAGATGGCGGCCACGAGGATGGCCTGCCCCGAGGCGCTGATGACGCTCGAGCGCGACTATCTCGCGGCGCTCTCCCGCGTCAGCCGCTTCGACATCGACGCCACCGGCGCCCTCGTGCTGATCGCGGGCGACCAGCCGGTGGTGCTGCTCCGGCACTAGAAGCCGGTGTCCTTCACCGCCTCCATCGCGACGTAGGTCGAGGTCGCCGCGACATGCGGCAGGGCGCTGATGCGCTCGCCCAGCACGCGGCGGTAGGCGGCGATGTCCGAGGTGCGGACCTTGAGCAGGTAGTCGAAGGCCGAGGCCATCATGTGGCATTCCTCGACCTCGGGCACCTTGCGGACCGCGGCGTTGAAGGCCTGGAGCGCCGCCTCGCGCGTGTCCGACAGGCGCACCTCGACGAAGGCGACATGGGCGAGCCCCAGGCGCACCGGGTCGAGCATCGCGCGGTAGCCGGTGATCACGCCGCTCGCCTCGAGGCGCCTGAGCCGCGCCTGCGTCGGGCTCTTCGAGAGGCCGATCCGGCGGGCGAGGTCGGCGATGCTCATGCGGCCGTCCGCCGCCAGCTCGGCCAGAATCGCCCGGTCGTAGCGGTCCAGGTCGGGGGCATCCATTCGTCCTGCAATATCGGACATCTTCGGTCGAATCTCCTGCACAGCTTCGAAAATCGGGCCGAACGCCTCGCCGGGCCACGCTATCATGGGCGGAACAGAAGGAAAGCCGCATGTCCCTCGCCCGTCTCCGCGCCGCCATCGACGCCGCCACCTGGGGCCCCGAGAGCGAGGTCATCGACCGGCTGATCCGCGAGGCGGCGCTGAGCCATGCCGACCGCGAGCGCATCGCCGCGGCCGCTGCGGACTACGTGCGCGCCATCCGCGCCTCCTCGCGGCCGGGACTGATGGAGGTGTTCCTCGCCGAATACGGGCTCTCCACCGACGAGGGCGTGGCGCTGATGTGCCTTGCCGAGGCGCTCCTCAGGGTGCCCGATGCCGAGACGATGGACGCCCTGATCGAGGACAAGATCGCCCCCTCGGACTGGGGCCGCCACCTCGGCCGTTCCGCCTCGCCGCTGGTCAACGCCTCGACCTGGGCGCTGATGCTGACCGGCCGGGTGCTCGACGACCGCGAGCCGGGGATCGCCGGCCACCTGCGCGCCGCAGTGAAGCGCCTGGGCGAGCCGGTGATCCGCGCCGCGGTAGCACGCGCGCTGAAGGAGATGGGCCGGCAGTTCGTGCTGGGCGAGACCATCGAGTCGGCGATGCGGCGCGCCGCCGAGTTCGAGGCGCGGGGCTTCACCTACAGCTACGACATGCTGGGCGAGGCCGCCCGCACCGAGGCCGACGCGCTGCGCTATCTCGCCGCCTACCAGGCCGCGGTCGCGGCGGTGGCGAAGGCCGCCACGCACGGCGACATCCGCCGCAATCCCGGCATCTCGGTCAAGCTCTCGGCGCTGCACCCGCGCTACGAGGTGGCCCAGGCCGACCGGGTGATGGACGAGCTGGTGCCCCGCCTGCGCGCTCTGGCGCTTGCCGCCGCCCATGCCGGGATCGGGCTCAACGTCGATGCCGAGGAGGCCGAGCGGCTCTCGCTCTCGCTCGACGTCATCGAGGCGGCGCTCGCCGACCGTGCACTTGCCGGCTGGGAGGGATTCGGCGTCGTGGTGCAGGCCTACGGCCACCGCGCCGGGCCGGTCATCGACTGGCTCGACGCGCTCGCCGAACGCGAGGGGCGCCGCCTCATGGTGCGCCTCGTCAAGGGCGCCTACTGGGACAGCGAGATCAAGCTCGCCCAGGTCAAGGGCATGGCGGCCTTCCCGGTCTTCACCCGCAAGGCGGCGACCGACGTCAGCTACATCGCCAACGCCCGCCGCCTGCTGGGGATGACCGGTCGGCTCTATCCCCAGTTCGCCACCCACAACGCCCATACCGTGGCGGCGGTGCTCGACATGGCGGGGAACGCCGGCGTGCCGAAGGACGCCTTCGAGTTCCAGCGCCTGCACGGCATGGGCGAGCGGCTGCACGAGATCGTGCACCGCACCGAGGGCACCGGCTGCCGGATCTACGCCCCCGTCGGCGCACACCGTGATCTGCTCGCCTACCTCGTCCGGCGACTCCTCGAGAACGGGGCGAATTCCTCCTTCGTCAACCAGATCGTGAACGAGGAGGTGCCTGCCGAGACGGTCGCGGCCTGCCCCTTCGACACCCTGTCGCGGGCGCGCCCCTCGGGCCTGCGCACCGGGCACAGGCTGTTCCCCGGCCGGGCGAACTCCCGGGGTTGGGACCTCACCCACGCCCCCACGCTCGCCGAGATCGAGGCCGCGCGCGGCCCCTTCCGCACGGCGCGCTTCGAGGCCGCGCCGCTGCTCGCGGTGCCCGCGACCGGCGCGCCGGCGCGCACGGTCGGGAACCCCGCCGACCCCGCCGACATCCTGGGCACGGTGCGCGACGCCACCCCCGCCGAGGTCGCCGCCGCGCTCGCGGCGGCCCGGCCCTGGGACGCCCCCCCGGGGGAACGCGCGGCGGTGCTGCGCAAGGCCTCGCAGCTCTACGAGGAGAACTTCGGCCGGCTCTTCGCGGTGATCACCCGCGAGGCGGGCAAGACGCTCCCCGACACGGTCGCCGAACTGCGCGAGGCGGTGGACTTCCTGCGCTACTACGCAGCCGAGATCGCCTCCCTTCCTCTTGTCGCAAATACGCCGGGGGGTCCGGGGGGCGGCGCCCCCCGGCCTCTCGGCCGGGTCGCCTGCATCAGCCCCTGGAACTTCCCGCTCGCGATCTTCACCGGCCAGGTCGCCGCCGCGCTCGCCGCCGGCAACGCGGTGCTCGCCAAGCCCGCCGAGCAGACCCCGCTCGTCGCCTTCGAGGCGGTGCGGCTGCTGCACGAGGCCGGGGTGCCGCGCAGCGCGCTCCAGCTCCTGCCGGGCGACGGGCCGACGGTCGGCGCGGCGCTCACCTCCGACCCGCGGGTGGACGGGGTGGCCTTCACCGGCGGCACCGAAACCGCGCTGGCGATCCGCCGGGCGATGGCGCGCCATCTCGCCCCCGGCGCGCCGCTCGTCGCCGAGACCGGCGGGCTCAACGCGATGATCGTCGATTCCACCGCGCTGCCCGAACAGGCGGTGCGCGACGTGCTCGCCTCGGCCTTCCAGTCGGCCGGGCAGCGCTGCTCGGCGCTGCGCTGCCTCTACCTCCAGGAGGACATCGCCGCCGGCGTGATGGAGATGCTCGCGGGCGCGATGGACACGCTGCGCCTCGGCGATCCCTGGGCGCTCTCGACCGACGTCGGCCCGCTGATCGACGCCGAGGCACGCGCGGCGATCGGTGCCTACGTGGACCGCGCCCGCGCCGAGGGGCGGCTCCTGAAGCAGCTCGCCGCGCCGGCGCAGGGCCACTTCGTCGCCCCCGCGCTGATCCGCGTGAGCTCCATCGCCGATCTCGGCGGGCGCGAGACCTTCGGCCCGGTGCTGCATGTCGCCACCTTCGCGGCGGGCGACCTCGCGCGCGTCGTCGCCGACATCAACGCCACCGGCTACGGGCTTACCTTCGGCCTGCACACCCGGATCGACGACCGCGTGCAGGCGGTGACCGACGCGATCCGCGCCGGCAACGCCTATGTCAACCGCAACCAGATCGGCGCGGTCGTCGGCTCCCAGCCCTTCGGCGGCGAGGGGCTCTCGGGCACCGGGCCGAAGGCGGGCGGGCCGCACTACCTGCGCCGCTTCCTGCACATGCCCCCCGCCGCCGCGCCCGCGGCCTGGGAGCGCGAGATGAGCCAGGCCGAGGCGCAGGCGGCGCTCGACGCCGCCGAACCGGGCCGCGCCCCGCCGCCGATCGACCTGCCGGGCCCGACCGGCGAGATGAACCGCCTCCGCCTGCATCCGCGCCCGCCGCTCCTCTGCCTCGGGCCGGGGCCGGCGGCGGCGCGCGCCCAGGCCGAGGCGGTGCGGGCGCTGGGCGGGGCGGCGGCCGAGGCGACGGGCCGGCTCGCGCCGGCGGCGCTTGCTGAGCTGCGCAACTTCTCCGGCGCGCTCTGGTGGGGCGATGCAGAGGAGGGCCGGGCCCATGCCGAGGCGCTCGCCTCCCGGACGGGTCCGATCCTGCCGCTCGTCACGGGCATGCCCGACCTCGCGCATGCCCATCACGAGCGTCACCTCTGCGTCGACACCACCGCCTCGGGCGGCAATGCGGCGCTGCTTGCCGAGGTCTCGGCGCCGGCCGCGGCCGCGGCCTGAACAGCTCGCGGATCCGTGTCGCTTCCGGACTTGCCGGGGGCGGCGGAATCGATTCTGTTCGGGGGCCGAGGAGGGACGCCCATGCCGCTTGCCATGAACCGCGAGGTCTTCGTCACCTGCGCTGTCACCGGCTCGGGAAGCACGCAGGACCGCAGCCCGCACGTGCCGCGCTCGCCCGCCGAGATCGCCGCCGCGGCGATCGACGCCGCGAAGGCCGGCGCGGCGATCGTGCACTGCCACGTGCGCGAGCCCGACACGGGGCGCCCCTCGCGCCGGGTCGAGCTCTACCGCGAGGTCACCGAACGGATCCGCGCCGCCGAGGTGGACGTGGTGCTGAACCTGACCGCCGGGATGGGCGGCGACCTGGTCCTGGGCGGCCCCGAGGCGCCGCTGCCCCCGGCGCCCGGCAGCGACATGGCGGGCGCCTCCGAGCGGATGGAACATGTCCGCCAGTGCCTGCCCGAGATCACCACGCTCGACTGCGGCACGATGAACTTCGCCGAGGCCGACTACGTGATGGTCAACACCCCCGGCATGCTCCGGGCGATGGGCGCCGAGATGGAGCGGCTGGGCGTGAAGCCCGAGATCGAGGCCTTCGACACCGGGCATCTGTGGTATGCGCAGGAGCTGGTCCGCCTCGGCGTGCTGCGCGAGCCCTGCCTGGTGCAGCTCTGCATGGGCGTGCCCTGGGGCGCGCCGGACGACCTCAACACCTTCATGGCGATGGTCAACAACGTGCCCAAGGGCTGGACCTTCTCGGCCTTCTCGCTGGGGCGCAACCAGATGCCCTATGTCGCGGCCGCGGTGCTTGCCGGGGGCAATGTGCGCGTGGGGCTCGAGGACAACCTCTGGCTGGGCAAGGGGCAGCTTGCCACCAATGCGCAGCTCGTCGAGCGCGCGGTGACGATCATCGAGAACCTCGGCGCCCGGGTGATCGGGCCCGAGGAGGTGCGCGCCCGCCTCGGCCTCGTCAAGCGCGCGCCGGTTGCGGCATGAGGCGGCTCGTCCTTGCGGTCCTGCTCCTCGCCGCCTGCGGCGACGGCGGCGTCTCGCCCGACCTCGAGGCGGCGCGCGCGGCCGCGCGTCAGCGCGCCGAGGCGCGCGTCGCCGCCGCGCAGGAGGCCTGCCGGGCACGCGGCGAGGAGGTGATCCGCCTCGGGCCCAGCGGCGAATGGGCCTGCGGGCAGCGCGGCGCGGCGGCGCTCGTGCGCGAGGAGACGCGCTGGCGCGAGCGCTGCGCGGCCAGCGGCACCGAGCTCTTCCGCCAGGGCGCCTTCGGCTGGTTCTGCGCCCGCGCCACCGCCGACGCCGGCCGGGAATGCCGCCGCGCGACCGACTGCGAAGGGGTGTGCCTCGCCGCCGCGCCCGAGGCGCGGACGGGCCGCTGCTCGGCCACCACGGTGGTGCCCGGCTGCACGGCGCAGTTCGGGCCCGACGGGCGGCGGGTCACGGCATGCGCGCGCTGACGGCGGCCCTGCCGCTTCTCGTCGCCGCCGCGCTGGCGGGCTGCGCCGCGGTCGCGCCCTCCTACCGCGATGCGCGCGTGCCGATGACCTCGATCGCCGCGCTCGATGCGGCCCGCTATGCGGGGCGCTGGCACGAGGTCGCCCGCTATCCGGTGCCCTTCCAGGCCGGCTGCGGGCCGGCCACGGCGGACTACACGCTGCTGGCGGACGGCTCGCTCGGCATCGTGAACGCCTGCCCCACCGCCTCGGGCGGACGGCGCATCGAGGGCCGCGCCGTGCCGGCCGGGCCGGGGCGCTTCGAGGTCTCGTTCCGCGGCCTGCCGTTCCGCGGGCCCTACTGGGTGCTCTGGGTGGACGAGGGCTACCGAACCGCTGTCGTGGGCGTGCCCTCGGGGCGGGCGGGCTGGATCCTGAACCGCGAGCCGACGATCCCGCCCGACCGGCTCAGGGCGGCGATGGCGATCCTGGAATGGAACGGCTACGACCTGTCGCGGCTCCAGGTCTTCGCCGGCGCGGCCGCGCGGTGAGGCGGGCCGCCCGACCGGGGTGCGCGGCGGACGGGGCGGGGCGATGCGGCGATCTCGAGGGAGGAACGGCGGATGAGACGCAAGGCGGCAGTGGTGGGCGGGGGCGTGATCGGCGCGGGATGGGCCGCGCGATTCCTGCTGATGGGCTGGGACGTGGCGGTCGCCGACCCCGACCCGGAGGCGCCGCGCAAGGTGGGCGAGGTGCTGGCCAATGCCCGCGCCGCGCTGCCGGGCCTGCACGACGTGGCGCTGCCCGACGAGGGGCGGCTGAGCGTGGGCACTTCGCTCGCCGAGGCGGTCGCCGGGGCGGAATGGGTGGTCGAGGCGGTGCCCGAGCGGCTGGAGCTGAAGCACCGGGTCTACGCCGAGATCCAGCGACACGCACCGCGGGCCCTGATCGGCTCTTCGACCTCCGGCTTCCGGCCGTCGGAGCTTCAGGAGAACGCGGCCGATCCGGCCCGCATCCTCGTCACCCATCCGTTCAACCCGGTCTATCTGCTGCCGCTCGCCGAACTCGTGCCCTCGCCTGCGAACCCGCCCGAGGTGGTGGAGCAGGCCCGCGCCGTGCTGACCGGCATCGGCATGCACCCGCTCCTCGTCCGCAAGGAGATCGACGCCCATATCGCCGACCGCTTCCTCGAGGCGGTCTGGCGCGAGGCGCTCTGGCTGGTCAAGGACGGCGTGGCCACGACCGAAGAGATCGACGACGCGATCCGCTACGGCTTCGGCCTCAGGTGGGCGCAGATGGGCCTGTTCGAGACCTACCGGATCGCCGGCGGCGAGGCGGGGATGCGCCACTTCATCGCCCAGTTCGGCCCCTGCCTGAAGTGGCCCTGGACGAAGCTCACCGACGTCCCCGAGCTGACCGACGAACTGGTGGAGACGATCGCCGCGCAGTCCGACGCGCAGTCGGGCGCCTTCACGATCCGCGAGCTGGAGCGGATCCGCGACCGCAACCTCGTGGGCATCCTGCGCAGCCTGAAGGGCTACGCCGCCGACCCGCGCGACGGCTGGGGGGCGGGGCGGCTCCTGCGGGAGCACGACGCCCGCATCGGCCGTCCCGCGCCCGATCTCTCGGGCCCGATCCTGACCGGTGCCCGCGCCGTGCCGCTCGACTGGACCGACTACAACGGCCACATGAACGAGGCGCGCTACCTCCAGGCCTTCGGCGACGCCACCGACCGCTTCATGGAGATCGTGGGCTGCGATGCGGACTATATCGCCACGGGCGGCAGCTTCTTCACCGCCGAGACGCACATCCGCCACCTCGGCGAGGTCCATGCCGGCGAGCGCATCGAGATCCGCACCCAGCTTCTGGGGGCCGAGGGCAAGCGGATGCACCTCTGGCACGAGATGCGCGCGGGCGGCGCGCTGAAGGCCACGGGCGAGCACATGCTGATCCACGTCAGCCTCGCGACGCGGCGGCCGAGCCCGCCGGGCGAGACCGTGGCGGCGCGGCTCGCCGAGGTCTGGGCGGCGCATGCGCGCCTGCCCCGGCCGGAGGGGGCGGGGCGGGCGGTCGGCGCGCCGCGCTGAGCCCCGCCGCCGCCGCCTACCAGCAGGTGAAGCCGCCGTCGGTCGTCAGGATCGCGCCGGTCGTCAGGCTCGCGGCGGGCGAGGCGAGGAACAGGACCGCGGCCGCCACCTCCTCGGGCCGGCCCATCCGGCCCATCGGCGTATCGGCGAGCCAGACGGGGATGCGCTCCCGGTTGGCCTCAACCTGCGTCACCATCGGCGTCTCGATGTAGGTGGGCGCCACGGCGTTGACGCGGATGCCGTGCTGCGCCCATTCGGCCGCCATCGAGCGCGTCAGGTGGTGCACGGCGGCCTTCGAGACGTTGTAGGGCGTCTGCGGCTGGGGGCGGTTGGCGATCAGGCCCGACATCGAGCCGAGGTTGACGATGGCCCCGCGCCCGAGCGCGATCATGTGCCGGCCGAAGGCGCGGCTGCACCAGAAGACGCCGTTGAGGTTGACATCCATCATCCTCAGCCAGTCCTCGTCGGAGACGGCTTCCGAGGGGATGCCGCTCTGGCCGATGCCGGCGTTGTTGACGAGCACCGTCGCGGGCGTGCCGGCCGCAGCGAGGCCGTCCGCGATCGCCTCCATCCGCGCGGCGTCGGTCACGCTGCCGGTCCGCAGCTCGACCGCGTAGCCCTTCTCGCGCAGCGCCAGCGCCGCGGCGGCGTCGGCCTCGGCGCGCTCGATCACCACCACGCGGGCGCCGGCCTCGGCCAGCGCCTCGACGCAGGCGAGCCCGATCGCCCGGCCGCCGCCGGTCACCACCGCCACCTCGCCGTCGAGGCGGAACCTCTCCAGATAGCCCATGGCCCGCCTCAGATGTCGAAGGTCGAGGGCAGGATGATGACGTCGCGGATCGTCACCGTGCGCGGCCGCGTCAGCATGAACAGGATCGCCTCGGCCACCTCCTTCGGCTCGATCAGCGCGCCGGCCTCCTTGGCCTTGCGCAGGTTCTCCTCGGGCCAGTCGGCCAGCAGCGCGCTGATCACCGGGCCGGGCGAGACCTGGCCCACGCGGATGCCGTGCTTCAGAAGCTGTCGGCGCATGGTCTGGGTGAAGCAGGTCATCGCCCATTTCGAGGCGGAATAGACCGGCTCCCACGGCACGGGGAAATGGCCGGCGACCGACGAGGTGATGACGATGTCGCCGCTGCCCCTGGCGATCATGTGCGGGATCACCGCATGCACGTTCTTCATCACCGCGTTGACGTTGAGGTTCAGCATCCGGTCGATGGCCTCGGGCGTGGTCGCGGTCAGGTCGCCGCCGATGTAGGTTCCGGCGTTGGCGTGGAAGATGTCGAGCCCGCCGGCGGCGCCGAGGATGCCCTCGAGGATCGAGGCGCAGGCCTTCGCGTCGAGCAGGTCGAGCGTGAGCGGCATCGCGGCGGGCCCGAGCCGATCGCAGGCCGCCTTCAGCGCGGCGGTGTCGCGGTCGATCAGCACGACGCGCGCGCCCGCGCCGATCAGCGCCTCGACCGTGGCGAGCCCGATGCCCGAGGCCGCCCCGGTGACGGCGGCGATCTTGCCTTCAAGTGCGGTCATCCTGTCCTTCCTCCCTGTAGGGTGCCGGCGGCGTGATAGGCGGCCAGCGTTTCGGTGACGCGCCAGACCAGCACCGCCTCGGGGTCGAGCGGTCGGTCGGCGAAACGGTCGGCGGCGCGGGGCAGATGCTGCCAGAGGATCGGCGCGGGCACCCGCCGCCCGGCGAGCGCGGTCGTCAGGCGGTCCACCGCCGCCTGCGCCGCCGGATGGGCCCAGTAGTAGCGGATGCGGTCCGACAGGCTGTAGTGGCGCAGCAGCCGCTGCTCGTCGGGCCCGCCCGGATAGTGGCGCTGCCAGTGGCCGGGTTCGGCCAGCATCAGCGCCTCCATCGCGCGCATCAGCGGCCGGTCGCCGTAGCCCGCGACGAGGTCGGAGGCAACGAGGTCGAGCGCGTAGAGCGCCTCGCGCAGCACGAAGGTCAGCTCGGGGCCGACCTTGAGGATCTGGAACCCGCCCGCGACCAGCGTCGCCAGCGCCGCCGCGCCCTGGTAGTCGGTGGAATGCGCCTCGTAGACGAACTGCGGCTCCTCGGCGAGAAGCGCCGTCAGGGGCGCGCTGCGGGCGGGGTCGTGCCGCACCACGTCGCGGTTGGAGAACTCCACGCCGGGCTGGACGACGAGCCCGATGGCGCGGTCGAAGGCCGCGCCGAGCCCCGCGGCGGCGAAGGTCTCGCGGTGGACGGCGATGGTGCGCCGCGCCGCCTCGGGCGCGGTCGGCGTGATCGCCGCAAGCGCGTGGTCGGCGCCGCCTGGCGGCGGCACCTCGGTGCCGATCACGTAGAGCGGCGGCGGCAGGCCGGCCCCGGCCGCGGCGGCCTCGGCCACGGCCGCGAGCCGCGCCGCGCGCCGGGCGGTCGTCGCGTCGTCGAGCGCGGCGGGCTCGCCGGCACAGCCCATCGAGGCATCGAGATGCAGCTTGGCGAAGCCCGCGGCGGCATAGGCGGCGACCATCCGTTCGGCCTCGGCCATGGCCTCCTCCGCCGGCCGGTCGCGCCAGGGGTTCGGGCCGAGGTGGTCGCCGCCGAGCACGATCCGCGCGCCGGGGCACCCCTCCTCGGCGGCGATGCGCCGGACGAGGGCGGCGAAGTCGGCGGGCTGCATCCCGGTGTAGCCGCCGCGATGGTTCACCTGGTTGCAGGTCGCCTCGATCAGCGCGGTGCTGCCGGTCGCCGCGGCGAAGCGGAGCGTCGCGCGCAGGACAAGCGGATGGGCCGAGCACACCGAGGTGACGCCGCGCAGGATGCCGCGGCGGCGGTCGGCGGCAAGCGAGAGGAGCGTGTCCGCCATCAGCCGCGCCTCTCGGTGGCGGCGATGAAGGCGTCGAGCTCGGCCCGCGTGCCCGCGCCCTCCATCGGGCCGCGCAGGCTGACGTTGCGCGCCCCGGCGGCGCAGGCATAGGTCAGCGCCTGTTCCACCCCCATGCCGAGGCGGCGGCAGGCGACATAGGCGCCGCCGAAGCAGTCGCCCGCGCCGGTCGGGTCCACCTCCTCCACGACGAAGGCCGGGCCCTCGACCGGCGCCGCGCCGGGGCGGAAGCAGGTCGCCCCCGCCGCGCCGCGCTTGAGCACGATCTCGCGCACGCCGAGCGCGAAGAGCCGTTCCATTGCCGCCGCCTCGCCCGCCACGCCGGCGGCGCGCTCCAGCTCCTCGCCCGAGGGCAGCAGCAGGTCGGCCGAGGCGACCAGCCGGGCGAAGCGCGCCTCGGTCGCGGGATCGGGCCTGAGTTCCTTGCGCAGGTTCGGGTCCAGCGAGAGCGTGCCGCCGCGGCCCTTCACGATGCCCACGGCGCGCTCGATCACCGCCGCGGCGCTCGGCATCGACAGCGCCGTGCCCATGACGTGCAGGTGCCCGGCGCGGGTGACCAGCGCCTCGACCGGCGCGGTCCAGCCGAAGCGGGCCGCGGCCGAGGCGGCGATGTTGTAGACGAAGTCGCGCGTGCCGTCGGCGCGGGAGCGCACGAAGGCGCTGCCGGTGGGGAGGTCGGGGTCGATCGCCACCGCCGAGACGTCCACGCCGTCGCGCGCCAGCCGGTCTAGGTTCAGCCGGCCGAAGTCGTCGGCGCCGACCGCGCCGATCATCGCGGCGCTGCCGCCGATGCGGCCGCACTGGTCGATGAAGATCGCCGGCGCGCCGCTGGGGTAGGGGCCGAAGAGCGGCTGCGGTTCGCGGAAGCCCTCGCCGATCGTGGTGGCGACGATCTCGACGAGGATCTCGCCCACCGTGACCGTGGGCCCGAGGGCGTCGGGCGCAAGCGCGGCGCCGCCGGTCATGGCACGGCCGTCCGGCGCCGGCGGCCGGGTGCGGCGCGCGGCGCGGCCTCCGGGGTGGCGGGCGGCGCGGCCCCGGGCACCGCCGGCGCCTCGATCTCGCCCGACAGGAAGCGCTGGTGCATCAGGCAGGCCGCGCCGAAGGCCGAGCCGAACTCGGCATCCTCGTCGACGGCGATCGGGGGAACCGGAAAGGCCACCGCGCGGGTCGTGGCCATGTGCGCGGCAACCCGCGCGGCCACCAGCGGGTAGAGCGCGGCGACCGAGCCGCCCAGCACGATCCGGTCGGGGTCGATCATCCGGCAGGCCTGGAACAGCGTGTGGCCGAGATGGCGCGACCAGTCCTCGGCGATCAGCACGGCGGCCGGCTCGCGGTCGCGCACCGCGGCAAGGAAATCCTCGATCTCGGCCGCCGGCCGGCCCGCCTCGGCGCGATAGCGGGCGACCAGCGCCTCGCGCCCGATCAGCTCCTCGAGGCTGATGCCGCCGCTGCCGGGCACCAGCATGTGGCCGATCTCGCCGGCAAGCCCGTGGCTGCCGCGGAACAGCCGCCCGTCGATCAGGATGCCGCCGCCGACGCCGGTCTCCATCAGCAGGAAGAGGGTCACGCCCGCGGCGCCGTGCTTGTAGGCGTCGCCCAGGGCGAAGGCATTGGCGTCGTTCTCGATCGCCACCGGCACGCGGACGGGCAGCGCCGCGCGCAGGATGTCGAGGAGCGGCAGGTCCCGCCAGCCGATCAGCGGCGCGAGGCTCACGCGGCCCTCGCCGGTGATGTGCACCGGCGACGAGACCCCGACGCCCCGGCAGCGCTCGCGCACCGCGCTGTCCTCGCCGGCGAAGGCGAGCTCCACGGCCCGGGCGACGGTGTCGGCGACCGGCGAGCGGGGGGCGTCGAACGGCTCGCGGCGCTGGCTGCGGATCCGCCCGGAGAGGTCGATGGTCACGGCCGAGATGTGCTCCACCCCGATCTCGATCCCGACGAAGAAGGCGGCATCGTCCGCCAGTCCGAGCAGGATCCCCGGCCGACCCGCGCCGCGCTGCCGGTCCTTCCGCCCGGCCGAGGTGTCCTCCACCTCGCGCACCAGGCCCGCCTGGGTGAGCTCGGCGACGATCTGCCCCGAGGAGGAGCGGTTGAGGCCGAGCCGCCGGGCAAGCTCGGCGCGGCTGAGCGGCCCGCCGGCATGCAGCGCGCGCAGCGCCGCCGCCGCGTTGCTCAGGCGGATGCGGCGCGGAGAGCTTCCTGTCGATGCGGCCTCTGCCATGCTGTCCTGCCGGGGCGCCGGGGCGCGCGGTTCACGGGCGGGCGTTGGTCGCGCGCCGCCGGCGCGCCTCCTCCATCTTCATCTCGATGAACCGCTTCGCATGCGCCGCGAGCGGATCGTTGTCGGTCCAGGTATCCCGCCAGATCGCGCAGGCGAGCGACAGGCCCTCGTCGACGACGGCGGTCGAGAAGCTCTCGAACACGATGTCGCGGGAATAGTCGATGTCGAGCAGCGCGTCGAAGATCAGGTCGAAGTCGATCACCCCGTCGCCGAGGTAGCCGCGGTTCGACTCGCCGATGTGGAAATAGCCCAGCCGGTCGCCGGCAAGGCGGATCGCCGCGGCGGGGTTCGCCTCCTCGATGTTCATGTGGAAGGTGTCGAGGTGCAGCCGCACGTGGTCCGAGCCTGTGTCGGCGATGAACTTCAGCCCCTGGGCCGTGGTGTTGAGCAGGTTGGACTCGAACCGGTTGACGACCTCCAGCACCAGGTCGATGCCGCTCTGGCGGGCGAGCTCGGCAGTGCGGGCGATCGCCGCCGCGCTGTTGTCCCAGCCGCGCCGGGTGGGCTGGCGGTCGTACTTGGTGTGTGCCGAATAGAGGATGCCGCCGAGCTTGTTGCCGCCGATGTCGCGCACCGCGCGCACCGCATCCGCAAGCATCGCCTCGCCCGCGGCGACGATCGCGGGATCCTCGCTCGAGACGTCGCGGTCGCGCGGCAGGCCCATGGTGACGCCGATCTCGACATCGAGCGATCGCGCCAGGGTGGCGAGCCGGTCGAGGTTGAACCTCTCGGGCCTGAGATAGGCGAACTCGATGGTGCGGAAGCCGTGCTCGGCGGTCTTGCGCAGCGCCATCTCCAGGCCCTCCTGGGTCTGACCGCCCGTCCAGACGAAAGAGTGGATGCCGAGACGCCCCATGACCGATTCCCTCCCGCGGCCGCTGCTTCGCGAGGAACGGATACCCCTATTTGCGCGGACAAACAACAAAATAAATCGCCGGTTCGTCATGCGCCGCCATGGCAGCGATTTTGCAGGTGCAGCGTGATTTTTCGCAAACGCAGAATGACAGAGCGCATGATTTGCAGGTCCCGGGCGTGTCCTCCGTCGTTCCGGCGCCGCTGCGGCGCGACCGTTCTTCCATTTTTGCATGGCAAAACAACAAATCTTGATTTCCCCTCCCGCCTCCGGTAGAAGGCAACCCATGGCGAGGCACCCTCGCCTCAACCGGGAGGAATCGGATGACCTATCTTTCCAGGGCCGGCGCGCTCGCGCTGGCGATGGGCCTGACCGGCCTGAGCTCCCCCGCGCTGGCCGACTTCTGGTCGGACGCGGGCGCGAACTACCAGGGGGTCGTTCTGCGCGGCGTGACCGAGAGCACCCCGCCGTCGAACTACATCAAGGATGTGCTCGCCCCGCAGTTCGAGGCGGCGACCGGCATCAAGGTCGAGATCGAGACGACCTCGTGGGACCAGATGTACGACAAGGCCATCAAGGACATGGAGGCCGGCACCGGCATCTATGACATGGTCTACATCGAGCAGGACATCATCTACGCCTACCTGGCGCGGAACTTCCTGGTCGACATCACCCAGGCGCTGGCCGACAAGCCCGAGCTCAAGGCGCCGACCTTCGACGAGGGTAAATTCACGAGCTTCGCCAACTACTTCAAGGACGCCAACGGGCACCTCTTCGGGGTTCCGATGGAGGCCTTCATCAAGCTCTACCTCTACCGCAAGGACCTGTTCGAGGATCCGGCGATCCAGGCGGCGTTCAAGGAGAAGACGGGCAGGGACCTCAAGCCCGCGACCACGCACGAGGAATACACCGCCATCGCCGACTTCTTCACCGAATACGGCAAGGAGAACGGGCTCGAGCTCTGGGGCTCGACGGCGCAGGCGCACACCGGTCATCCGGCCTCCTGGTACGAGTTCTTCGAGTCGGTGGCGCCGACCTTCGGCGTCTGGAACTGGGGGATCGACGCGAACAACAACTATGCCGCGACCGTCGCCAACGGCGGCAAGATGAACAGCGACGAGGCCAAGGCCGCGCTGAAGTGGTGGCTGCACCTGCGCGACGTCGGTCCGCCCGAGTCGGCGCAGTCCACCTGGACCGAGGTCGCCACGACCTTCGCCGCCGGCCGCGCCGCACAGGGGCTGGTCTACGGCGAGAACGCGGCCTGGATCGCCTCCGACCCCAACCAGTCGAAGGTCGTCGGCAAGGTCGGCTTCGCGCTGCCCCCGACGGCGCCCGGCGTGATGGAGGCGGCCGAGGCCGGCACCGGCTACATCGGCTACTACGACGGCGGCGCCTTCGGCGTGCCCGTCACCTCCAAGAACCGCGAGGCCGCGCTGCTCTTCCTGCAGTTCATCGGCCAGGACGAGGTGCAGGCCGACTGGGCGGTCGCCGCGCCGCGGATCACCAACACCGCGACCTACGACGACCCCAAGATCGCGGAGATGGATGCCAAGCTCGGCGGCTACTACACGATGCTGCGCGACCAGGGCAGACTCTTCGCCGGGGCCCCGCCGTATCCGTTCCACGCCCAGCTGCGCGGCGCGCTCGAGCCGATCTTCTTCGACATCCTGACCGGCAAGATCGGCCCGGACGAGGGGCTTGACGCCATGGCGGCCAAGACCGAGGAAGAGCTGACCGCGCTCGGCTACCGCAAGTAGGGGCGCATCGCGATCCTGCTCACCGGGCTGCCCGCAAGGGCCGGGCAGCCCGCCACCCCGGAACGGCAATCGGGCGGCCCGCGGGCGCGCCTGCAACGCGCGGAGGACCGGTCCCATGAGGCTGAAGCGAACCGGATTCGGCTGGCTCCTGCTCTCGCCCACGCTGCTGCTGCTCGGGCTCTTCGGTGTGTTTCCCTTCCTCTACGTGGTCTGGGTCTCGTTCCACGAATGGAACCCCTTCGCCGCCAACCCCGAGAAGGTCTTCAACTGGGCGAACAACTACCGCGCGCTGGTCTTCGACCGCGGCTTCCTCGCCTCGCTGGGGGTGACGCTGGCCTTCGTGTTCTTCGCCGTCTCCTCGCAGGTGATCCTCGGCTATCTCCTCGCCCAGGCCTTCATGCGCGACTTCCCCGGCAAGGCCTTCTTCCGCACCATCCATACGCTCCCGCTGATCATGGCGCCGATCATCGTCGGCTCGGTCTGGAAGCTGATGACGACGCCCTCGATCGGCATCATCCCCTACCTGCTCAGGAACACGGTCGGCTTCGACCTCAACATCGGCACGAGCGCGCTCGCCGCCTTCGTGATCACCGTGATCATGGATGTCTGGCACTGGACGCCCCTGGTCACGCTCTCGCTCATCGCCGCGCTCGTCTCGCTGCCGCCCGACCCCTTCGAGCAGGCGCAGATCGACGGGGCCGACCGCTGGCAGATCTTCCGGCACATCACGCTGCCGATGATCGCCCCGGCGCTGATCGCCACCGTCTTCATCCGCCTGATGGACGCGATGCGGACCGTGGACGAGGTGCTGATGCTGACCGGCGGGGGGCCGGGATCGGCCACGCGCTTCCTCGGCGTGCACATCTTCAAGGAGGTCTTCCCGCGCACGAACTACGGCTACGGCTCGGCCGTGTCGGTGATCGTGCTCTACCTGACGATCGTGGTCTGCTGGCTGCTCTACGTCGGCCTGATCGCGCCGCGCACGACGAGGAGGTAGGCGATGCGCAGCAGGAAGACCCCCTGGCTCTCGGTCGCGCTCTGGAGCCTGCTCAGCTTCGTGACACTGTTCCCGATCTACTGGATGTTCGTGATCTCGATGAAGGCGCCGGTGGAGCTGTTCTCCACCCCCGACATCCTGCTGCGCAGCCTCGACTGGTCGAACTACGTCGAGGTGCTCGAAAGCCCGACCCTGCGCGGCTACATGGTGAACTCGCTCGTCATCTCGAGCGGCAACGCGGTGCTCGTCACGGCGCTCGGCTTCCTCGCCTGCTACGCGCTCACCCGCTACGACCTGCCGGGCAAGGAGAGCATCTTCTTCTGGACGATCACCAACCGCATGGCGCCGCCCGCGGTGTTCCTGCTGCCGCTGTTCCTGCTGCTGACCCAGGTCTACCGGATCGGGGACTTCTCGCTGCTCGATACCCGGATCGGGATGATCCTCGTCTACTGCACCTTCAACCTGCCCTTCGCGATCTGGACGCTGCGGCCCACGCTCGACGCCATCCCGAAGGAGCTCGACGAGGCCGCGCTCGTCGATGGCGCCTCTGCCTGGCGGGTGATCTGGGACGTGATCCTGCCGCTCGCGCGGCCCGGGCTCGCCGTCACGCTGATCCTGACCTGGGTCTTCGCCTGGAACGAATACCTGCTGGCGGCGACGCTCACCAACTTCACCGCCCGCACGCTGACGACCGGGCTTTCGGAATACGTGACGACGACCGGCACCGCCTGGGGCATCATGGCCGCGATCTCGGTGTTCACGCTGATTCCGGCGCTGATCGTGTTCAGCCTGGTGCAGCGGCACATCGTCACGGGCCTGACCTTCGGCGCGGTCAAGGGGTGAGGGGATGAGCGAGGAGAGGAAACCCGGCTTCCTGCCGATCGAGACCAACTGGTTCGACCGGCTGTTCATCGCCGTCGTGCTGTGGGTGGCGCTGTCGCTCTTCTGGCTGCGCTTCCTCGAACCGCTGGGGCTGTCGGTGTGGATCGCGGCGGCGATCTCGGTGGTGCTGGGCGTCTGGATCGTGAGGAGGGGATAACGGATGCAGTCGCTGGTTCTTGAGCGCAAGGGAGAGCTGTCGCTGCGCGACTTCCCCATCGAGCGCGAGGAGGTCCTGGGCCCGCGCGACCTGCGCATCCGGCTCCACACCGTGGGCATCTGCGGGTCCGACGTGCATTACTACACGCATGGCCGGATCGGGCCCTTCGTGGTCAATGCGCCGATGATCCTCGGCCACGAGGCCGCGGGCACCGTCATCGAGGTCGGGTCCGAGGTCACGGGTTTTGCGGTCGGCGACCGGGTCTGCATGGAGCCGGGCATCCCCGACCCGCACAGCCGCGCCACGCGGCTCGGGATGTACAACGTCGATCCGGCGGTGCGCTTCTGGGCGACGCCGCCGGTGCACGGCATCCTGCGGCCGACCTGCGTGCACCCGGCCGACTTCACCTTCCGCCTGCCCGACAACGTCAGCTTCGCCGAGGGCGCGATGGTCGAGCCGCTCGCCGTCGGCGTCCATGCCGCGACCAAGGCGCGGATCCGCCCCGGCGACACGGGCCTGATCCTCGGCGCCGGGCCGATCGGGCTTCTCACCGCGCTGGCGGCGCTGGCGGCAGGCTGCGCGCGGGTCTACGTCACCGACATCGACGACGCCAAGCTCGAGATCGCGGCCTCCCTCGGCCCGATCACCCCGATCAACGCGAGCCGGGGCAGCCCGGCGCAGCAGATCCTCAGGGAGACCGACGGCTGGGGCGTGGACGTGGTGTTCGAGGCCACCGGCAGCCCGCGCGCCGCGGCCACCGTGTTCGAGGCGCTCTGCCCCGGCGGCTGCGTGGTGATGATCGGCGGCCAGTCCGAACCGGTGGCCTACGACGCGGGCGCGGCCATGGTGCGCGAGGCGCGCGTCGAGAACATCTTCCGCTACGCCCATGTCTTCCCGCGCTGCGTGGCGATGCTCGCCTCGGGCGCGATCGACGTGAAGCCGCTGATCACCCGCACCTTCGGCTTCTCCGAGAGCGTGCGGGCCTTCGAGATCGCGGCCTCCGCGCCGAAGGGCCAGGTCAAGATGCAGATCGAGCTGCCGCAGTAGGAGAAGAGGCGCCATGGCAACCGTTCAGATCCGCGGGGTCACCAAGCGCTACGGCGGCGTGCAGGTCATGCACGGCGTGGACGTGGACATCGAGGACGGCGAGTTCGTGGTGCTCGTCGGCCCCTCGGGCTACGGCAAGTCCACGCTGCTGCGGATGATCGCCGGGCTCGAGGAGGTGAGCGGGGGCACGATCAGCATCGGCGGGCGCGTGGTCAACGACATGCTCCCCAAGGAGCGCGACATCGCCATGGTGTTCCAGTCCTACGCGCTCTATCCGCACAAGACCGTGGCGCAGAACATGGGCTTTCCGCTGCTCATGCAGAAGCGCCCGAAGGCCGAGATCGAGGAGAAGGTCCGAAAGGCCGCCGAGATCCTCGACCTCACGAAGTATCTCGACCGCTACCCCAGGCAGCTCTCGGGCGGGCAGCGCCAGCGCGTGGCGATGGGGCGGGCGATCGTGCGCGACCCGCAGGTGTTCCTGTTCGACGAGCCGCTCTCGAACCTCGACGCCAAGCTGCGCGTCTCGATGCGGGTGGAGATCAAGGAGCTGCACCAGCGCCTCAGGACGACCACCGTCTACGTCACCCACGACCAGATCGAGGCGATGACCATGGCGCACAAGATCGTGGTCATGCGCGACGGCCGGGTAGAGCAGATCGGCCGGCCGCTCGATCTCTACGACCGGCCCGCGAACCTCTTCGTGGCCGGCTTCATCGGCAGCCCGGCGATGAACTTCCTCGAGGGCCGGCTTGCCACCCGCGACGGCCGCCGCGTGGTGGAGACCGCCGACGGCACGGCGCTGCCGCTCGAGGGCGCCGCCGCCGAGGACGGGCGCAGGGTGACCTACGGCATCCGGCCCGAGCACATCTCGGTGGGCGAGGGCGGCATCCCCGTCAAGGTCTCGGTGTTCGAGCCCACCGGGTCCGAGACGCTGATCTTCGGCCGGCTCGGCGGCCAGCTCATCGACGCGCTGGTCCGCGACCGGATCGAGGGCGAGCCGGGCCAGACGCTGCCCTTCCGCATCGACCCGCGCCGGGCGCATCTCTTCGACACCGCGACCGGGGTGCGGCTGTGAGCGGGCTCGCGGGCAAGCGGGTGATGCTGACCGGCGCCGGCAAGGGCATCGGCCGGGCGCTGGCCGGCATGCTCGTGGCGCGCGGCGCCGAGGTCTGCGCGCTGACCCGCAGCGCGGCGGATGTGGCGGCGCTGCGGGACGAGCTCGGCATCGAGGTGGTCGAGGTCGATCTGGCCGACGCCGAGGCGGCGCGCGCCGCCGCCCGGGCGGGGCTGCCCTGCGACTACCTGATCAACAACGCCGGCACGACCGAGCTCCAGGCCTTCCTCGACACCACCGTCGAGGCCTTCGACCGGCTGATCGCGGTCAACACCCGCGCGCCGATGATCGTCGCGCAGGAATACGCGCGCGACCGCATCGCGCGCGGCCTGCCGGGGGCGATCGTCAACGTCTCGTCGGTCTCCTCCTTCATCGGCTTCGCCGACCACGCCGCCTACTGCGCCTCGAAGGCCGGGCTCGACGGGCTGACCCGGGTGATGGCCAACGAGCTCGGCCGCCGGGGAATCCGGGTCAACGCGGTCAACCCCACGGTGACGCTGACGCCGATGGCGGTGAAGGCCTGGAGCGACCCGGACAAGGCCGCCGGGATGCTGGCGCGGATCCCCGTCGGCCGCTTCGCCACGCCCGAGGAGGTGGGCGAGGTGGTGCTGTTCCTGCTCAGCGACGCCGCCGCCATGCTGAACGGGGTCGCCCTGCCGGTCGATGGCGGGTTCATGAGCGTCTGACGCCGGGCGGGCGCAGAGGCCTCCCCCCCGCCCCCTCGGGCAGTCCGCCGGGCTTGCATGCCGGCTCGGCGAAACCGCCAGGGACTCCGCCCCGCCGACCCGTGCCGTGAGGGCGTCTCGCGCCCGCCGTGCGAAGGCCGGGCATGGCATCCGGCATGTGCTTTCTGGGGCCGAACCTGTCGGTGGCCGACGACGTGCCCGGGCTGTCGCGAGGCCGCCGCACGCGGCCCTGCCGCGATCGATCCCTGCGCCTGCGGCGCGACGGCAGGGCAGGCGGGCCCTGCGGCGGATCGAGGCCGAGGTCTCGCGCCGAACCTGCCACGGGGGGCAGGGCCCCCGTCGCCGGCCTGTTCGCCGGGGTCGGCCTGGCGCCGTGCGAGGCCAGGGCCAGGGCGCAGACGCCGGGCGGCCGAGGCGGCTGACCTGCCTGCGCCGCCGCGACGGCGCGATCCTCGCGCCGCATGCCGGCACCGACATCCTGACGAGGCCCGCCGCGTCGCGCAGCCGGGGGCGGCGGCGCGCCAGGCTCAGCCGCTTCATGTTGTCGCGCGAGGCGCTGCGCATGGCGACCGGCCGCGCCAGCGAGCTTCGACCTCTCGGCGCCGCGCGGCCGATCCGGGCCGGCTCGGCGCGAACGCCGGGGAGGCGCTGGCCGACCTCCTCCAGTCCACCGCATCGTGCGCCGGGCAGGTTCCGGCCGCCTCACGATTGAACGCCGTCGTCGTGCCGAAATGCCTATGGCCCCGTCGGCGAGGTGTTCCGCGGCATCCGGCCGCGGGTGATCGCGCATCCGATCGCCATGGCGATCCTGCCGGCCTTCCCGCAGAGTTCGCGGTGCCTGCCGAGGAAACGGCATCCGAGGCTGCCGCCAGGGAAAGATGAGGCGGCGGCGGGGACGCGTCGGCCGCCCCTTCGCGTCATTCCCGCGGCACGCGGAGGAAACGGCAGCCGAGTTCCGGCCCACCGTCTCCGCCACAGGCCAGGAGCGAAATCACCAGCCCGGAAGGTTCCATGTGGCGGGCGGTCCGCAGCTTGCCCAGACCGACGGGCTTGAAGCCGACCTCGGCGATCAGCTCCGCCACCCGGGCCTTGGCGGCCGGACCGTCGCCGCGACGGATCAGGTCGGGGGGCAGGGCGGTCCGGCCGCTGGCCTCGAAGACCGGGAACGGCAACTCGCCGGGCACGGTGTTGAAGGCGGCCACCACCTTCGCCCCGGGCAGCCGCGCCGCCAGCGCCTCGGGACCCGAGGAGGTATGGCCGATCACGAGATGGCTGTCGTCCTCGCTCATCGCGAGCGAGCAGGTCAGGACGATCCTGCCTGCCAGATCGCCGGCCTGTTCCGGCACGTCGTCGAGCCGCGACCAGTGGACGGCCGGCAGCACCGGATCCGCGCCCGCCGCCTCGGCCGGGGTGCCGGCGCGGGCGGTGGGTCCGGCCTCGCGCGCCAGCCGCTCCAGCTTGTCGCGCGAACGGGCATGGCTGAACACCACCTCATGCCCCGCGCGGGCAAGGATGGTGCCGAGCCGCCCGCCCGTCTGGCACGCGCCGAGAATTCCGATACGCATCGCACGCCCCCTGTCGTCCGACGGAAAAGGCATGCCCCGGGGCACGCCCGGGCGGCCCCGGGACGAAGACGTCAGTTGCCCAGCCTCTCGGCGAAGAACTGCGCCAGGACCGAGACGGCCTCGGCCACCTGGTCGCGCCCGTCGTAGAGGTCCATGTGGTTCGCTCCCTCGACCACATGCAGCGCCTTGTCGGTGCTGGCGGCGCGGGCCAGCAGGTCGTCGCTCATCCATTTGCTGCCGGCGACCGAACCGGCAACGACGAGGAGCGGCTGGGTCAGGTAGACATCGGCCATGTGATAGGCGTCATAGGTGACGAGCTGCGTCAGGCTGCGGGCCGTGGCGAAGCCCGGCGCGGTGGCGCACTGGGCGCGCTGCGTGTGGTAGTATTCCCAGGCCTGGCGCAGTTCCTCGTTCGGGGCGTCGGCCTCGTTCATCGGGGCCAGCGGCATCGGCGCATGGGTGCCGCTTGCCGCATCGGCGGTGCGGGCGTTCGACCCCATCTCGAGAAGCGGCAGGGCGTCGGCATCCTTGACGCTGTTGTCCCAGCCGTTGCGGAACATCGCGCCGATGTTCACCGCGCTGACCGTGCCCACCGCCCTGATCCGCCGGTCGTTGATCGCGGCATTGACGGTATAGCCCGCGCCCGCGCAGATCCCCATCGCGCCGATCCGGCTGCGGTCGACGAAGGGCAGGGTGGTCAGGTGGTCGATGACGGCGCTGACATCCTCGGTGCGGACATGCGGGTTCTCCAGCTGGCGCGGCGTTCCGGTGCTTTCGCCCTGATGCGAGGCGTCGTAGGCGATGGTCACGAAGCCCCGGCGGGCGAGTTCGGCCGCGTAGGTGCCTGCCGTCTGCTCCTTCACGCCGCCGCCGGGATGCGAGACGACGATGGCGGGGTAGCTGCCGTTCTCGTCGAAGCCCTCGGGCAGGTTGAGCACCGCCGAGAGGGTGATCGCGGGGTTGTTGCTGTTGGTGAAGCTGATCTTCTGCATCTTCATCTCCTGTGGCCTGGGCACTGCCCGGTTGCGACGGGATGAACATGCGGGATGACCGCATCAGAGATTAGCCGGTATAATCTCATTGAAGTCATCAATCTGGTGATGAATGCGCCGCGAAGACATCGCAGACCTGGCGGCCTTCGCCGTCGTGGCGGAAGAGGGCAGCTTCACCCGCGCCGCGCGCCGGCTCGGCGTCACCCAGTCGGCGCTCAGCCAGATCGTGCGGCGGCTGGAAGAGCGGCTCGCCATGCGGCTTCTGACCCGGACCACCCGCTCGGTCGCGCCCACGATCGCGGGCGAAAGGCTGGCGGCCCGGATCGCGCCCCTCCTCCACGACCTCGACGCCGAGATCGCGGGACTGTCGGAGTTTCGTGACAAGCCGGTCGGCCATATCCGCATCACCGCCACCGAACACGCGGCCAAGACGGTGCTGATGCCGGCGCTGGCCCGCTTGCTGCCCGACTACCCCGACATCTCGGTCGAGGTGGTCGTGGACTATGGCCTGACCGACGTGGTCGCCGAGCGGTTCGACGCCGGCGTGCGCCTGGGCGAACATGTGGCGAAGGACATGATCGCGGTCCGCCTCTGCCGCGATCTTCCGATGGCGATCGTCGCGGCGCCCGGCTATTTCGACCGGCATCCCGCGCCCCGCACGCCGGAGGACCTTGCCGGTCACCGCGCGATCAACCTGCGGCTGCCGACCTCGGATACGCTGAACGCCTGGCGGCTCCTGCGCGGCGGGCGCGAGACGCGGGTGCGGATCGGGGGGCCATTGGTCGCCAATACCATCGAGCTGATCCTCGACGCGACGCTGGCCGGGATGGGGCTCGCCTATCTGCCGCTGGATCAGGTTCAGGACCACCTGCGGCAGGGTCGGCTGGTCCAGGTGCTCGCCGAATGGACGCCGCCGTTGCCGGCCTACCATCTCTACTATCCCAACCGCCGCCACGCCTCGCCGGCCTTCCGGCTTCTGGTCGAGTCCCTGCGCTGGAGAGAGGGCGACTGACCGCAGGGACATCCCGCCTCACCGGATCCGGGGCGGGTGTGCTTCCCCGCCCTGCGAAACCCTCACGCACGGCCGGGCGGGCGCCGGACAGGCCCCCCGGCCCGTCAACCTCCGGTCAGGCGCATCGGACGCCCCTGCCTGCACCGCAGGCCGAAGCGGGTCAGGCGGCGGGCGCGCGCCCGGTTGCGCCCGCACAGCCGCGCATCCCCGTTCGCGCCCAGGCCCCTGTCTCTCCGGTGACCTCGCGGCGCCGGCTCCATCTCGCGCCCGCCCGGGGCCGGGCACGGACCGGGGGCCCACGCTCGCCTCTCGGAGGCCCCTCGAGGGGACAAGGCGCGCCCTGGGGTCCCGCCGGGAGCTCCCGGGCGTCCGCCCGGCAGAGACCTCGGGCCGCGCCGGACCAGCCTGCGCCAGGCGCCGGGGTGCCTGCACGGCGCCCGCACGGCGCGCCCGGCTCCCCGTGCAAGCGAATGGCGCCCCGAGGGGCGCCATTCACGCTTCACCCAGCAGTGTCCCAACTGGAGCGGGCGATGAGATTCGAACTCACGACCCTTACCTTGGCAAGGTAATGCTCTACCCCTGAGCTACGCCCGCGCCGGTTGGACAGGCGGTCATTTACAAACCCGGCCGGGGGCCCGCAAGGGGGGAAATGGGGTCGCCGGCGGGAATTTTCGCCACACCCTCAGCCCTCCGCCCGGTCGCGCCGGATCTCGGCCGCGGGCAGCACGTCCTCGGAATGCGCGATGACCGCGCCGGGCGGCAGCAGGATCACGCCGTAGGCCCCCGGCTCGTCGATGGCGAGCGAGGAATCGGGCGTCACGAGGTCGAGCGGGCCCTGGTGGCAGGTGGACTTGAACATCGTCCAGGGCACGCCTGCGGTGCTGCCCGAGATCGTGCGGTGGACGTGCCCGCAGAAGAGATGCGCGCCGTGCCGGGAAAGAAGCGCCAGCAGCGCGTCTCCGTCGGCGAGCGGGATCGCGTCCATCCCCGGAATCCCGGTCGGATGGGGCGGGTGGTGGGCGAAGACCAGACCCCGCCGCCCGCCCGCGCCCGCGAGCGCCGCCTCGAGCCAGGCCGTCCGCGCGGCGCAGAGCCGCCCGGCATGGTGGTCGGGCGGGTAGGGCGGCCCGTCGAGCGTGTCGAGCGTCACCAGCCGGTGATGGGGAAGGTCGAGCACTGCCTGCACGTGCCCCTCCGCCGTCCGCGGCGCCTGCGGGAAGGCGGCCAGGAACGCCTCGCGCCGGTCGTGGTTGCCGAGCATCGGCAGCAGCGGCACGGGCAGGCCCGCGAGCACGCCGGCGAGGCGGGCATACTGCGCCGGCGTGCCGTGATGGGTCAGGTCGCCCATCAGCACCAGCGCCGCCGCATCGGGGTGGCGGGCGAGCGCGTGGTCGAGCGCGGCGCGGAACCGTGCCAGCGGGTCGAGCCCGATGATCGTCCGGCCCGCCTCGACGATGTGGATGTCGGTCATCACGAGAATCTTCTGCACGGGCGGGACTCACTGGCTCGGGGCGTCCGCCCACACTATCCGGAGGCGCGTCGAAGGGAAGGGCCCGGCCCCGAGGCGCGGCATGCGGCTGGACGTCTGCGCAAGGCGCCGTCAATATCGCGCCGCAGCGGGCGCGAGTGGCGACGATGCACTACACGGCAATGAAGCACGGCAAGCTCTTCTTCGACACCTACCTTCCGGGGGGCGGCCGTGTCCTCGACCTCGGCGCGCAGGACATCAACGGCTCGCTGCGCGAGGTGGCCCCCGGGGGGACCGAGTATGTCGGCGTTGACTTCACGCCCGGGCGGGGCGTCGATGTGGTTCTCACCGATCCCTACGCGCTCCCGTTCCCCGATGCCTCCTTCGATGCCTGCGTGAGTTCCTCGGTCTTCGAGCATGCCGAGCTCTTCTGGCTCGTCTTCCTCGAGGTGCTGCGCGTCCTGAAGCCGGCGGGCCTGCTCTACATGAACGTGCCCTCGAACGGCGCGTTCCACCGCTATCCGGTGGACTGCTGGCGCTTCTACCCCGATGCCGGGCGGGCGCTGGAGACCTGGGGCCGGCGCTCCGGCTACCGGACGCTGTGCCTCGAATCCTTCACCGGCCGCCAGGAGAACGACGGCTGGAACGACTTCATCGCCGTGTTCCTGCGGGACGAGGCGGCGCTTGCGCTCCATCCCCGCCGGATCATCGACGGCTTCGACGGCTTCACCAACGGGCTGCGCCACGGCAGCGACGCGCTGCTGAACCGCTCGGGCCCGACCGAGGACCAGCGCCACCGCTCGCTCCTCCGCAAGCTCCGGCTGCGCATGGCAAAGGGCAGGCGCTTCGCCCCCGCGCCCGGCGGCTGACGGCCGGCCTCCGCCGGACCCGGCGCCCGGTCGCCGCCCCGGCGCGGGCGGCCGGGCGGAAGGGGCCGAGCCCGTCCGCGGCCTTTCAAATCGCCGTGAGTCCGGCCGTCCCGCCGCCCGCCGGGATCTGGAATCCGGAAACGTCTTCAATACATCGCCGCCGCGGAGGCATGGGGCCTCCGCCCGCGGCCGGAAGGCCGCGACGCACTGCAACCGGAGATGACGATGAAGAAGATCCTTCTGGCCCTGGGCACCGTCTCTGCGCTTGCCGTGACTCAGGCGCAGGCCGAGACTGCCATCACCGACACCGACGGCAACGGCACCTACTCCTACGAGGAGCTGAAGGCCGCGTTCCCCGATCTGACCGAGGAGACCTTCAAGGCCGCCGACACCAACGGCGACGGCCAGCTCGATGCCGACGAGCTGAAGGCGGCGCAGGAGGCGGGCAACATCCCGACCTGACCGGACCGGACCGTCGCTCCGGGGCCGCCGCGGCCGGTGGCGGCCCTTCGCGCCGGGCGGCGCGCGGGCGCCGCCCTCATGCGATCTCCACCAGCAGGTCCTTGGCGTCGATCTGCCCGCCCGGCTGGACATGGATCGCCTTCACCGTGCCCTCGCGCTCGGCATAGAGCCCGGTCTCCATCTTCATCGCCTCGATGGTGAGCAGGATGTCGCCGGGGCGGACCGTCTGCCCCTCCTTCACCGCCACCGTCGAGACCACGCCGGGCATCGGCGCGCCGACATGGCCGGGGTTGCCGGGTTCGGCCTTCGGCCGGCGCGCCGTGGTCGCCTGCACCGCGCGGTTGGGCACGCGCACGACGCGGGGCTGTCCGTTCAGCTCGAAGAACACCCGGACCTCGCCGGCATCGTCGGTCTCGCCCACGGCCTGGAGCCGGATGACGAGCGTCTTGCCGGGGTCGATCTCGGCCTCGATCTCCTCGCCCGGCTCCATCCCGTAGAAGAAGGTCTTGGTGGGCAGGGTGCGCACCGGGCCGTAGATCCGGTGGCGGCCCATGTAGTCGAGGAAGACCTTGGGATACATCAGGTAGCCGTTGAGGTCCTCGTCGTCGAGCCTGAAGCCCTCGAGCTCGGCCGAGACGCGCGCCCGCGTCGCCTCGATGTCCACCGGCTCGGCATGCAGGCCGGGGCGGTCGGTGATCGGCGTCTCGCCCTTCAGCACCTTCCGCTGCAGCGCCTCGGGCCAGCCGCCGGGGGGCTGGCCCAGGTTGCCCCGCATCATGTCCACGACCGACTCGGGGAAGGCCACCTCGCGCGCGGGGTTCTCCACGTCCTCCCGCGTCAGCCCCTGCGCCACCATCATCAGCGCCATGTCGCCCACCACCTTCGACGAGGGGGTGACCTTCACGATGTCGCCGAACATCCGGTTCACCTCGGCATAGGCCTCGGCCACCTCGTGCCAGCGCTCCTCGAGCCCCAGCGAGCGCGCCTGCGCCTTGAGGTTGGTGAACTGCCCGCCCGGCATCTCGTGCAGGTAGACCTCCGAGGCGGGCGACTGCATGCCGCTCTCGAAGGCCGCGTAGTGGGCGCGCACCTGCTCCCAGTAGTTCGAGATCTCGCGGATCGCGCCGATGTCGAGCCCCGTCGGCCGGTCGGTGTAGCGCAGCGATTCGACCACCGTGCCCAGCGTCGCCTGGCTGGTGTTGCCCGACAGCGAATCCATCGCGGCATCGACCGCGTCCACCCCCGCCTCGGCGGCCGCGAGGATCGTGCCGCAGGCGATGCCGGCGGTGTCGTGGGTGTGCAGGTGCACCGGCAGCCCCACCTCCTCCTTCAGCGCCTTCACGAGCACCCGCGCGGTCGCCGGCTTGAGCAGCCCCGCCATGTCCTTCAGGCCGATGACGTGGCTGCCGGCATCGGCCAGCTCGCGCGCCATCTTCAGGTAGTATTTCAGGTCGTACTTCGACCGCGCGGGGTCGAGCATCTCGCCGGTGTAGCAGATCGTGCCCTCCAGGATGCGCCCCGACTCGAGCACCGCATCCATGGCGACGCGCATGTTCTCCACCCAGTTGAGGCTGTCGAACACGCGGAACAGGTCCACCCCCGTCTCGGCGGCCTGCTTCACGAAGAAGCGCACCACGTTGTCGGGATAGTTGGTGTAACCCACCCCGTTCGCGCCCCGCAGCAGCATCTGCAGGAGCAGGTTCGGCATCCGCGCGCGCAGGTCGCGCAGCCGCTGCCAGGGGCATTCCTGCAGGAAGCGGTAGGCCACGTCGAAGGTCGCCCCGCCCCAGCATTCCACGCTGAACAGGTCCGGCAGGTTGGCCGCATAGGCGGGGGCGACGCGGATCATGTCGATCGAGCGCATCCGCGTGGCCAAGAGCGACTGGTGCGCATCCCGCATCGTGGTGTCGGTGACCAGCACGCGGGTCTGCGCCAGCATCCAGTCGGCCACCGCCTTCGGCCCCTTCTCCTCGAGGAGCTGCTTGGTCCCCGGCGCGGGGTCGCCGCGCAGGGCAGGGGGCCGCGGCTGGCGCGCATCGGGCGAGGGGCGCGGGCGGCCAACCGTCTCGGGGTGGCCGTTCACGGTGATGTCGGCGATGTAGGTCAGGATCTTCGTCGCCCGGTCGCGCCGCTTGCGGAAGCTGAACAGCTCCGGCGTCTCGTCGATGAACCGGGTGTGGTATTCGTTCGACAGGAACTTCGGGTGCTTCAGCAGGTTCTCGACGAAGGCGATGTTGGTCGCCACGCCGCGGATGCGGAACTCCCTCAGCGCCCGGTCCATCCGCGCGATCGCACCCTCGGGCGTCGGCGCCCAGGCCGTCACCTTCTCGAGCAGCGAGTCGTAGTAGCGGGTGATGACCGCGCCCGAATAGGCGGTGCCGCCGTCGAGCCGGATGCCCATGCCGGTCGCGCCGCGGTAGGCGGTGATGCGGCCGTAGTCGGGGATGAAGTTGTTGAGCGGGTCCTCGGTCGTGATCCGGCACTGGATCGCGTGGCCGTTGAGCTTCACCTCCTCCTGCGAGGCGACGCCGGTCGCCTCGGCCAGCGTCGCGCCCTCGGCGATGCGGATCTGCGCCTGCACGATGTCGATGCCCGTCACCTCCTCGGTGACGGTGTGCTCGACCTGGATGCGCGGGTTGACCTCGATGAAGTAGAAGGCGCCCGTCGCCATGTCCATCAGGAACTCGACGGTGCCGGCGCATTCGTAGCCCACCGCGCGGGCGATCCTGACGCCGAGGTCGCAGAGCTCCTCGCGCTGCGCCTGCGTCAGATAGGGGGCGGGGGCGCGCTCCACGACCTTCTGGTTGCGGCGCTGCACCGAACAGTCGCGCTCCCACAGGTGGTAGATCGTGCCGTGCCTGTCGCCGAGGATCTGCCCCTCGACGTGGCGCGCGCGCGGAATCATCTTCTCGAGGTAGCCCTCGCCGTTGCCGAAGGCCGCCTCGGCCTCGCGCCGTCCCTCGCGGATCTTCTCGGCCAGTTCGCCGGGGTGGTTGATCGGCCGCATGCCCCGCCCGCCCCCGCCCCAGGAGGCCTTCAGCATCAAGGGATAGCCGATCGCCTCGGCCTCGCGCGCGATCGCCTCCATGTCGTCGCCCAGCACCTCGGTCGCCGGAATCACCGGCACGCCGGCCGCGATCGCCACCTTGCGGGCCGAGGCCTTGTCGCCCAGCTTGCGCATGGTCTCGGCCGTCGGGCCGATGAAGGCGATGCCGGCGCGGTTGCAGGCCTCGACGAACTCGGGGTTCTCGGAAAGCAGGCCGTAGCCGGGGTGGATCGCGTCGGCGCCCGCCTCGCGCGCCACGCGGATGATGTCGGGAATCGAGAGATAGGCCTGCACCGGCCCCAGCCCCGCGCCGACGCGGTAGGCCTCGTCGGCCTTGAACCGGTGCAGCGAAAGCTTGTCCTCCTCGGCGTAGATGGCGACCGTCCGCTTGCCCAGCTCGTTGGCCGCGCGCATCACGCGGATCGCGATCTCGCCCCGGTTGGCGATGAGGATCTTCCTGAAGTGCGGCATGGCGTCCCCCCGTGAGCCCGACGGCACTCTAGGCATGCTGCGGTGCGGCGCAATAGGCGGAAGGACGCAGTGCGAAGGATTTGCGACCGACCCTGCTCAGAGGGGCGGGCAGAGACGGGCGGCAAGGTCCGCGATCCGGTGCGCGCCGACCTGCGCCATGTTGAGCCGCATGTCCTCGGTCAGGATGTGGTGCAGGTGCCCCGGCCCCTTCGCGCCGAGTGCCGCGACCGCATAGTGCCAGGCGCGGCCCAGCATCACGAAGTCGGCGCCGAGCGCCAGCGCCCGCAGCACGTCCATGCCGCTCGACACCCCGCTGTCGAACAGCACCGGCACCTCCGGCCCCAGTGCCGCGCGCACCTTCGGCAGCATCGTGATCGCCGCCGGCGCGGCCTCGAGCTGCCGTCCGCCGTGGTTCGAGACCCAGATCGCGTCGGCGCCGTGGGCGCGCAGCCGCACCGCCACCTCGGGGTCCATCACGCCCTTCAGGATCAGGTCGCCCGACCAGAGGTCGCGGATCTCCCTCAGCGTGTCCCAGTCGGGCGTGCCGCGGATGACGTGGCCGGCGTGCGCGAGCGAGGACCGGCTCTTGCGGCTCGCGACGTAGCTCTCGGCCAGCCGCAGCCGCGGGCGGCCGAACCGCGCGGTGCCGAGCGACCAGGCAGGGTGGCGCAGCATCTCCCAGACCATCCGCGGCGTCACCTTCGGCGGCAGGGTGAGGTTCGCCCGCCGCTGGCGCTCGCGCCGGCTGTCGTCGGGCACGTCCACGGTGAGCACGAGCTTGGAAAAGCCGCTCTCCCGCGCCCGGCGCAGGATGTCGCGCAGGATGTCGCCGCGGGCCGGCACGTAGAGCTGGAACCAGCCCGTGCCCTGGGCGAGCGGCCCGATCTCCTCGGGCAGCCGCGTGGCCACGGTGGACAGGCAGTAGGGGATGCGCGCCTGTGCGGCGTGCCGCGCCAGCAGCGCCTCGGCGCCGGGCCACATCAGCCCCGACATGCCGAGCGGCGCGATGCCGAACGGCCGGTCCCAGTCCTGCCCGAGGAAGGTCGTCCTGAAGTCGGGGTCCACCCGGCCCGGCAGCGCCGAGGGCAGGAACCACACCGCATCCAGCGCCTCGCGGTTGCGGCGCACCTGAAGCTCGGCCCCGGTGCCGCTGTCGAGATACTCGAAGGCGAAGTGCGGGATGCGCCGCCGCGCCCTCTCGCGGAGGTCGGAGACGGCCGGGTAGCGCAGGTCGAGGTCCATGCCGCCAGCGTTAGCCGCAAGCCGCGCCGCGGGGAAGGCTCAGCCGTCCGGCTCCGCGCCGGGGCCGAACATGTCCGGCCGCGCCCGTTCGATCGCCGCCATCAGCGCGGTGTAGCCGCCGTAGGCGTAGTTCCACATCACCCGCCGGCCCGCGCCGTCGCGCACGTAGAGCGAGCCGGTCCAGGTCTGTCCGGCCTCGGCGATGTCGGCAAAGCGCACCGTGTCGCGGCGTGGCCCGAAGGGCCAGACGCCGTGCGTGGCCGGGCCGGTCACCGACTCCGCCGTCCAGGTGACGTCGTAGGCGGTGGTCAGCGACGTGGCGACCAGCGCCCCCAGGGCCAGGAACCCGCCGCCGACGAGCAGCGCCGGGGCGCCGCCGTTCCAGCGCGCCGCCGCGGTCAGCGCAAGCCCCGCGATGCCGAGCGCGCCGAGGCTGAGCACCGCGATCAGCGCGCGGTTGGGGCGGATGCGCCCGCCCGCCGGCCCGGTCTCGGCCGGCCGGGCGCGGGACATGAGCCAGGCGATCAGCGTCAGGATCGCCACGACCAGGAGGCCCTTGAGCAGGCCCTGAACCAGATCGCCCATCGTCATCCCCTCCGGCCGGACCGCCACAGCATCCGCCGTCGCCCGCGGCATGGCAAGGCCGCAGGGACCGGCCGCGAACGAAGTGCGAACAATTCTTTCGCTCCGCCCGCTGCCGCGCTAGACTGCGCGCGATGAGCACCTTCGACGACCACGAAGCCTTCGCTGCCGCCGCCGCCCGCGCGCCGCTTTCGGCGCGGGCGATGGCCGCGCGTCCCGCCCCGTATCTCGACGACCTCAACCCCGCGCAGCGCGAGGCGGTCGAGGCGCTCGAGGGCCCCGTGCTGATGCTGGCCGGCGCGGGCACCGGCAAGACCAAGGCGCTGACCGCGCGCATCGCGCATCTCATCCACACCGGCCGCGCGCGCCCGAACGAGATCCTCGCCGTCACCTTCACCAACAAGGCCGCGCGCGAGATGAAGGAGCGCGTCGGGCGCCTGCTCGGCCAGGCGGTCGAGGGGATGCCCTGGCTCGGCACCTTCCACGCGATCGGCGTCAAGCTCTTGCGCCGGCACGCCGAACTCGCGGGCCTCAGGCCGAACTTCACCATCCTCGACACCGACGACCAGGTGCGGCTGCTGCGCCAGCTCGTGCTGGCCGCCAACATCGACGAGAAGCGCTGGCCCGCGCGCCAGCTCGCCGGCCTCATCGACCACTGGAAGAACCGCGCCTGGACGCCCGAGGACCTTCCCGCCGCCGAGGCGGCGGGCTTCAACCACATGGGCGGGCGGCTCTACGCCGAATATCAGGAGCGGCTGCGCACGCTGAACGCGGTCGATTTCGGCGACCTGCTGCTGCACTGCCTCACGATCTTCCGCCGCCACGAGGACGTGCTGGCGCAGTATCGCCGCTGGTTCCGCTACATCCTCGTGGACGAATACCAGGACACCAACGTCGCGCAGTATCTCTGGCTCCGGCTGCTCGCCGGCGGGCACCGCAACATCTGCTGCGTGGGCGACGACGACCAGTCGATCTACGGCTGGCGCGGCGCCGAGGTCGGCAACATCCTGCGCTTCGAGAAGGACTTTCCCGGCGCGAAGGTGGTCCGGCTCGAGCAGAACTACCGCTCCACCCCGCACATCCTCGCCGCCGCCTCGGGACTGATCGCGGCCAACAGGGACCGGCTCGGCAAGACGCTCTGGACCGAGGCGCGGCAGGGCGAGAAGCTCCGCCTCATCGGCCACTGGGACGGCGAGGAGGAGGCGCGCTGGATCGGCGAGGAGATCGAGGCGCTGGGGCAGGGCACCCGGGGCCTGCGGCGCTTCGCCCCCGACGAGATCGCCATCCTCGTGCGCGCCACCCACCAGATGCGCGCCTTCGAGGACCGCTTCCTGACCATCGGCCTGCCCTACCGCGTGGTCGGCGGCCCGCGCTTCTACGAACGCCAGGAGATCCGCGACGCGATGGCCTACTTCCGCGTCGCCGTCAGCCCCGACGACGACCTCGCCTTCGAGCGCATCGTCAACGTGCCCAGGCGCGGGCTCGGCGAGAAGGCGCTGCAGCGGATGCAGCAGGCCGCGCGCGCGAACGGGGTCAGCCTGTTCGAGGGCGCGCGGCTGATGCTCGCGGCCGGCGAGGTCACGGGGAAGGCCCGGGCCGAGCTCCAGGCGCTGCTCCAGGGCTTCGGCCGCTGGCACGGGGCGGCGCTCGACCCGAAGGAGAACCACGTCGCGCTCGCCGAGACGATCCTCGAGGAATCGGGCTACACGGCGATGTGGCAGAACGAGAAGTCGCCCGAGGCGGCCGGCCGGCTCGAGAACCTCAAGGAGCTCGTCAAGGCGCTCGAGGAATTCGAGAATCTCCAGGGCTTCCTCGAACACGTCGCGCTCATCCTCGACAACGAGGCCGAGGAGGGCGGGCCGAAGGTCACCGTCATGACGCTGCACGCGGCCAAGGGGCTGGAATTCCCGGTCGTGTTCCTGCCGGGCTGGGAGGACGGGCTGTTTCCCAGCCAGCGCAGCATGGACGAGAGCGGGCTGAAGGGCCTCGAGGAGGAACGTCGGCTCGCCTACGTGGGCATCACCCGCGCCGAGGAGCTCTGCATCATCTCCTTCGCCGCGAACCGGCGCGTCTACGGCCAGTGGCAGAGCCAGCTGCCCTCGCGCTTCATCGACGAGCTTCCCGAGGACCACGTCGAGGTGCTGACGCCGCCCGGCCTCCGCGGCGGCGGCTTCGGCGCGGCGGCGCCCGCGGCGGCCTCGGCGATGGAGGCGCGCGTCGCCCGGGCCGATGTCTACAACTCGCCCGGCTGGCGGCGGATGCAGGAGCGCATCGCCCTGCGCCCGATGGCGCAGCCGCAGGAGGCGCGCCACATCACCATCGACCTCGAGGCGGTTCCGGCCTTCGCCCGGGGCGACCGGGTGTTCCACCAGAAGTTCGGCTACGGCACCGTCACCGGCATCGAGGGCGACAAGCTCGACATCGCCTTCGACAAGGCGGGCGGGAAGAAGGTGGTGGCGCGCTTCGTGGTGGCGGCCGACCGCGCCGGCGACGTTCCGTTCTGATCCTCCGGCCCCGGCGGGGATGAAAAAGGGCCGGAGCGCGAGGCTCCGGCCCGAAGGATTGGCGGCGACCCCAGGGAGGAGGAGGGGGCCGCCGCCGGAAACAGAAAACCCAGGGAGGAGGAAGGGCTTTCTGATTTCCCGGGCGGACACCGTGGCGCCCGCCGTTGGGCTCATATTTGGTCCTTTGCTGCGGATGCACAATACTCCGATGCGCATTTCTGCCATGCAGCAATTGCATATGAATTCCTGACCCATTTTTCGGGCGACCTGCCGAATTCCCGGGCAGTCGCCGGGCAGTCGCCGGGCTGGCCCCGGCCGGGTCCCGGCGCAAGGGGCCGGATCCGGCCGGTTCCGGCCCGTCGAAGGCCCCTCGGGATGCCGCTCACGGCGAATCACGGGGCCGGGAGCGGGCGTGAGTCGGCCCCGGCAGCGCCCGGCGGGGCGGCGGGGCGGGGTCCGCCGGGCACGCGGACGGAAAACTCCGGGAAATCGTGGGAAAGAGCCTCGCACCTGAGCGCCACAAGATGTTGTGGTATTGGCGGATACGGCCAGGCACATGCTGCGCAAGGGGGGCTGACTCGGCGCTCCGGGTGGCCGCGGCCCGGCAATCTGCCGTCCTTTCCCATGAGAAATCAGTTGATTTCCATGAAATCCCATGTCATCCCTTGGCCAAGATGAGGACGGGACAGGAGGGGCGCGCAGAACCCCCGCAGAACCAGAGGCAGGTTCATACAGGCAACCGCTTCATCGGTAAGAGAGATCCGGCGCGCAAGCGAGCAGCATCCCCCCAGGTGGCCTGCGCAGTCGGACACCCCAGCGATGGGACGAGGGCGGCGGATTGGGCGGTGGCAGCAACCCAATCCGCCGTTTTCCTGTCCGGGACACCGGAGAGGAGAACGGGACGAGGCAGAAGGGCGCGGCAGGCGTGGCGCGGGTGTTCAGAGGCGAGTTCCGCCAGAAGGTGGACGGCAAGGGCCGGGTCTCCATCCCGGCCAGCTTCCGCCGCGTGCTCGAGGCCCAGGACCCCGACTGGGAAACCGGCAAGCGCCCGCGCTTCGTCATCGTCTACGGCGACGAGCGCCGCCACTATCTGGAATGCTTCTCGATGACCGCGATGGAGGACGTGGACGCCCGCGTCGCGCTCATGCAGCGCGGCTCGCCCGAGCGCCGCGCGATGGAGACGCTGCTCTACACCCTCTCGACCGATGCCGAGGTGGACGAGGACGGCCGCATCGTGCTGAGCCAGAAGCTGCGCGACAAGCTCGGGCTCGAGGGCGAGGTCTACTTCGCCGGCACCGCCGACACCTTCCAGATCTGGAAGCCCGAAACCTACGAGGCGCGCGAGAAGGCGCGGCTCGACGCCGTGCTCGGTTCCCTGCCCGAGGGCGCCGACGTGTTCTCGCTCCTGCCCGAGCTGCCCGCGAAGGGAGGCTGAGGCATGGCCGCCGCGACTGCCCGCGCGACCCCGCCAGACGCCCCCCACATCCCCGTCCTGCTCGGACCGCTGCTCGACCGCGTGGCGCCCGTCGCCGGCCTCTGGGTCGACGGCACCTTCGGCGCGGGAGGCTACGCGCGCGCGCTCCTCGATGCCGGGGCCGCCCGCGTGATCGGCATCGACCGCGACCCCTCCGTCTTCGCGCTCGCCCGGCCCTGGGCGGCGGCCTACGGTGACCGCCTGCGCCTCGTCGAGGGCACCTTCGACCGGCTCGACGCGATCGCGGGCGGGCCGGCCGACGGCGTGGTGCTCGACCTCGGCGTGTCCTCGATGCAGCTCGACGAGGCCGCGCGCGGCTTCTCGTTCCAGAAGGATGGCCCGCTCGACATGCGCATGGGCGGCCAGGGCCCGACCGCGGCCGACCTGGTCAACACGCTGCCCGAGGCGCGGCTTGCCGACATCCTGTTCCAGTATGGCGAGGAGCGCGCCGCGCGCCGCATCGCCCGCGCCATCGTCGCCGCCCGGCCGCTTGCCACCACGCTGCAGCTCGCCGCCGTCGTCGCGCGCTGCCTGCCGCGGCCCGGGCCGGGCCAGAGCCACCCGGCGACGCGCAGCTTCCAGGCGCTCCGCATCGCGGTGAACGACGAGTTCGGCCAGCTCGTCCGCGGCCTCGAGGCCGCCGAACGCGCGCTGAGGCCCGGGGGGCGGCTCGCCGTCGTCACCTTCCATTCGCTCGAGGACCGCATCGTGAAGCGCTTTCTCCAGAGCCGCTCGGGCGCCGGCGGCGGCAGCCGGCACGCCCCCCTGCCGCAGGCCGCAGAGCCCTCCTTCCGCCTGCTCGGCCGGGCCGTCGCGCCCGATGCCGCCGAGATCGCCCGCAACCCGCGCGCCCGCTCGGCGATGCTGCGCGTGGCCGAGCGCACCGCCGCCCCCGCCCGCGCCGCCGCCCGCGCCGCCGACCGCGCCGCGCTGGGCCTGCCCGCCCTGGCGCTGAAGGAGCTCGGGCGATGAGGGCCTTCCTCTCCGTGCTCGCCGCGCTCGGCGTCATGGCGCTGGCCTTCTGGGCCTACCGCGAGAACTATGCCACCCAGGCCGCCCTCGACGAGGTGCAGCGGCTGGAACGGCGCATCGCCGAGACGCGCGAGGCGCTCTCGGTGCTGCGCGCCGAATGGGCCTATCTCAACCGCCCCGACCGGCTGCGCGACCTCGCCGAGCTCAACTTCGACCGGCTCGGGCTGCTGCCGCTGCTGCCCGAGCAGTTCGGCACGGTCGATGCGGTCGCCTTCCCGCCGCCGCCGGGGCTGCTGCAGATGTCCGCAGCCCCGGTCGACGTCGTCGGTCCGGGCCCGCAGCAGCAGGAGGAGATCCCGGAATGATCCGCACGCCGCTGCGTCCGCTCGCCCGCATCCTCGCGGCCCGCGCGAAGGGCGAGAACCCCGATGCGATCGAGCGCGAGAACATCCGCCTGCGCCACGAGGAACTGCGCGACCGCGCCCGCGCCCGCGCCGAGGGGCGGCTCTTCGTGCTGGCGCTGTTCTTCCTCTGCGCCTTCGGCACGGTCGGCATCCGCATGGGCGTGCTCGCCGCGACCGACCCGGCCGAGCCGCGCTCGGCGGGCTCGGGGGCGCAGATCCTCGCCAACCGCGCCGACATCACCGACCGCAACGGCCAGCTGCTCGCGACCAACCTCGTCACCTGGTCGCTCTACGCCCAGCCGCGCCAGATGATCGACCCCGAGGGCTCGGCCCGCGCGCTCGCCTCGATCTTCCCCGATCTCGACCGCGACCGGCTGATCCGGCAGTTCACCGGCGGGCGCACCTTCGTCTGGATCAAGCGCCGGATCAGCCCCGAGCAGCGCCAGGCGGTGCACGACATCGGCGATCCGGGGCTGCTGTTCGGCCCGCGCGAGATGCGCCTCTACCCCAACGGCGCGCTGGCGGCGCATGTGCTGGGCGGCGCCGCCTTCGGCCGCGAGGGGGTCCATTCCGCCGAGGTGATCGGCACCGCCGGCGTCGAGAAGACCTTCGACGAACGCCTGCGCGACCCCGCCAACCAGGGCCGGCCGCTGGTGCTCTCGCTCGACCTCTCGGTGCAGGCGGCGGTCGAGCAGGTGCTGGAGGCCGGCATGGCGCTGATGAACGCCAAGGGCGCCGCGGCGGTGGTGATGGATGCCCGGACCGGCGAGGTCGTCGCCATGGCCTCGCTGCCCGATTTCGACCCCAACGACCGGCCCGCGCCGCCGACCTCGGGCGACGCCTCCGACAACCCGCTGTTCAACCGTGCGGTCCAGGGCGTCTACGAGCTCGGCTCGACCTACAAGATCTTCACCGTGGCCCAGGCGCTGGACCTCGGCCTCGTCACCCCCGAGACGCGGATCGACACCCGCAGCCCGATGACCCACGGCCGCCACCGCATCCGCGACTTCCGCAACTACGGCCCCGAGCTCTCGGTCACCGACGTCATCGTCAAGAGCTCCAACGTCGGCACCGCGCGCATCGCGCTGATGATCGGGGCCGAGCGGCAGAAGGCCTTCCTGGCCCGCCTCGGCCTGCTCGCGCCCACCGCAATCGAGATGGCCGAGGCGCCGGGTGTCCAGCCGCTCTTCCCGCAGAAGAACTGGCCCGAGATCTCGGTGATGACAATCTCCTACGGCCACGGCACCTCGGCCTCGCCGCTGCACCTCGCCGCCGCCTACGCGACGCTGGTCAACGGCGGCTACAAGGTGACGCCGACGATCCTGCACCGCGACATCCCCCTGCGCGGCGAGCGCGTGATCTCCGAGCAGACCTCGGCGATCGTCCGCTCGATGCTGCGCGAGACGGTGGCGCGCGGCACCGCGACGCTGGCCGACGTGCCGGGCTATTCCGTGGGCGGCAAGACCGGCACCGCCGACAAGCCGCTGCGCGACGGGCGCGGCTATCACAGCGACAAGGTCATCACCACCTTCGCGGGCATGTTCCCCTCCGACAACCCGGCCTATGTCATCGTCGTTTCGCTCGACGAGCCGGTCGAGACCTCGGGCCCCGAGCCGCGCCGCACCGCCGGCTGGACGGCGGTTCCGGTCGCGGCCGAGATCATCCGCCGCATCGCGCCGATCCTCGGCGTGCGGCCCGCGATTGCAACCGCCGGGGAGGACGGGGTAACACTCGCCCGCAACTGACGGCGGGGCGGGGGCACCGGGCATGGGCGCGTCGAAATCACTCTCCGACCTCGGGCTGACCGCCCAGGGCGGCCGCGAGGCGCGCGTCACCGGGCTTGCGGTCGACAGCCGGAAGGTGCGCGAGGGGATGCTCTTCGCCGCGCTGCCCGGCAGCCGGGTGCACGGGGGCGAGTTCATTCCCTACGCGCTCGGCATGGGTGCCAGCGCGGTGCTGACCGATGCCGAGGGGGCGCGGCTCGCGGCCGGGGCGCTGGCGGCCTCGCCGGCCCCGCTCGTCGTCGCGGCCGACCCGCGCGAGGCGCTGGCGCGCGCCGCCGCGCTGTGGTTCGGGGCGCAGCCCGAAACCGTGGTCGCCGTGACCGGCACCAACGGCAAGACCAGCGTGGCAAGCTTCACCCGGCAGATCTGGGCGGCCCTCGGCCGGGCGGCCTGCAACCTCGGCACGGTCGGGGTGGAGGGGGCCTTCTCTGCGCCGCTCTCGCACACCACGCCCGAGCCGGTGGAGCTGCACGGGCTGCTGGCCGGGATGGCCCGCGCGGGGGTGACGCATCTTGCCATGGAGGCCTCGTCGCACGGGCTCGACCAGCGCCGCCTCGACGGGGTGGCGCTGACGGCGGCGGCCTTCACCAACCTCAGCCGCGACCATCTCGACTACCACGGCACGATGGATGCCTACCTCGCGGCCAAGCTCGGGCTCTTCACCCGGCTGCTGCCCGCCGAGGGCACCGCGGTCGTCAACCTCGACGATGCCTACGGGCCCCGCGTGGCCGAGGCCGCGGCGGCCGCCGGGGCGCGCGTGCTCGGCACCGGCCGGCGGCCCGAGGCCGCGATCCGTCTGCTCGGCCAGCGCTTCGACGCCACCGGGCAGGAACTGCGCTTCTCGATCGGGGGCGAGGTGCACCAGCTCCGCCTCGGCCTGATCGGCGGCTTCCAGGCCGAGAACGTGCTGGTCGCCGCCGGGCTCGCGCTCGCCTCGGGCGAGGCGGCCGCCGACATCGCCCGCGTGCTGCCCCGCCTCGAGACCGTGCGCGGCCGGATGCAGCACGCCGCGACGCGCGACAACGGGGCGGCGGTGTTCGTCGACTATGCCCATACGCCCGACGCGGTGGCGACCGCGCTCCGCGCGCTGCGGCCGCATGTCATGGGCCGCCTCGTCGCGGTGATCGGCGCCGGCGGCGACCGCGACCGCGGCAAGCGGCCGCTGATGGGCCGGGCCGCGGCCGAGCACGCCGATGTGGTCTTCGTCACCGACGACAACCCCCGTTCCGAGGATCCCGCCGCGATCCGCGCCGAGGTCCTCGCCGGCTGTCCGGGGGCCAAGGAGGTCGGCGACCGGGCCGAGGCGATCCTGCGGGCGGTCGATGCGCTCGGTCCGGGGGATGCGCTCCTCGTGATGGGCAAGGGGCACGAGCGCGGGCAGACGGTGGGCGACACGGTGTTTCCCTTCGACGACGTCGAACAGGCGAGCGTGGCCGTCGCCGCGCTGGACGGGAGAATCTAGGTGGCGCTCTGGACATCGGCCGACATCGCCGCCGTCACCGGCGGCCGCGCCACCCGCAGCTTCGCCGTCTCGGGCCTCTCGATCGACAGCCGCGAGATCGCGCCCGGCGACCTCTTCGTGGCGCTGACCGCCGCGCGCGACGGGCACGACTTCGCGGCCGACGCGCTTGCGCGCGGGGCGGCGGGGGCGCTCGTCTCCCGCGTGCCCGAGGGGCTCGCCGAGGACCCCCTCGTCATCGTGCCGGCGGTGCAGCCCGCGCTCGAGGCGCTGGGTCGCGCGGGGCGGGCGCGGGCGCGGGCGCGCGTCGTCGGCATCACCGGCTCGGTCGGCAAGACCTCGACGAAGGAGATGCTGCGCGCCGTGCTGGGCGGGCAGGGGTCGGTCCACGCCGCCGAGAAGAGCTTCAACAACCACTGGGGCGTGCCGCTGACCCTGGCGCGCCTGCCGGCCGAGGCCGACTTCGCGGTGGTCGAGATCGGCATGAACGCCCCCGGCGAGATCGCGCCGCTGGCGCGGATGGCCGCGCTCGACGTGGCGGTGATCACCACCGTCGCGCCGGCGCATCTCGCCGCCTTCGACAGCGTGGCCGGCATCGCGCACGAGAAGGCCTCGATCCTCGAGGGGCTGAGGCCGGGCGGGGTGGCGATCCTCAACCGCGACATCGAGACCTGGCCGATCCTCAAGGCGAAGGCCGAGGCAGTGGGTGCCCGCATCGTCACCTTCGGCGAGAGCGCCGGGGCCGACTGGCGCCTCGTCTCGGCCGAACTTGCCGGCGACATGACGGTGGTGCGCGCCCGCTCGCCCCGGGGCGAGGTGCTGGTCAGGGTGATGTCCTCGGGCCGGCACTTCGGTCTCAACGCGCTCGCGGTGCTGGCGGTGGCCGAGGCCTTCGGCCTCGACCCGGCGGTGGCGGCCTGCGACATGGGCCTCTGGCGCCCGGTGGCGGGCCGGGGGATGCGCGAGCGCCTCGTCATGGACGTGGTCGACGACCACCTGACCTTCGACCTCTTCGACGACGCCTACAACGCCAACCCCGCCTCGGTCGCGGCGGCGCTCGACATGCTGGCCGCCGCCGCACCCCGGGACGGGGTCGGGCGGATCGGCCGCGGCCGGCGCATCGCGATCCTCGGCGACATGCTGGAACTCGGCCCGACCGAGCGCGAGCTGCACGCCGCCCTCGCGCGGCACCCGGCGATGGCCTCGGTCGCGCTGGTGCACTGCGTCGGCCCGCTGATGCGCGCGCTGCACGAGGCGCTGCCCGCCTCGCAGCGCGGCGAGTGGCACGAAACCGCCGAAGGCCTGGCCGCCCGGGCCCATACCCTGATCGACGCGGGCGACGTGGTGCTGGTAAAGGGCTCGAAGGCGAGCCGCGTGTCCCTCGTGGTGGAGGCGATCCGCAGGCTGGGCCATCCGGCCCAGAACGAGGGATAGACGATGCTCTACTGGCTGACCGCCTTCTCCGACGGCGGCGACTTCTTCAACCTGTTCCGCTACATCACCTTCCGCGCGGGCGGCGCGTTCTTCACCGCGCTGCTGTTCGGCTTCCTGTTCGGCCGGCCGCTGATCGACCTGCTGCGCGTGCGCCAGAAGAAGGGCCAGCCGATCCGCGAGGACGGGCCGCAGACCCACTTCGCCAAGGCCGGCACGCCGACCATGGGCGGGCTCCTCGTGCTCTCGGCGCTCATCGTGGCGACGCTGCTCTGGGCGCGGCTCGACAACCCCTTCGTCTGGCTGGTCCTCGGTGTCACCATGGCCTTCGGCGCCATCGGCTTCGCCGACGACTACGCCAAGGTGACCAAGCAGACCTCGCGCGGCGTCTCGGGGCGGCTGCGCATGGCGATCGGCCTCGTCGTTGCCGCGGCCGCGGGCTACGCCGCCTCGTCGCTGCACCCCGGCCCGCTCACCAACCAGCTCGCCGTGCCGGTGTTCAAGGACGTGCTGATCAACCTCGGCTACTTCTTCGTGCCCTTCGCCATGATTGTCATCGTCGGCGCGGCGAACGCGGTGAACCTGACCGACGGGCTCGACGGCCTTGCCATCATGCCGGTGATGATCGCCGCCGGCACGCTGGGCGTGATCGCCTATGCCGTGGGCCGCGTGGACTTCACCGAATACCTCGACGTGCACTACGTGCCCGGCACCGGCGAGATCCTCGTCTTCACCGCCGGGCTGATCGGCGGGGGCCTGGGCTTCCTGTGGTACAACGCGCCGCCCGCGGCGGTGTTCATGGGCGACACCGGCTCGCTCGCCCTCGGCGGCGCGCTTGGCGCCATCGCCGTCTGCACCAAGCACGAGATCGTGCTGGCCATCGTCGGCGGCCTGTTCGTGGTCGAGGCGCTCTCGGTCATCATCCAGGTGCTCTACTTCAAGCGCACCGGCAAGCGGGTGTTCCTGATGGCGCCGATCCATCACCACTACGAGAAGAAGGGCTGGGCCGAGCCGCAGATCGTGATCCGCTTCTGGATCATCAGCCTGATCCTCGCCCTGATCGGACTCGCCACGCTGAAGCTGCGCTGATGGCGGAGGCGCCGGCAGGCGGGCAGGACTGGTCGGCGGCGGCCTACCGGCGCCATGCGGCCTTCGTCCCCGCGCTCGGCGCCGAGGTGCTGGCCCTGCTCGACCCGCGCCCAGGCGAGCGCATCCTCGACCTCGGCTGCGGCGACGGGGTACTGACCGCGCGGATCGCCGCGGCGGGGGCCGAGGTCATCGGGCTCGAGCCGGCGGCCGAGATGGCGGCGCAGGCCGAGCGGCGCGGCCTGCGGATCTGGCGGCAGGACGCGCGCGACCCCTGGCCCGAGCGCGGCTTCGACGCCGTGTTCTCCAATGCCGCCCTGCACTGGATCGCCGATCCGCGGCCGGTCTTCGCCCGGGCCTTCGCCGCTCTGCGGCCGGGCGGTCGGTTCGTCGCCGAACAGGGCGGCTTCGGCAATGTCGCCGCCATCGTCACCGCGCTCAACGCGGCGCGGACGGCGCGGGGCCTGGGGCCGTGCATGCCGTGGGATTTCCCCTCGCCCGCCCGCCAGGCCGCCCGGCTCGCGGCGGCCGGATTCGCGGTGGACGAGATCGCGCTGATCCCCCGCCCGACGCCGCTGCCGACCGGCATGGCCGGCTGGCTCGAGACCTTCGCCGGCCCGTTCGTCGCCGATCTCGCGCCCGAGGACCGGCCGGATCTGCTGGCCCGCGCGCTGGCGCTGCTCTGCGCGCTGCACGAGCCGGGTTCCGGCTGGGTCGCCGACTACGTCCGCCTGCGCTTCCGGGCGCACCGGCCCTGAGCCGCCCCGGCCGTGCGGGCGCCGGCGCGGCGCGCCGCGGCATAGCCCCGCCCGCGCCGGGCAACGGCTCTCGTGCCGGTTCGCGGAGGCGCTCGGAGAAGGGAGCCCGCCCGCGCCGGGCTGCCGCCGGCCGGCGCGCCGGCAGGCGCGGCTTTACAGGCGTTCACGTTTCGTCCAAGGTCGGGGCCATGCCCGACACGCTCGTCCCGCTCACCCCCGGCCAGCTCCTCGCCCGCGGCGTCTGCCGCCACCTGCTCGGCCACGGCTTCGCGACGGTCGAGGAACTGGTGCCTGCGCCGGGGCTGAGGGTGGACGTGATGGCGCTCGGCCCGAAGGGCGAGCTCTGGGTGGTGGAGTGCAAGTCCTCGCGCGCCGACTTCGTGGGCGACCGCAAGTGGCAGGGCTATCTCGGCTTCTGCGACCGCTTCTTCTGGGCGGTGGACGCGGCCTTCCCGGCGGAGCTGCTGCCGGAGGGCACGGGGCTGATCCTCGCCGATGCCTACGATGCCGAGATCGTCCGGCTCGGCCCCGAGACGCCGCTGCCGCCGGCGCGGCGGCGGGCGCTGCTGCAGAAGTTCGCGCGCCACGCGGCGCTGCGGCTCCAGGCCGCGCGCGATCCGGGCCTCGGCGCCGCCGGGCTCCCCTGAGGCGCCGGGCGGGCCTTGCAATCGCGGGGGCCGGGGGGTAAATGCGCTCTCGAGTGCCGCCTTAGCTCAGTTGGTTAGAGCACCAGATTGTGGATCTGGGGGTCCCCCGTTCGAGCCGGGGAGGCGGTACCATCCCCCGGCAATCTTGCCCAGCGGCAGGCGTCTCGCCTCGCTTCGCCCGCGTCGGTCGCGGGCTGTGTCGGTCGCGGGCTGCGCCCTCCTCTCCCGGCCGGATCAGAGCGCGGCGACGAGGTCGGGCAGCGCCGCCCAGTCGGCGAAGGCCGCCCGCTGCGGAAGGGCCTCGGCGGGCGCCTTGCGGTAGCCCTCGGTGAACAGCAGGAACGGCACGCCGGCGCGCCGGGCGGTCTCGGCGTCGACCTCGCTGTCGCCCACGAAGACCGCTGCGCCGCCGCCGAGCCGGGCCACCGTCTCGAGGAGCGGCGCGGGATGGGGCTTGCGCTCGGGCAGGCTGTCGCCGCCGACGACCGCCGCGAAAAGGCCCTCGAGGCGGAAGTGGCGCAGGGCCGCCAGGGTGGGGCCGAGCGGCTTGTTGGTGCAGAGCCCGAGCGGGTGGCCCGCGGCGGCCAGCCGCGCGAGCGCCTCGGCCGCGCCGGGGTAGGGTGTCGTGAGCTCGTGCGCGTGCTCGTAGCGTTCGGTGAAGGCCGCGACCATGCGGGCATGGCGGTCGCCTTCGGCGGGCAGGCCCCGCGCCGCGAGGGCGCGGGCGACGAAGGCGGACACGCCGCTGCCGATGAACGAGCGCGCCTCGGCGAAGCTGATCGGCGCCAGCCCCTCGAGCGCGAGCACCGCGTTCGCGACGCGGTGGATGTCGGGCGCGCTGTCGATCAGCGTGCCGTCGAGGTCGAAGACGAGGGGCCTCATGCGCGGGGTGCCGGCGGAGGGGGGCTTCCCGCCCCCCGCCCGGCCTTCCGGCCGGGCCCCCCCGGGCGTATTTGGAACAAGGGGAAGGGGGCGCGGGGGAGGGCGGTCCTCACGCCGCCTTCCACTTGATCGAGCAGCCGATCGAGGGCGTCTGGTCGCGCGGGCCGGCCCCGGTCTCGGCGATCTGCCGCATCGCCTCGACGAGGTCGCGGCGCAGGCCGGGCGGGGCGGGGTTGCGGCCGGCGGCGTCGAGCCGACCGCGGTACTGGAGTTCGAGCGCCCGGTTCAGGCCGAAGAAGTCGGGCGTGCAGGCCGCGCCCCAGGCGTGGGCGACCTCCTGGCTCTCGTCGTGCAGGTAGGGGAAGGGGAAGGCGTGGCGGAGCGCCATCTCGCGCATCCTGGGGAAGCTGTCCTCGGGGTAGGCCGCGGCGTCGTTCGAGCAGATCGCGGCCACGCCGATGCCGAGCGACTGCAGCGTGCGGGCATCCTCGATGATCCGGTCGAGGGCGCCGAGCACATAGGGGCAGTGGTTGCAGATGAACATGACGAGCGTGCCGTTCGGGCCCGCAACGTCCTGAAGCGAATAGGTCTTCCCGTCGGTTGCGGGAAGCGAGAAGGCCGGGGCCTTCCAGCCGAAGTCGCAGACGGGCGGGGTTGCGGCCATCAGGCGGCCCTCCGTGCCTGTTCCGCCGCGGCGCGGATCGCGGCGATGTTGCGCGCGTAGGCGGCGGGCTCGGCGGCCGAGCCGCCGCGGAACACCGCCGAGCCGGCCACCAGCACGTCGGCGCCGGCCGCGGCGACGAGCGGCGCGGTCGTCGCATCCACGCCGCCGTCGATCTCGATATGCACCGGGCGGTCGCCGACGAGCTGACGGAGGCGGCGGATTTTCCCTGTCATGTCAATGAATTGCTGGCCGCCGAAGCCGGGGTTCACGGTCATCACGCAGACGAGGTCCACGAGGTCGAGAAGCCCCTCGACGCCGTCGAGCCCGGTGCCGGGGTTGAGCGCGAGCCCCGCCTTGCAGCCGGCGCCGCGGATCGCCTGGAGCGTGCGGTGGATATGCGGCCCGGCCTCGATGTGGGCGGTGATGATGTCGGCCCCGGCCTCGGCGAAGGCCGCGACGAAGGGATCGACCGGGGCGATCATCAGGTGCACGTCCATCACGGTTTTCACGTGCTTCCTCAAGGCCTTGACCATTGCCGGGCCGAACGTGATGTTGGGCACGAAATGGCCGTCCATGACGTCGATGTGGACCCAGTCCGCCCCCGCCGCCTCGACCGCCCGGCATTCGGCGCCGAAGTCGGCGAAGTCGGCGGCGAGGATCGACGGCGCGATCCGGAGCGAGCGGTCGAAGGGCATCGGGGCGGCATCCTCGGGGGTGGCTCGGGCCGCCATTCTGGGCGAAGCGCGGGCCGCCTGCAACGGGGGCCGCACGCCGCCTCAACCGGGCACCGGAGCCGCGGCAGGGCCCAGCACAACCCGTGCACAGGGCGTGCACAGGGCGTATGACACGCAGCGCGCCGCCGGGCCGGGCGGCGGGCGTTAACCATTCCCGTCCGGGCGGCGGGCGGAAGCCGCGCGCGGGGGGCGGCCAGGGCCGGCGCGGGAAGGCCCTCGGCGGCCTGGAGGGGCGGCAGCCGCGCAGGCGCGGTCTCTCCAGCGGCGGCTCATCCGAGCCGGATCACCTCGCCGCCGGCCGCCGTGGCATCCGCCGCGTCGTGGGTGACGAGCAGCACCGGCAGGCCGCGGTCGCGGGCGAGGTCGAAGACGAGCCGGCGCGTCTGGTCGCGGAGCGCGGCATCGAGCCGCGCGAAGGGCTCGTCGAGCAGCAGAGCGCGCGGGTCCGAGAGCAGCATCCGCATCAGCGCCACCCGCGCCTTCTGCCCGCCCGAGAGCGTCGCGGGGTCGCGGCCGGCGAAGCCGGCGAGGTCCACCTCGGCCAGTGCCGCCTCGATCCGGGCGCGGCGCTGGGCGCGGCTGCCGCCCGGGGGCAGGCCGAAGGCGAGGTTGCCGCCGACCGAGAGGTGGGGGAACAGGAGCTCGTCCTGGAACAGGATGCCGACGCGCCGCCGCTCGGTGGGAAGCGAGGTGATGTCCCGCCCGTCGAGCAGGATGCGCCCCGCCATGCGGAAGGGCGGCGCGAGCGTGCCGGTGACGGCGGCAAGCAGGGTGGACTTGCCGATGCCGGAGGGGCCCATGAGCGTCAGCACCCCGCCCGGCGGGATCCGCGCGTCGAGCGCGATCAGCGGCGCGGCCCCGCGGGCGATGCGGAGCCCGTCGAGGACGAGCCCGCGCTCAGCCATGCATCCCCCGGCGGTTGCGGAAGGCGAGCCGCGGCAGGATCAGCGCCAGCGCGAAGGGCAGCACCACCGCGCCGGTCTGGGCGAGCGCGGCGAGGCCGATCAGCCGCCGGTCGCCCCCGGCGGCGAGCGCCACCGCCTCGGTGGTGAGCGTGGCCACCCGCCCGCCGCCGGGCAGGAGCGTGGGCAGATACTGGGCGACCGAGACGGCGAAGCCGACGGCGGCGGCGGTGAGCACGGGGCGGAGCAGCATCGGCAGCCGCACGGCGCGGAGCGTGCGCGCGGGCGAGGCGCCCAGCGTGCGCGCCAGCGTGGCGAGACGCGCATCCCAGGCCCGCCAGGGCCCCGAGAGCGAGAGGAACACGTAAGGCAGGACGAAGACGAGGTGCGCGGCGATCACCGGCAGCCGCCCCGCCCGCGCCCCGGCCGCGAGCGCCAGCGTCTGGAGCCCGAACAGGAAGGCGATCTGCGGCACCAGCAGCGGCAGGTAGAGCAGCCACAGGCTGCGCGCGCCGGGGGTGAGGCCGTGGCGGTGCTCGGCCTCGAGGCAGGCGAGGGCGAGGACGAGCGCGGCCGCCGTGGCCGCGGCGGCGATCAGCAGGGTTTCGGCGAGCGGCCCGGCGAGGGCGGGGCCGTGGCGGGCCCAGGTGCGCAGCGTCAGCCCCTGCGGCAGCGCGTCGGGGAAGGTCCAGGCCCCGGCCAGCGACCAGAGCGCGAGGCCGGCGAGGCCGGCCAGCACCGCCCCCGCGGCGAGCGCGGCGAGCGCGAGCCCGGCGGCGCGGGCGGCGGCCTCGGCCGCGGGGTGGCCGCGTCTGCCGGCGGTGGCCCAGCG